>JAHRAN010000177.1 GCA_020027245.1 Myxococcota bacterium
GACCAAAACTGTAGTTACGCAAATAAACCCGGCTAAATGCTGGAAACTCCGGTTGTATCCTGCGGTACTGGAAATTTTTTGTATTTTCAGTAACAATCCGTCAGGTGCGGACAATCAGCAGGAAAGACCTTGTTGTTGGATTCGTCTGACAGCAAGGAATCCTCAGAGACTACACGCCAGGCACCCGGTTGTTTTATGGGTGATGATATAGTCCGATCTTCATGGCGACATGAAGGGTGCGTCCGTTTCGTTTGTTGCGGGTGTGCCGTGCTTTTCAAGCATTAACATTAATGAACGGTCCTAAGGTGAATCGCACGCCTTAGTAAAACCAAACCATGTGCGGGAAACTCCTCTAAAACTTGCTCGGTACTCGCTTGGTTTTTGGAATCACGAAATGTTTGTTTAATCCGTGTTCCAAACTGAAAACCAGGCAGTAAAAATCCGACAGACACGGGGACAATCCGCAGGAAAGATTTGACGGAAGCCCGTCAAAAATCCTCAGAGACTTTATGTTTGGAGGTATGACATGAAATTAGAAGCGCAGTGGATCGTTGGTTTTGTTGATGGTGAGGGTTGCTTTCACATCAGCATAAACAAAAACGACCAAATGACCTTAGGCTATCAGGTTTTGCCTGAGTTCACCGTAGTACAACACGAACGAGATGTTAAAGTGTTGCATGCACTGAAAACATTTTTCGGGTGTGGGGTGGTGCGAGTGAACCGAAAGGACAAAACATCAACCAGAATGGCCTATAGAGTCAGAAATTTGGATCATCTGCTGAATATAATTTCTCCATTTTTTATGCGGCATCAGTTAAAAACACTCAAAAATGTGGAATACAGAAAATTTCGCAAAGTGCTTTTACTGATGGAGAAAAACTCTCATTTGACGCAAAGCGGCTTGGAAGAGATTCGGGGCATCGCAAGTCAAATGAATCGCAAAAAAACGGTAAATGTTTAAGAGAAAGTCCGACCTCTCTGGAAACAGAGAAGGAGCATTCGAGCGAAATTCCTTGTCGGGTAAGTTCCGACCTGCACGAATGGCGTAACGACTTCCCCACTGTCTCAACCAGGGACTCAGCGAAATTGAATTGCCGGTGAAGATGCCGGCGACCCGCGGCAGGACGGAAAGACCCCGTGCACCTTTACTACAACTTCGCAGTGATTATCGGTTCAGTGCGTGTAGGATAGCTGGGAGACTTTGAAACCGGGACGCCAGTTTCGGTGGAGTCAACCTTGAAATACCAGCCTTATTGTTCTGTTGATCTAACCCAGGCCCGTTATCCGGGTCGGGGACATTGCGTGGTGGGTAGTTTGACTGGGGCGGTCGCCTCCTAAAGCGTAACGGAGGCGCGCGAAGGTTCCCTCACGCTGATTGGAAACCAGCGGCAGAGTGCAAAGGCATAAGGGAGCTTGACTGCGAGACCTACAAGTCGAGCAGGTGGGAAACCAGGTCTTAGTGATCCGGTGGTTCCGCATGGAAGGGCCATCGCTAATCGGATAAAAGGTACGCCGGGGATAACAGGCTCATCTCCCCCAATAGTTCACATAGACGGGGAGGTTTGGCACCTCGATGTCGGCTCGTCACATCCTGGGGGTGTAGCAGCTCCCAAGGGTTCGGCTGTTCGCCGATTAAAGTGGCACGCGAGCTGGGTTTAGAACGTCGTGAGACAGTTCGGTCCCTATCCGCCGTGGGCGCAGGAGATTTGAGAGGGTCTGTCCCCAGTACGAGAGGACCGGGATGGACGAGCCTCTGGTGTACCGGTTGTTGCGCCAGCAGCACCGCCGGGTAGCCATGCTCGGAATGGATAACCGCTGAAAGCATCTAAGTGGGAAGCCAGCCTCGAGATGAGATCTCCCCGGGACTTCGGTCCCCTGAAGGGCAGTCCGAGACGAGGACTTTGATAGGCGGGAGGTGGAAGCGCAGCAATGCGTGAAGCTGACCCGTACTAATCGCCCGTGAGGCTTGACCATGACCACCGGCTGGATTTTTGCAGCCATACTTCGCAAAGCGTTGCCCGCTTGAACCCGGAAAGCTCTTTGGTTGATCGAGGATCGACCGCCTCAATTCATCGCAACAAGTTGCAAGTGTTGCGGTCACGGTTTCCCACCGTCATTGGAGTGAGGGCCACACCCGTTCCCATTCCGAACACGGAAGTTAAGCCTCACATCGGCGATGGTACTGCCGGGTTTCCCGGTGGGAGAGTAGCTCGACGGTGGGATCTCTTGAAAGCCCCCGAAGTCACACCGGCTTCGGGGGCTTTTTGTTTCAGTGCTCTGCTACGCCGCGTACTACTGCGCGACGACCCGGTACACGGCTTCGGCGTAGTCGTCGCTGATGTAGATGGCGCCGTCGGGGCCCTCGCTCACATCCACCGGCCGCCCGATCACATCCTCGTCCAGGAGAAAGCCCCAGAGAAAATCGCGCGAATGCACGGCGCCGGCCCCGTCCCAGTGCAGCGAGACCACCTTGTAGCCGTCTTTCGCGCTGCGGTTCCAGGAGCCGTGCAGCGCCACCACGGCGGCAAAGCGGTAGTCGGCGGGTTGGCCAGGGTGCTTCAGAAAATCTATGCCGAGCGGCGCATTGTGCGCCCGGAAGTCGAAGACCGGCGGCAGCGATGCCGCGGCCCGCGCCTCGTGTCCCGCGCCGAGGTCCGGGTCGAGCTCGCGGTCGCCGTTGGCGACGGGCCAGCCATAATCGCCTCCTTCGACCACGAGGTTCAACTCGCAGGGGGGATAGTCGTCGCCGAGCAGGTCGCGCCCGTTATCGGTGGCGAAGAGTTCGCCGCTCTTCGGATGCCAGGCGAAGTCCGCCGCGTTGCGCAGGCCGCGCGCGTAGATGTGCTCGCCGCTGCCGTCGGCGCGGAAGCGCAGCATCGTCGCGCGCCGCTCGTCTTCTTCGAAACAGACGTTGCAACTCGAACCGATGGTCGCATACATCATCCCGTCGGGGCCGAAGCGCACGGTGCGCCGCCAGTGGTTGCCGCCGCTGGGCAGGCCGGTCACCACGCGCTCGAACGCGCCCGTGGTGACGCCCTGCTGCTCGTCAAAGCGGATGCGCCCGATGGCGGAGCCCTCGGCGATGTAGAGCCAGCCATCGTGCACATCAATGCCGTTTGGCCGGTCGAGATCGCCGAGCAGTATGCGCTGCGAGTCCGGCTTCCCGTCGCCGTCGGCGTCACGCCCGAGCAGATACACCACGCCCTCGCGCGGCGCGCTGGCCAGCACGTCACCGGACGCCGTCGCCCGCACTTCCCGAACGCCGGGTGTGTGCGCGTAGAGCGAAAGGGCGAAGCCCGGCGCCACGCGCAGCCGCTCCTTTATAAGCGTCGGGTCGAGCGCCTTGCCGCCGCTGCCGAGCAGCGTGTTGGCGATCGGCGCGTTGAACACATACCCCTCCGGGCAGCCGAGGGTGAGACCGACAAGCCCGAGGCACCAGACGAAGCGAGCGAGATTCAGCATCCGGAAACAATACCGCAACCCTTCGCCCCGTGTAACATCACTTCCCAACTGCAAACAGATGGCGGAAATCCGCCTTCCAGAGCGCTCCGGTCAGCGGATCTCGCTTGCCTGCGTCCCCAGTGCTTGCAGTTGCAATTCAATCAGGAGCGTCTCGGCGCCGGCCCGATCGGGCTCGTCGGGCAGAGTTGACGAGGAGACCCGCGTTTCGAGCGCGTTCGTCATGCTGTGAGCGAGCTCGAGCAGAGATTCGTAGTCCATGGCGCCATCCCGGATACCGAGCAGCCAAGCCGCATCCGGGCGACGGACGAGCAGGGTTCCCCGGGAGAGAAGCTCTTCGCCCATCTTCAGGAGACGCATGAGATGCATCGCGTGCTTCGTGTCATAGCCGTGTCGCTCCTCCAGAACAGCCCGCTCGGGGTTTCGCTCCTTGCGCCAGATTCGGTAGTGGCGCCAGTGCTTGTGCGCCGCGTCGTAGGCTCTCTGCGCATCGGCGTCAGGGAACCGGTGCCGCCCGCCGCTGTGAATCGCGCCGTAGTCGGACGGCTCCGGAGCGCCGTCGAGAGGCTCAACGAGCCAACGGTGGTGGCGCTCCATTCGCTTCAACTGGTCGAGTGCGTAACCCATGAATCGTCGGATGACCTGCTTGGACAGGAAGCCCTCCCGCGCTTCGATGAGTTGTCGCCCCGCGTCGGTGAGGAACAGGATGTCGTCATCGTGGATGAAGAGGGACTCCATAATGTTCGGATTGCCTTGCAGAGCGAGCCGGATGAACTTCGCCAGCGCATAGGTGACATGATTTCCACAGTCGCTTTCATGTTGCTCGAACTTGCTCAGCCCGATGAGGAAGCGGGCAGGGGGGATGCAGACCCCTCGAGTGTCCGTGTCGCTGCCTTCACGCGCGAGGCCATGCGCTCGAGACCCGGACAGCGTCTTCAGGATGAGCGTCTCTTCCCAGAACTCAGCCACGCCCCAACTCCAATCGGGCGCGGATGATGTAGTCGTCGAGGGCATCGAGCGAAGTCACCTCTTTCGGCAACGGACTGCGTTCAAAGGCCTCGTCGAGTTGCGCCTGAAGAGAGTCGAGCGTCGCTCGGTGGGCGGCGGCCTCTCCGTCGGCAAGGTGTCCTTTCTCTTGACCAGCTTTTTTGCGCTCGATAAGGCGAGCTACCTCGGGCAGGTGCTGCGCTTCGAGCAATGCAGGCAGGTTGGACTCGATCTCTCCGCTGCGCAAAACATGAATCCCGGTCAGGAGGACTCGGTAGCAATAAAGGAGTCTCTTCAAGGTCTCCTCACCGTTATCGAGAAGCTTGCGCTGGTTCGAAGCGAAGCCGCGGTAGTGGTGGTAGAGGTGGCGGACCACACAACCCTCCGCGATCACGCGGAGTTCTTCGAGCCAGGGGCCTCCGTGAATCACGAGCGGAGAGAAGAGTTGCTCGAGGACGTAGCCATTGCGCCTGGTCATCAACAGCGCGAATTTCGAGAGGTCGTGCATGACCCAGTCCAACTCCAGACCGTCGCGCCGTTCGAGGATCGAGATGGTCTCGTCCGGTTTCCGAAGGCGAAGGACATGCTCGAGCGGAGCGACGAATGCTCCCCGCAGGTCGTAATCACTGTCGGCAGACTCGAAACCGTACAGGTGCGCTCCGCTGATCGTGGCGAAGAGTGGCGTCGGCCCCTGACGGATCGCGCGTTGCAGCCAGGGGAGCTTCTCGGAAATGTCCTGATTTATCACAGGGAGATTGTAGATGATTCCCCATCTGCATATTGTCAGCCGCCACCGCTTTGTCGCTCAGGGCGCAACCCTGCTAGGCTTTGGTCCATGAGCTTCAAGCCCGGGACATCCATGCTCTTTCTTTCACTGGCCCTGCTGACGCTCGGCGCGTGCGCGGGCGCCTTTGTTCCCGAAGCGCGCGGCGGCGCGAAGGAGGTGTCCGCCATGTTGCAGCCCTGGACGGGGCCCTACGGTGGTGTGCCGCCCTGGCAGCGGGTTCGGCCGGGCGCGTTTGTGGCGGCATTTGACGAGGCCATCGCGCTGGCCAACAAAGATATTGAGGCGATCGCCAGCAACCCCGCGCCGCCCAGCTTCGAGAATACGATTGTGGCGCTGGAGACCGCGGGCCGCGCGCTTGGCCGGCTGCAAGCGCTGTTCGGCGTGCATGCGTCGAACCTGAATGTCGGCCCGATCCCCGACGCCGAACGCGCAATCGCACCGAAACTGGCCGCGTATCAGGATGGCGTGATGCAGAACGCAAAGTTGTTTGCGCGGATTGCCGCCGTCCATGAGGGTAAGCGGAAAGACAAACTCACGTTGGCGCAGCGACGGTTGATCGAGGATCGCTACCGGCAGTTCGTGCGTCGGGGCGCGCGGCTCGGCGACGGGGACAAGGCCACGCTCTCCCAGATCAACAAGCGGCTGGCAGGCCTTTTCACCGACTTCGGCCAGAATGTGCTCGCCGACGAAAAGGGTTATGTGACTTGGATCGAAGACGAAGCGGAGCTGGCAGGCCTGCCGGCCAGCGTGGTTTCGGCCATGGCCAGCGTGGCGAAGAGTCGCGGCAGGAAGGGGCAGTGGGCTGTTATCAACACGCGGTCGTCGGTGGATCCGTTTCTCAGCTATGCCAGCAGTCGCCCGCTGCGCGAAAAGGTGTGGCGCAATTACACCAACCGTGGCGACAACGGCGACGCGCACGACAACAACGCGATCATCTCCGAGATACTCAGGCTCCGCGCACAGCGCGCCAAACTGCTGGGCTACCGGACGCACGCGCACTGGCGGTTGGAATCGCAGATGGCCGGCAGCCCCGAGGCGGCGATGGACTTGATGAACCAAGTCTGGCCGAAGGCGGCCCGGCGCGCACGCGAGGAAGTTGCGGACATGCAGAAGATCGCCTCAGCCTCCGGCGCCGGTATCACGATCGAACCCTGGGATTACCGGTATTATGCCGAGAAAGTTCGCAAGGCCCGCTACGACCTCGATTTCAACGAAGTGAAACCGTATCTGCAGCTCGAAAAACTCCGTGAGGCCATGATGTGGGTCGCCGGAGAACTGTATGGCATGCAGTTCAAACAGGTTGACGACCTGCCCGTCTTTCATCCCGATGTGCGCGTCTTTGATGTCAGCGGCGCGGACGGCGCGCACATAGGGCTTTGGTACCTCGATCCCTACGCGCGTGAGGGAAAGCGCAGCGGCGCGTGGATGACGGCGTATCGTTCGCAGGAGAATATCACCGCGGCCCGCACTCCTATCGTCTCGAACAACTCGAACTTCATCAAGGGCGCACCGGGTGAAGTGGTGTTGATTTCCTGGGACGACGCGACAACGCTGTTTCACGAATTCGGTCACGCCCTGCACGGGCTCAACTCCAGGGTCAACTATCCGTCGCAGTCGGGCACTTCGGTGCCCCGCGACTACGTCGAGTTTCCGTCGCAGTTGTTCGAGCACTGGCTCTCCACGCCCGAGGTGCTGAACCGCTTCGCCCTGCATTATAAGACGGGCGCGCCGATTCCCAAAGCGCTGCTCGACAAAATCGAGCGCGCCGCGACCTTCAACCAGGGCTTCGCAACGGTTGAGTATCTGGCTGGCGCGCTGGTGGATATGAAGCTGCACCTGGCGGGCGAGACGCCGATTGATCCCGACGCCTTCGAGCGCCAGACCCTGGCCGAAATGGGCATGCCGGACGAGATTGTCATGCGTCACCGCACACCGCAGTTCGCGCACATCTTCGCAGGCGATGGCTACTCCGCTGGCTACTACAGCTACCTCTGGTCGGACGCCCTGACGGCCGACGCCGCCGAGGCCTTCGTCGAAGCCGGCAGCTACTACGACGAGACGGTCGCCCGCCGTCTGCACGCGCACATCATGTCCGTGGGCGACACCATCGCCCCCGCCGACGGCTTCCGCGCCTTCCGCGGCCGCGATGTGGACACAAGCGCGCTGCTCCGCAAGCTCGGGTTCCCGGTGGACTGAAATGGAGGAGACTGGCGGTGGGAACAGAGGGTTCCAAAACTGTCTTGCGGCATCACACCCGAATGAGTGTTGATTTCAAACCCTCGCGCCGCCCCTCAGGCTATCCCGGTAGGCCTTGGGAGTGACGCCCACCCAGTTGCGGAAGGAGCGCACGAAGGAGCTGGACTCGGTGAACCCGAGCAACTCAGCCAGGTCGTTGATGCGGGTGTCTTCCTTGCGTAAATGCTCCACGGCCAGTTCGCAGCGGACCTGGTCTTTTATTTTCTGGTAGTTTGTTTCCTCCTTGAGCAGGCGCCGGCGCAGGTTGGATTTGGACATGTGCAGGTTTTCGGCCATCTGCTCGAAGGATGGCATACCGGTGTTGAGGTCCAGCTTGATCAGGGAATGGATGGCGGCGGTAGTGCTGCCGGGTTTGCTGTTGATATCAATCAGCCCGTACACCGCGTTGTCGAGAAATTTCTGCAGAGATTCAGAGGTGTGAATCAGACGGTAGTCGAGGTAGTTTGCGGGCGCCACGATCCGGTTGTATTTGCGATCGAATTCCAAGGGACAGTGAAGTACAGTGTCCATGCCTGCCCGATAGGCTTCCGAGACCGAGGGGCTGCCGATATCGGCCCGGATGAGGTCAATGGAGCGACCGATCAGCCAGCCGCAAAACGAATACCACACCACCAGCCCGGATGCCTTGGCCACGGTTTGCACGTGTTCTTTTCGGTCCCAGTTCCGGGGCGTAAAAACATTGTCCTGCTCCTGCACGGTGACCTTGTAATGCAGTTCAAAATCATCTTCGCCACGCTTGATCCACATGCGATAGTTGGTCAGGGGATAGAGCAGCTTGTCGTAGCGCTGCGCCCGTTCCAGGGCATCCCCAAGGGTTTTGCAGGTGATGATGCTCTGGCACATGAACTCAAAGGCATCGCTGCCGATGCCCGCCGCCCAGGGAATGGGCCATTTGAGGCTCTGCATCTGTTGCACCGCATTTTTGTACATGCGGGAATAGTCGGTTCCCGGCAGTCTCCGGTCCGAAGGGGCCCGCGCCAGTTCCTCCGGCGAGAGCCCGATGGGTTGCAGCATCGCCTCGCCATCCAGACCGATGCGCTCCATATAGTCGAGCAGGCGCTGGAATTTTCTAATGGGCACCAGTAGTTCTGCGGGCATGGGTTTCCCTCACATCATGGTGAGAGTGTACCCGCAAAAACCCGGGGCATGCCCGGGGTATACCACGCGCTAGCGGTGTGAACGCCGCTGCAGATGACGGCGGCGATCCTGCCGAACCGCTTCCCGCTCCCCTTCGCTGACCCACTCGAATCCGGGAATCGCCGCCTCGATTTCCTCCAGGGACACGAGGCGGCCCGAAGGATGCTGATCCTGCGAAAGCTCCTCCTGCACCCCGTCCCAGCGCAACAGGAATACCCCGCGCGCCAGCGCACCGCTGTCCAGCCAGTTCGCATAGCCGGGATCATGCGGGCTGATCACGTAGTAGTAGGCCCCGTCCGGCGCCAGAACCGATTGTTTCGAGGTGAGACTCGAGACCTGGTTGCCATACTCCAGTGAGGCGAACCACATGTCGGTCAACTGAACCGCCTGGTAGTGTGCACGGCTGCGGGGCATGCGCAGGACCAGCGCCTGGCCTTCTTCCAGGGCGAAATGACCGCCGCTTATCCAGCGGCCCTTCACCCCGCCCAGGGCATAGGTATCCCGGGGGGGAGCCACCGTGTTGGCTTGCCCTTTCGCCACATAGTTACGGTTGACGAAGCCGGGCCAGGTGCGCGCCGTTGTGGCAAACGAGTGCGTCGTCGCGCGTATCCGATCCGCCAGTGCTTCGCGGGTTTCAGGGGGACGGCGCCGACCCTCGAAGCCAACCCGGTCGATATGAATCTCCCCGGTGGGTTCATCGGTCCACTGGTCGTAAATATGGCGGGCGAGCAGCGTGGTGGCGTCCGCCGGGTTTTCCAGCCAGTTGCCCTCCCGTTGCCCCGGCGAGATCCAGATCTCGAAGGAGCCGTCATCTTCCAGTTGCAGGTCTTCGAAAGTCAGGTAGCCGGCGGAGCGGCCACTCCCGTCCCAGGGTCGGCCGGCGTAGATCTGTAACTCGACACGGACGGCGGAACCGAGTGTTCCCCACACGCGGTAACTCGCCCCTCCGCGAATTGACGACACCGCGTAGCGCTGGTCCGGATTGTCACCGCCCTCACGCAGCCAGAAATCAATAATGCGGAAGTAGGGGAAATCGGCGTCCTGCAGCACCCCGACCTCCACCCCCTTGGCCAGGGCGCGCAGGATGTGGCGGTACCCTCCCACCTGTTCAGCGTCAGTTCCGAAAGAGGGAGAACTGCGAATATCCGCTTCCACCGCCCTGAGCGTCTCCACCAGTTCCCCGAATGCCGCCTGCAGGGGTCGGCTATCCGCCGGGCCCGCCCCGGTATCCGCCAGGCCACTGCTGGCCACGACCAGGGAAAATACCAGCAGCGCGCCATACCAAGCGCACAAGCCCCTCATTGAGCCCTGAGTTCCTTGATGGGATGGGTCAGAACGTATAACCCACGGACACGGCCCATGTCCGTGGCGGGGTGTAGCCACCGGTGGCGATAATGCCGATGTCGAAGGTGTGCACCAGAGCGCGCTCGTCGCCCAGGTTCTTGCCCTCGATGGCGATCCGCCAGCGGTCATCCCTGGTGCGGAAAGCCGCCATGGCGTTCCAGATGTAGTGGCTGTCGGACCTCTGCGCCAGCTTGATCGAGTCGGTGGTGTCAATCGGCGAAGTGGTGAACATTTCGTCCTGGTAGGAGATGTCGCTGCCCAGGGTCAGGGTGCCCAGGGTGCCGATGGGCACTTCATAGCTGGCCCGGAACTGGCCGGTCCACTCCGGTGAGTACCCCAACTCCGTGGTGTCGGCGAGTTCGATGGGATCTTCGGTATCTTCGTCGAACGAGGGGAAGGCATCCACTTCGCTGTCCAGATACCCGACATTGAAGCTGAGCATCAGGCCGTCCACCGGTGGCAGCCAACTGGCTTCGAACTCGAAACCGGAGGAGGTCACTTCTCCCACGTTGGTGGTGGTTTGTTCCAGGTCTCCGCTGGGCAACAACTGGATGGAGGCAAGTTGCTTGTCCTGGTAGTCGTTGTAGAAGACCTCTGCGTTCAGGCGCATGGCGCCGTCGAGCAGCGTGGTCTTCAGCCCCAGGCTGTAGGAGGAAACCGTTTCCGGCTCGTAAGCGTCCGAGCGACCGCCGCTGCGCTCGAAGCCGCCGGATTTGAAGCCGGTGGAATAGCCGGCGTAGACCAGGGTGTCGTCACCCAGGTGATGGGACAGGCGCACGCTCGGCGTGAACTCTCCCCACTCATCGTCGGCATCCGTGTCTTCCGGCATGCTGAACTCAATGGCGCGGCTGAGGGGCGGCCTGGGGCCCGGGCCATCCGGGTCGAGCCAGCCCCCGAACAGGGCGTGGCTTTCCACCATGGCTTCCTGGCCGGGCATGATCGCCACAATGGAACCGGGAGCGGTCAAGGAATCGGCCCGCGCTTCCGCCATCGCCACCGGAAGACCTAAGCCGGTAAAGTGGGTGACAAGGGCGTCACGATCGAACGTGGCCAGCGCGAAAAAGGTCTGGTCAACCGTCGCCAGTTGGATCTCGGTCTTGGAGTCCTCGGTGTAGCGCCCACCCACCGAGAGCTGCCAGTCTTCGGCGAAGTCCCAGTCCAGGTTGCCATAGACGGAAATGGATTCCACCTCGCGGTCATCCAGGTAGGTGTTCTTGAAGTGGGTTTGCACCGCACGCAGGCGCGCGGTCTGCAGCGTATCGTTGCCGTCCGTAGTCTGATCCCCGTCCAGGTAGTAGAGCCCCATGACCGCAGAAATCGAATCCCCGGTGAAATTGAGTTGGAATTCCTGGCTGATATCGTCGCTCTCCAGGTTGGAGCGGAGCGTGTTGATCCACTGTTGCTCACTGCCGTCGAAGTCAAAGGGTTGCGTTGATTCGAGGAAGCGCCCCGCGGTGACCGACTTCAGCACCCACTGGTCGTTGATGTCCCACTCGACGGTGAGGGCCACATTGGCCTGCTCGATCCCATACTGGTCGTAATCGCCGAAGCCGCTGGCCACGGCGTCTTCATCCGTGGGCATGCGGACATCGTTCGGGCTGTCAAAAATGCCGGTGCCCGCGCCGAAGAACTGGTTGGCTCCGGTGGTGACAAAGGTGATGCCTCCGATCGAGCGCATGTCGAGGGCCACCCGGTTGGGAATGGGAGGACGGGAATCGTCCTTGCTGTAATCCGCCGCCAGCTTCACCTTCAGGTTTTCGGCCGGCGTCCAGATCAGGCTGCCGCGAATCGCCTGTGCATCGGCATCCCAGGGATCGCTGCCGTCAAAGCGGTTTGTCTGGTAGCCGTCGCGCTCCTTCCATGCAAAAGACAGGCCGCCATACAGGGCGGATGGGATGAGCGGGCCAGCCACGGCGCCCTTGACGCGGACATATCCGTCGCTGCCGATCTTTACCTCGGTGTTGCCTTCCAACTCTTCGCCGGGTTCCCGGGTGATGTACTTTATGGCCCCGCCAATGGTGTTGCGGCCGTAGAGGTGCCCTTGGGGGCCCTTAAGGAGTTCGATGCGCTCGACATCGAAGACATCCAGCAGCGCGCCGCTGGTGCGATTGAGATAGACGTCATCAACATAAATCCCGACGCCCTGGTCCAAGCCGGGGTCGTTGCCGATACCGCGCATGAACACGGTAATTGCGCCGCCCACCAGGCCGCTGGTCTCGTTCATGGTGACGTTGGGGCTCATGCGGGCGACTTCGGTGATTTCGTCCACCTGAAAAGTCTGCAACTGGTCGCCGGTGAAAGCGGAGACCGCCAGAGGAACATCCTGCAGGCTCTCGCTGCGCTTACGGGCGGTGACCACGATTTCCTCGAGCGCGGGGGGGGGGCTTGAGCACTCGCGAGATCGGTGATCAATAGTGAACTGGCTACGGCGACTGCCGAGGCCACGATGGATTTTCGAGACAAGCGACGCATTGCGGAACCCTCCTGGTTTTTGCTTACCACGATACCTATGCTACGAGTCGGCGTGTTTACCGATAGAACATAATAGACCTAAATCGTTAGCATTAGAGTTCACCGAAAACCCGGGACGACCGCAGATGTTCACGAAGCAGGAATTCTCCGGCTCTGTGGCGGCAGCCTGCCGGTCTCTCGCTAAACTATGGAGATTGATCCGGAAGGAGGTCTCTCATGAGCAGCGCCAGCGGGAATGAAGTGGCCGGAGCCATGTGGTACTGGCTGAGCGCCCTGGCCATCGCACTGTTCCTGTCGGGCTGCGCCGCCCCCGTGGTGGTTTCCGGCAGAACTGAATCGCCCGCGAGTCCATCTCATCACCAGCGCAGCCCGGGCTTGAAAAACACCATCAATACCAGGGACCTCGGCGGCTATGTCGGCGCCGAAGGCCGTCGCGTCAAGTGGGGGCTGCTGTATCGGTCCGACAGCCTTGCGCAACTCGATGATGCCGACTTGGAAATCCTGAAAGGTCTCCAACTTACTACCGTGACCGATCTCAGGAGCCCGTCCGAGCGGCAGCTTGCTCCGGACCGCCTGCCGCAGCAGTCGCCCGCGCTGAAGGTTGAAACCCTGGCGATCAATAACCCCGCCGTAGACATCGCCGACCTCGGTAAGCGCTTCTATGCAGGTGAAGTGTCGGCGGCAGAGCTGCGGAAATTTCTGGATCGCAGGCCTTATATTGAAGATCCCGTGTTGAGAAGCAGGTGGGGCGCCTGGGTTCGCAGCCTGGCCGAACCCGGCGCGCTGCCACAGATCTTTCACTGTACGATGGGAAAGGACCGCACGGGTTTTGCGGCGGCCATTGTGCTGTTGACGCTGGGCGTATCGAAAGCGGATGTCATGTCGGACTTCCTGTTGAGCAACCTGTATCTGGAAGACAAAATTGAACAGTGGCTACCGCACATACAGGCGCGTTCGAGCCCGGATGTTGAACCGGAGTTGCTGCGCCAGGTCCTCGGTGTGAGTCGCTACAGCCTCGAGAGCGCCTTTGCGGCGATGGAGGCGCAGTACGGATCGGTAGAGGGATACATCGAACAGGGCCTCGGCATTGATGCCGGAACCCGGTCGAGGCTGCGGTCGCTCCTGCTGGAGTGATCGCAGCGTCGGGGAGCGCGATCCACTCGGGCGTCAATCTTTCAGGATCCGTTGTGTTTCTTCCACCTGCCGTTTCAGCCACATCGTTTCGCTGTGGTTGATTCCACCCGAGCGCTGTTGCAGCACCTCGAGCGCGGCCAGCCGCGCTTTGAGGGATGGAACATGGGCGGGGTCGGCTGCGAGCGCCATCGCGCTCAGATGGAGTGCTTCGACGGGTCGCCCTGCTGCGACTCGTTCGGAGGCCAATTGCGCAATGGCGGCCGGCCCGCCTGCCAGAGCCACCACGTCGGGCCAGATCCTTTGCGGAGGTACGGCGTAAAGCTGCGGCGTCTCGTGATGGAACCAGCCTGCATAGCCCTCCCAGATGGCGCGTACGCCCCAGGAAACTTTGCCATGCGCCTCCGACAGTTCGAGTTCGGGGGGCAGGCGGATTTCCTTCATCAGCGTGTAAACGTCTCTGCCCTTGTTCATACCCTCGACGGTCGCGTCGTGTACATACTGCACGGCATCGCGGGTCCGGGTTACCCCCTCGCGAATTTTCTCCCTGCCTTCGACGGGCAGGAAATGGCTGGGAACAATGATTTCCGGCGCAAGATCCAGCACACGGTTGAGTGACTCGATGTAGGGCAGGGCGAAACGCGTCTTCTCGCCCCGGATCGAATACAGGTTCGGCCACATCGGGAAGATGGGTCCGAAGAAGTCACCCGTGAAGAGGATCTTCCTGTCGGGCAACCATACCGAGATCGAATCGGCTCCCTCGGCGCCCGGTGTATGGATGACCTCGAATCGCTCCCCGCCGAGTTCGAAGCGATGCGTGTCATCAACCAGGAGTGTCGGCTCGAGGTGGGGATAGAATTGTCTGAAGAGCGGAACGGCGATGACTTCGGGGAGGTCGGGCACCGATTCGGGATAGTAGATCTTGTTGCGGGGCATGAAGAACGGGACGAGACTCGTCAGGTATCGCTGGCTTTCCGGGAATTCTCGATGGGCGACGACGATGGTGTCCTCACCGATCCACGCGCTCAGGCCGCCAGCGTGGTCGGCGTGCGCATGCGTTGCGATGACGTAGCGTGCATCGCCGCTCGCTACCGGCGACAGCAATTTGCGATGATCCTCCGCGCTGGTCGGTAGTCCGCCATCAATGACCACGAAACCCTCTTTCGTGACGACGAGGTTCGTGTTCCCGACGCCGTGCGCCTGATAGATCCCCGGAGCGACCTCGTGGGGCGCCATCTGACCATGCCAGAAGGTTTCGAGTTCACGGGTCAGCCGTCCGTCCGCCAGCGCTCCGGCCGGGCCCTTCGACGAGCCCGCCGGATCATCGAAGCCACAACCGGCAAAGGCGAGGCCAAAGAGACCAGCCGCGACCGCCAGGCGAGGAATCGTCCGGGTCGAGTCCGGGTTCCAGTGCGTCATCGCAACGAGCCTACCACCCCGCCATGGCCCCGCCTTGACTTCCGGCGGCAAAAAGGGCACAAACCCCGCTTCTCAACCGAGGATTCGAGCGATGGCGAAGCGCATTCGCAAGGGCGATCAGGTGCAGGTCATCTCGGGCGCGGACCGGGGCAAGCGGGGCCATGTGCTCGCGGTTGACCACGAGCGGGGCCGCGTCCGCGTGAAGGGCGTGCGCATGCAGAAGCGTCACCTGAAGCCGGGCCGCGCTGGCTCGCGCACCGGCGGCATCGTCGAGCAGGAGGGTTTCGTACACGCCTCCGCTGTGATGCTGGTGGATCCCACCGCCGACCGCCCGAGCCGCTTCCGCATCGAGGAGCGCGAGGGTAAGCGCGTGCGCGTGTTTGCGCGCAGTGGCGAGCCGGTGCCCGCGCCCGAGGCGACGGAGTAGCGAACCATGGCGAAGAAGGGCAAGCGCGAGAAGATCAAGCTCGAGTCCACGGCGGGCACCGGTCACTTCTACACCACGACGAAGAACCGCACCGCCACCCCCGACAAGCTCGAGCTCAAAAAGTACGACCCGAAAGCGCGCAAGCACGTGCTTTACAAAGAGACCCGGCTCAAGTAGCAGCGGCGTCGAAGGCGCGGGCCAGACGGTCGGGCTCCGGCGCGCGACCGGCCCAAAGGCGGATCTGTTCGACGGCCTGATACACCAGCATCCACTTGCCGCCAATCGCGCGAGCGCCTTGTTCGCGCGCGTCGCGCAGCAGGGTCGTCTCTGCCGGTTCATAGACGGCGTCAAAAACAGTTGTGCCCGCGCGCAGATGCGCTGCCGGCACGGGGGTGTCGGCGCTTCGCAGGCCGACGCTGGTGGCGTTGACGAGCAGGTCGTATTCGAGTTCGCCGAGTTCGCCAAGCGCGCCGGCCCGCTCGGCGCCGAGTTCGCGCGCCATCTGTCTGGCCTTTTCGACGCTGCGGTTCAGCACGCTGACCGTTGCCCCCCGCTCGCGCAAACCGAACACGGCGGCGCGCGCCGTGCCGCCTGCGCCGAGCACGACCGCGCGCTGGCCCGCGAGTTCGGTCTCGCGCTCGAGCGCGCGCACCAGCCCCAGCCAGTCGGTGTTCGCGCCGACCAGCCGCGCGCCGTCTCGCGTCACCGTGTTCACTGCGCCGATCCGTCGCGCCGTTTCATCCACCTCGTCGAGCAGCGCCATCACCGCCTGCTTGTGCGGGATGGAGATCGCCAGTTGCCGCAGCCCCAGCGCGCGCGCGCCGGCGATGGCAGCGGGCAAAAGCGCCGGCGCGACATCGAAGGCCAGATAGACTGCATCCTGGCCGAGCGCCTGGAAGGCCGCGTTGTGCATCGCCGGTGAGCGCGTGTGCGCCGCCGGATGCAGCAGCACGGCGCAAAGCTCGGTGTCGGCGCCAGCGCCAATGGCCGCCGCCCCCGCCCCCCCGCGCCGTCCCGCTTTTTTGTCGCTTTTGTCGAGACCCATCAAAGCTCCCGCGCTTTCCAATCCGCACGGTAGTGTAAGCTCCCGGCGGCGATTGGCTGCATCCACCATCCACATTCAGGGACTCGAGGGGGACGGACTTGGCGGACTTGGCAGGCGCGGCGCGCGTGGCGATTCTGATGGGCAGCGCGAACGACTACGAGGTGATGAAGCGGGCCGAGCAGGCGCTCGGCGAACTCGGCGTCGGCTGCGATGTGCGGGTGATTTCGGCCCACCGCACGCCGGAGCGGCTGCGCAGCTATCTGGCCACCGCCGAGGCCGAGGGCATCGAGGTGCTGATCTGCGGCGCGGGCGGCGCCGCGCATCTGGCCGGCGCCGCCGCCGCGCTCTCACCCCTGCCCGTGCTCGGCGTCCCGCTCGAAAGCTCCCCCCTTAAAGGATGGGACGCGCTGCTCTCGACGGTGCAGATGCCGCCGGGCGTGCCGGTCGCCAGCTTCGGCGTCGGCGCCTGGGGCGCGCGCAACGCGGGCCTGTTCGCCGCCCAGATTCTGGCAGGCCGCGACCCCGAACTGCGCCGCGCCTACGAAGCCTTCCGCACCGAGCAAGCCGCCAAAGTCCCCGAGCGCCCCTGACGGCACCGGGGGGTTGCGGCAGTGGAGGGGGAGTCGAAGCGGCGGCGACGGGCTTTATGGCCCGTCGCCCACCCTCACCCCTAACCCCTCTCCCAGAGGGAGAGGGGAACCGAACCTTAGTGGAGCGGTGCTTCTTCTTTCTTAACCCCTCTCCCTCTGGGAGAGGGGGGCGACGGGCCTTGTAGCCCGTCGCCGGGTGAGGGTGGCGGCCGCGGAGTGCTTCGCACTCCCCCATCCCGTTGACCGCCCCGAGCGGCTGCCGGCAATCTTCCACCGCCACTGCCGCAACCGGGGTGCTGGCGCACCTCGCGCCGGTCAGCGGCTCGGCGCGGTCAGCACGTGGCAGGTGCGCTACCACAGGGGGCGATGGAGCTCGAGTACAGCGCCGACCACGAGGCATTCCGCCGCATGTTGCGCGCGTTTCTCGAGAACAACCGCGCACGCGCGCCGCGCATGCGAACCTTTGCGTCGGGGGTGGTGGATCCCGCGCTGCTCGGCTGGCAGAAGCTGTTGATCGAGCACGGCTACGCCGCCCGCGGTGTGCCGCGTGAATACGGCGGCGCGGGGGCCGACCCGGACCCGCTGATCGCCACCATCATCGCCGAGGAGTTTGCGCAGGCTCGGCTCTCGCGTGGCGTCAGCGGGCAGGGCCTCGACATGCTGGTGCCGACGCTGCTCGAGCACGGCAGCGAGGAACAGAAGCGGCGCTATGTGCCGCCGACCGTGCGCGGCGAGATGCTCTGGTGTCAGGGCTACTCGGAGCCCGGCGCCGGCTCGGACCTCGCAAGCCTGCGCACCCGTGGCCGCGTCGAGGGCGACACGCTGGTGATGGATGGCCAGAAAATCTGGACCAGCACGGCGCAGTTCGCGCAGATGATGTTCGCGCTGGTGCGCACCGAAGCGGATGCGCCGAAGCACGCGGGCATCTCTTATGTGCTGGTGCCGATGGACACGCCCGGCATCACGGTGCGCCCGCTCAAGACCATGACCGGCGAGGCGGAGTTCAACGAAGTGTTCTTCGATGCCGTGCGGGTGCCGCTCGAAAACCTGGTCGGCAAGCGCGGCGAGGGCTGGAAGATCGCCAACACCACGCTGCGTCACGAGCGCAACATGCTCGGCTCTGCATCCACCAGTGTGAAGCTCTTCGAGAGCGCGCGGAGCACCATGCGCGAGAACCGGGTGGACGGCCGCCCCGCGCTCGAAAACCCGGTGCTGCGGGGCCGGCTGATGGCGCTTCAGGCAAAAACCCTGGCGATGAAGTGTCACGCGATGCGCCTGCTCACCTGTCAGTTGCGGGGCGAAGCGGCGGGCGTCGCTGGCCTGGTCACCAAACTGAACGGCTGCCAGTTGAACTTTGATCTCGCCGGCCTGGCGATAGACGCGCTGGGCGAGGCGGGCATTTTGTACCGTGGCGGAGCACAGAGCAGCGAGGCCACGCGCTGGCAGTTCCACTACATGTTTCAACTCGGCCTGATCATCGGCGGCGGCACCGCGCAGATTCAGAAGAACATCATCGCCGAGCGCGGCCTCGGTATGCCGCGCGAGCCCCGCCCGGCAGTACCCGACCCGGACGCGCGCTAGTGGACTTCGGCCTGTCGGAGGAGCAGCGCCTGCTCGATGCGACGCTGCGGCGGCTGCTCGAAGAGAAGCTGCCGCTTGCGCGGGTGCGGCAGGTTTCCGCCGAGAGCGAAGATGGCGTTGACGAAGCGGCCTGGCGCGCGCTGGCCGAACTCGGCGTCGTCGGCTGCCTGATTCCCGAGAAGCAGGGCGGCAGCGCCGGCACGCTGCTCGACGCGGTGGTCGTCGCCACCGCTCTGGGTCATGGCTGCGCGCCGCTGCCTTTCCTCGGCAGCGCCGTGCTCGCGCCAATACTGTTTGACGCACTCGGCTCGCCCGCGCAGCAGGACGAGTGGCTGCCACGCCTCGCCGCGGGCCGGGCAAGGGTGGCGGTGGCGCTCTCCGAGTGCGTCGAGCGGCGCGACGATGCTGGCCTGCGCCTCGAGGCGGGCAGGCTTCACGGCAGCGCGCGCTTTGTCGTGGACAGCGCTGGCGCCGACGTCTTCCTCGCGCCCGCCGGCGCTGCCTGCTTTCTGCTTCCAGCCAGCGCCCCCGGTCTCGAGCTGCGGCCGATGCCCACGATTGACCGCAGCCGGCGGCTTTCCGAACTCACCTTTGACGGCGTGGCGGCCGACGAGCCGCTCGCTGGCGACGCCGCGCCGGGGGAAGTGGCCGCCGCCATCGCGCGCGCCCTCGACGCCGCGCGCGTGGTGCTCGCCGCCGACATCGTCGGCAGTTGCGACCGCGCGCTCGAACTCTCGGTGGCCTACGCGCTCACGCGCGAGCAGTTTGGCCGCAAGATCGGCTCCTTTCAGGCGGTCAAACACATTTGCGCCGAGATGGCGGCTGCCCTCGAGCCCGCGCGCTCGCTGCTCTGGTATGCGGCGCACGCCTTCGACGCGCTGCCCGCCGAGGCCGCACTCAGCGCGACGCTTTGCAAGGCGCACCTGTCAGAGGTGGGGCGCGATCTGCTGCGCAGCGCCACCGAGGTACACGGCGGCATCGGCTTCACCGATGAATGCGACCTGCAGCTCTGGTTCAAGCGCGTGGGCCTCGACCGGCAGTTGCTCGGCGGCCCCGAGCGCCTCTACGCCCACGCCGCCGAACTCCAGCACCTCTCCTCTTGACCGCGCCAAGCCGCTGCCGGAAAGGCTTCGCACCCCGGTCAGCGGCTCGGGGCGGTCAACGGGCTGGGCGGTGCGCGCCAGCGTGGCCCAAGACTGGTGCCCGGGACAGGACTCGAACCTGCATGGCCGAAGCCAGGCGATTTTAAGTCGCCCGCGTTTACCATTTCGCCACCCGGGCGCGGTCTCGAAGAGCGTAGTGAATCGCAGTCAATCAATCTGGCGCAGCAGGCGCGCGCCCACGCTGGCGTCGTCACACAGCGCATCGAGGGTCGGGCGGTCGAGCAGGGTGGTGCGGCGGTAGCCGAGCCCGTGGTTGGCGATCTCGAGCCGGTAGAGCTCGCGCGGGCGCTCGAAGATGCGGCGCGCGCGGACCGTGGTCGCTTCGTCGAGGATCTCGTGCTGCAGCGAGGCGACGAGCAGTTGGCCGCGCCGTGCGCTGCGCTGCGCGGGGTCGAGGTCGAACACCGCTGCGCGCCTGCGGTTCAGGAGCTTGAAGCTGCCGGGGTGCGCCATGCCGTCGAGGATACGAAGCCCACGCCCCGACGCCAAATATTTGCTTCGGCAGGCAGCCCGGCGCGATCAAAAGATGTGACGGGGTGCGCCAGCACCCCGGCCCCGGCGGTATGTTCCCGGCGTGGAGAGGCTCTTTGGCTTACATCCCGTGCGCGAGGCGTTGCGGGCGCGCCGCCGCCGGCTGCACCGGCTGCTGCTGCGCGACGACCGGTCGCAGGACGAGCCGCTGCGGAAGCTGGCGCAGCAGGCCGAGGTGGCGGTCGAGACCCCCGGCGCGGTGGCCTTCGACCGCCTGCTGCCCACGGGCGCGCGCCATCAAGGGCTGGCGCTCGAGGCCGAGGCCCTGCCCGAGTTGACGCTGGAGGCGCTGCTGGCCCGGCTGCCCGAGGCGGCGTCGTCCAGCATCGTGGCCCTCGACGGGGTCGAAGATCCGCGCAATGTCGGCGCCATCGCGCGGGTGGCCGAGGGCGCCGGCGTGGCGGCCCTGCTGCTGACGCTGCGCCGCGCGCCGCCCCTTTCGCCCCTGCTTTCGCGCGCCAGTGCGGGCGCCATCGAGCACCTGCCCGTGGCGCGCACGCCGAACCTGCGCCGCGCGCTGGGGCTGCTCCAGCAGCACGGTTTCTGGAGCCTCGGAGCGGACGCCAGCGCCGGCGACGCCCTGTTCGAGACGCCGGACCGGCTCTGGCAGGGCAAGCTGGTCGTCGTGCTGGGGGCCGAGGGGCGGGGCTTCCGTGGCGGTGTCTCCCGCGCACTCGACCACCGGGTGCGGATTCCGATGGCGGGGCAGGTGGCCTCGCTGAATGTGGCGTCCGCCGCCGCGCTGATCCTCTACGAGCGGCTGCG
>JAHRAN010000181.1 GCA_020027245.1 Myxococcota bacterium
CGGCGCTGACTATGACGCGCTCACGGCGTAGCCGCTGAGCAACGCGCCCGGTGCGCTGACGCGCACCGCCCAGCCTTTTAACCCCGCCCCGAGCGGCTGACCGGGGTGCTTTAAGCCACCCCGTCCCTCCTTTTGACCGCGCCGAGCCGCTGACCGGGGTGCTTCGCACCCCGTCCCATCTTTTGACCGCGCCGAGCCGCTGCCGGAAGGGCGCCGGTCGCTACTGGCTGCTGGCTCGGGGCGTTCTCACACCGCCCCGGTTGCGGCCGTGGGGGTGTAAGATTGCCGGCAGCCGCTCGGGGCGGTCAACGGACGTGGCGGGGCGCGGAGCACCCCGGTCAGCGGCTCGGCGCGGTCAAAAGGCGGGCCGGGGCGCGCCAGCGCCCCCGGCTACTCCACCTCGCTCTTCAACTGCCGGGAGAGCAGGGCTAGGCCGGCCTGTTGGGGAGTCAACTCTCCCGTCAATACTTTTCTGGTGGCGTAGGCGATCGGCATGTCCACACCGAGTCGGGTGGCGAGTTCGCAGACCGCGTGGGTGGTGCGCACGCCCTCGGCCACCTGATTCATGCGCGCGATGATTTCACGCAAGCTGTGGCCGCGTCCGAGTTCGATGCCGACGCTGCGGTTGCGGGACAGGTCGCCGGTGCAAGTCAGCAGCAGGTCGCCCATGCCCGAGAGGCCGAGGAAGGTCAGCGGGTTGGCGCCGAGCGCAACGCCCACGCGGCTGATTTCGCGCAGGCCGCGGGTCATCAGCGCGGCGCGCGCGTTCAGGCCCATGCCGAGGCCATCGCACATACCGACCGCGATGGCGACGACATTCTTCAGCGCGCCGCCGACTTCGACGCCGACGACATCGTCGTGGGTGTAGCAGCGGAACCAGGGGCAACTGAGCGCCGTCTGCACCGAGATTGCAAAATTTTCCTCGCGGCAGGCGAGGCTCACCGCCGAGGGTTTGTGCTCGGCGACTTCGCGCGCAAAGGACGGGCCGGAGAGCACGACCAGACGCGAGTGGAACACCGGGTCGAGTACATCTTCGAGCACCTGATGCATCAGCATGCCGGTCTCGACCTCGATGCCCTTCACGGTCGAGACGAGAATTGCCTCCGGGTCCATGAAGCTGCGGGCGCGGGTCATTACATCGCGCAAGCCGTGGCTCGGGATTGCGCAGATCACCAGCTCGCGGTTCGCCAGCGCTTCTTCGAGTTTGTGCGTCGCGTGGATGGCGTCGGGCAGCACAATGTCGCTCAGGTAGCGCGGGTTGTGGCGGTCGTGCTCGATGGCGCGCGCGGTTTCTTCGTCGCGCGCCCAGATGGTGATGTCGTGCTCGCGCGCGGCCTGAACGGCGAGGCAGGTTCCGAAGCTGCCGGCGCCGAGCACAGCAATGGGAGTCGGCATGGCCGCAGTGTATCACCACGGCGGGGCGCGCTCAGTGCTCTTCCGACAGCCGCTTGGGGCGGTCAACGGGATGGGGCGGAGGATAGCCCCCGTCGCCGCAGCACCCGCGCGTCGCCTTGGCGAATCGTCAGGTGCTCGTTGTCGAAAAGCTCCATCAGCGGCACCGCAAACTTGCGGGTGACGCCGATCAGCTTCTTGTAGTCGCTGGTCTGCACGGCGCCCTGCGCTTCGAGGTGGGCGACGACGCGCGCGCGCAACTCATCCACGGCGCCACGGTCGAACCACAAGTCGCCGGGCGCGCGCAGCAGCGAGCCGTCGCGTTCGAGATGCGCGAGCAAGTCCCGAAGCGGTTGCTCTTCGATGCCGAGCGCAGCGCGCAACTCGGCGAGGGTGGGCGGCTCGAGCCCCGCGATCATCGCGTCCGCCCGGATACTGGCGGCGAGGTACTCGTCGCGTTGACTGAGCAGCGGGATGTGGTCGCTGGCGCGCAGCACTTCGCCCTCGGACTGCAGCGCGCCCCGCGCTTCGAGCCGCGCGAGCGCCAGCGCACCCGTCTCGCGCGCGACATTCGCGGGCAGTGCGCCGAGCAGCGCCGCTCGCGCCATGCCCGGTTGCAGCGGCTGCTGGTCGTGGTGTTCCGAAAGCGCGCGCAGCAAACGCGCTTCGAGTTCGGCAAGCGCGGACGCCGCAATCACCTGGTCCCGGCTGCTGTTGATTTCGCCCGCCGCTTCAAGTGCTGCGAGCGCGTCATCGAGTGCGCGCAGCTCGAGGCCGGTCTCACGGCGCAGCGCCGCGCGCGTGGTTCCGGAAAACCCCGCCCGCTCGATCCGCAAGTGCAAGGCGGTGGCCGGCGTCGCAGCGCAAAGCGTTTCGAGTTCGCGCAGCAGGGCCGGGTCGCTGCGGCGGCGCGCGGGCGGACGCACATCGAGCACCGTCCCCCCACCGACGGTGGCGCCGCCGCTCGCAAGCCGCGCGAAGCCGCGCAGAATGAAGTTGTCGCCGGGCAGCAGCGCCGCCGCCCCCGAGTCGAGGTGCAGCCGCGCAAAGCCATGACCGTGATGCCCGTGACTTTCCGTCAGCGGCTCGGCGCGGTCAAAAAACGAGACGGGGCGCGCGAGCGCCCCGGTCAGCGGCTCGGCGCGGTCAACGGGCGTGGTGAGGTGCGGAAGCTCCTCCGACAGCGGCTTTGCGCGGTCAAAAGACGGGGCGGGGCGCGGAAGCGCCCCGGTCAGCGGCTTTGCGCGGTCAACGGGTGTGGCGGGGCGCGCCAGCGCCCCGAGGCGCGATGGCGCCCCGCTGTCACCGATCGCAGCCACGCGCGCGCGGAAATGCGCGCTGCCGACCAGCAACTCCACCGCCTGCGGCGCGTCAGCGTGCGGCTTCGCCCCGGGCAGCCATTCGACGCGGGCATCGAAGCGCGTGGTTTCGTGCAATGCATCGGGAATCGAGAGCAGCATGCCGCGCTCGAGTTCCGAAAGCGCAACGCCTCGAAGGTTCAACGCGCAGCGCGTCCCCGGCGAGAGCCGCTCCGCCGTTGCGCCAAAACATTGGATGCCACGCACCTGCGCCCTGCTGCCGCCCGGATGCAGCGTCACCACCGCGCCGGTCTCGAGCGGCGCGCCGAGCAGCGTGCCGGTGACGACGGGGCCGAAGCCGCGCCGCTCGAAGCAGCGATCCACAAAGAGCCGTGGCGGCCCCGCGTGCGACCGCTGTGTGCGCGCGCGTGCGGCGGCAAGGTCGAGTGCAGACACGAGTGCGGGAAGCCCGTCGCCCGTTTGCGCCGAGACCGGCACGATCGGCGCCGCGGCGAAAGGGCTGCCCGCCAGCAACTCGCGCGTTTCCCGCTGCGCCAGTTCGCTGATCTCCGGGTCGGCGAGGTCGCTCCGGGTCAGCGCAACCACGCCTTCGCGCAAACCGAGCAGCCTGCAGATTTCGAGATGCTCGCGGGTTTGCGGCATCACGCCCTCGTCGGCGGCGACCGCCAGCAGCAGCAGATCCAACCCGCCCGCGCCGGCCACCATGGTGCGCACCAGCTTCTCGTGCCCCGGCGCATCCACCACGCCAAGGCGCTGACCCGAGGGCAGCGTGAGCGGCGCGAACCCCAGTTCGATGGTGATGCCCCGCGCTTTCTCCTCCGGCAACCGGTCGGTGTCAACGCCGGTGAGCGCGCGGATCAACGCGGTCTTGCCATGATCAATGTGCCCGGCCGTGCCGAGCAGCAACATCTCATTCCGAGGCGCGCGCTTCACAAG
>JAHRAN010000016.1 GCA_020027245.1 Myxococcota bacterium
CGGTATAGCGCGTGCAGCGCCTGGTCGTCGCTCGCCGGTTGAAAGGGAAGCCCGAAACGGGCGGCGCGACGCGAGGCGGCGGGGCTCTGCCCTCCCATCAGCAGCGGCGGATGCGGCTTCGTGTAGGGAGCGGGCGTCACCTGCAGCGGGCGGCCGCGCCATTCGAAGCGCTCCCCCGACCAGGCTTTGAGCATCACCTCGATTTTTTCCTCGAAGATGCGCGCGCGCTCGGCGTAGGGGATGCCGAACATCTCGAACTCTTCGGCGCGGTAGCCGATGCCCGCTGTGGTGGTGGCGCGACCGCGCGAAATGTGGTCGAGCACCACCAGGTCTTCGGCGAGTTTCACCGGGTCGTACATCGGCACGAGCAGCGCCGCGATCATGATCCGCAGGTGGCTGGTGCGCGCGGCAATCGCAGAGGCCAGCGGCACCGGCGAGGGCAGATAGCCATCGTCCGTGCCGTGATGTTCCGAGAGCGACGCGCCGCTTATACCACGCGCGTCGGCCCAGGCGCAGATTTCGAGACAGGCGTCGTAGAGCGCGGCGGTCTGCGCAGGCGTGCAACCCGGCGCGCGCAGATCGAAGCGCAGCATGGTTGTTAAAACCGGCACGGCCACCTCTAGATGCGCTCGGTCTCGGGCTCGGCGATCACCGTGTTCTCGATTGCGCCCAGGCCTTCGATCTCGATGCGCACCACATCGCCCGCGCACAACCACTTGGGCGGTTTCATCGAAATGCCAACGCCGGCCGGTGTGCCCGTCAGGATCAGGTCGCCCGGCAGCAGCGTGAAGGCGGTGGACAGGTGCTCGACCAGCGTAAAACAGTCGAATATAAGCTCGCGGGTGTTCGAGTGCTGCCGCTTTTCACCGTTCACGAAAGTGCGCAGCTCGAGCCCCGAGGGCGCGCCGCCAAGCTCGTCGGCGCTGACCAGCGCGGGGCCGATGGGGCAGTGCGTGTCGAAGGATTTACCCATCGTGAAGGTGGCGCTGCGCAGTTGCCAGTCGCGCACCGAGACATCGTTGGCCACCGTGTAACCGGCGATCACTTCGTGCGCGCGCTGCTTCGGCACGTGCCGACAGGCGCGACCGATCACCAGCGCGAGCTCCCCCTCATAGTCGAGCTTGTCCGAGACGCGCGGCAGGTGGATGGGGTCGAAGGGGCCCGCAACCGCTGTGCTCTGC
Organism: Myxococcota bacterium; assembly: GCA_020027245.1. Classification (GTDB taxonomy): domain Bacteria; phylum Myxococcota_A; class UBA9160; order UBA9160; family UBA6930; genus JAHRAN01. The sequence continues at coordinate 1,182 of JAHRAN010000016.1, forward strand.
TTGTTGAAGATCATCGGAACCTCGGGCGGCTCGCGCCCGCTCTCCGCAACATGGTCGGCGTAGTTGAGCCCGACGCCTAGAATTTTTGCGGGCCGCAGCACGGGCGCCTCGAGTTTAACCTCCTGATCGAGTGCGAGGCGCGGGCCATCGGCCGTGGCGGCCCGTTGCGCGCCCGTTTCCAGCAGCGCGACCATGTCCCGTGGCAGGCCGCTGCCACCGAGGTCAACGACCACATCGCCCTCGAGCCGGCCGACGCGGGTGCTCCCATCGTGGCTGAAGGTGACGAGTTTCATGGCGCTCCCGCGTTCGGCTTCGGCGACCCGAGCCCGCCGGACGCTGGCGCAGCGCAAGCCGGGTTCCAGCGAGCAACCTGGGCTCAGTCTATGGCGCGCGCCGTCGAGATGCTACCTATGATGTGGAGCACAGACCGAAACGGAGCGGGTATGACACTCGACGCACTGCCGGAAGCCGAAGCCGCAATCGTTGCGCAGTGGCCCCTGCTCGGCGCCGCTGGCGACTGGTGGACAGGGGCCGAGCGCGTGGCGCTGATCGCCGAGACCCGCGCGGCGCGAAGCTGCGCACTCTGCGACACGCGGCGGCGGGCGCTCTCTCCCGAAGCCGGGGCCGAACCCCACGCCGCGCGCGAGTCGCTTTCGGCCACGGCGGTGGACGCCGTGCATCGCGTCGCCAGCGACCCGGGGCGACTTTCGTCGCGCTGGTTCAAGGCCTGTTGCGCAAGCGGTCTCGAAGCGGCGCAGGTGGTGGAACTCGGCGGCGTGGTCGGCTGCACGCAGTTCGTGGACACGCTGGCGCAGGCGCTGGGCCGCGCAGTCCCGGCCTTGCCCGAAGCGCAGGCGGGTGAACCCACGCGGCAGTTTCCACCCGGCCTCGAAACAAAAAATGCCTGGGCGCCGATGGTTGCGCCCGACGCGGCGCAGGGATTACTCAAAGCGCTGTATCAGGGCGTGCAGGCGCAGGCCGGCTTCGTGTTCAATGTGGTGCGCGCGCTTTCCGTGGCGCCACAAGTGTGTCTCAACTTCTTCCGAATGTTCATGACGAGCTACCACACCGATGGCCCGGCGGTGGCGGATGCACTTTCGCGCACCCAGGTGGAGTTTCTCGCGGCCAGCACCTCCGCCCACAACGACTGCTTTTATTGAACGGTCTCGCACGCCAGCCTGCTCCGTGCGAGCGGCCAGCAAGCCAAGCGCGAACTCGACCTGCGCTGCGTCACCGGCGCGGCGGCGGACCCGGATGGCGGCGTCGAACACGGCGCGCTGCTTGGACGGCTCGTGCGCGCCGTGCTGTCGCCGGACG
>JAHRAN010000018.1 GCA_020027245.1 Myxococcota bacterium
GCCCGGGGTTGAGGAGATGAATCCGCGGATCAGTGACCCGTGCCGCGCTCTCGACTGGAATCCTTTTCAGTACAACTTGCTGTTCATGGGCGCCTTCTTCGGGTTATTGTTCTGGGTGGCGCGGAGCAAGAAGCCGCTGTGTCTGGCGACACACCTTGTGCATTTTCGCATCTTTCTGGATCGGGTCTGGCTGACGGGGCCTTTTCATTACAAGTCATTTGCGTTTGTGCGAGTCACGGCGCTCTGGTCTGTGGTCTATATGTCCTTTCTGGAAGCCGTCACCGCCATCAGCAATTTTCTAGCGGTGTCCGCAGGCACCCCCGGCATCACCCGCAGCCTGGGCGTGGTCGTCGAGAAATTTCTCCTGCTCATCGGTCATCCGAACGAGAGGTTCTACACATACGACCTCGGCTATGTGATTCTGTTTCCACTTCTGATGCTGGCCGGTCAGTGGCTGACATGGCGCCTGCTGCGCTGGAGCCTGCGCTTCGACGCCAGAGCGACAGCGCCCGCTCCGCCACCCTTCGTATTCTAACCGCCCCCACCGCGCAGACCCGACTTCCGCCGCCGCCGCTTGCGCGCTGCGCCCACTCCCGCACCCTCTCGTCGTGACGGACAAAGCCGCCGAAGCTTCGCCGCTCGAACTCTTTCTCGTTTCCGATGGGACGGGGGATACGGTGCGGCATGCGGCGGATGCAGCGGCGACGCAATTCTCGCCGCGCTTTCGGGTGCTGAGCTTCGGCGAGGTGCGGCGCGAAGCGCAGGTGCGGCGCATCGTCGAGCAGGCGCGGGAGGCGCGCGCGCTCATCGTCTTCACGCTGGTGAACGAACACCTTGCGCAGATGGTGCGCGAGCTCGCTTCGGGGGCGGGCGTGCCGGCGGTGGATCTGCTCGGCCCGCTCATCTCTTCGATGGCCAACCACTACGGTCTGGTGCCGCAGTTCCGCCCCGGCCTGCTGCACAGCTTCGGCGAAGATTACTTCGAGCGCGTGAGCGCGGTGGAGTTTGCGGTGCATCACGACGACGGCGCGAACCTCCACACCCTGCATCAGGCCGACCTGGTGCTGGCGGGCGTGTCGCGCACTTCGAAGACTCCCATCTCCATGTATCTGGCGCAGCGTGGTTACAAGGCGGGCAATGTGCCCATCGTTCCGGACATCGAGCCGCCGCGCGAGTTGCTCGAGATCAACCCGGCCAAGGTCTTCGGCTTGATGACCGACCCCGTGCAGTTGCTCGAGATTCGCCGCGCGCGGCTGCGTCAACTCGGCGCGACAAAGGGAATGCGGTATGCCGAACTCGACGAGGTGCGGGACGAGTTGCGCCGCACGCGCCGGCTGTTCCGCGCCCGGGGCTGGAAGGTGGTGGACATCACCGGCAAGGCCGTCGAGGAGAACGCCGCACGCATCCTCGAAGCGCTGCAACCGGGGCGCTGACGCGACTGGCGCGGTCAATGGGCGTGGCGGGGTGTGCAAGCACCCCGGTCAGCGGCTCGGTGCGGTCAACGGGATGGAGAGGGGCGGAGCCTCTCGGGTTGGGCTACAGCTTCGAAGCCTGCCGGGATGCAGTGCGCGCAGGGGACGCCGGGATGGATGTGCAGCGCCATGACATCGTAATCGTTGGGGGCGGCTGCGCCGGCCTGCGCGCCGCCATCGCCGTGCTGCACCAGAACCCGGCCGCCAGCGTGGCGCTGGTCTCGAAGGTCTATCCGATGCGCAGCCACACGGTTTCCGCCGAGGGGGGAGCCGCCGCGGTCGCGCGCGACGACGATTCGATCGAGATGCACGGTTACGACACCGTCAAAGGCTCGGACTTCCTCGGCGATCAGGATGTGATCCAGTACTTTGTCGAGCAGGCGCCCGCCGAACTCGCGCAGCTCGAGCGCTGGGGTTGTCCCTTCAGCCGCAACGAAGATGGCAGCGTCGCCACCCGCGCCTTCGGCGGCATGACCACCAAGCGCACCTGGTACGCCACCGACAAGATCGGCTTCCACATGCTGCACGCGCTGTTCCAGACCTCGATGCAGTACGAAAACATCGTGCGCCTCGATGAACACTTCGTGACCAAGCTGCTGGTGGATGGCGGCCGCTGCGGCGGCGTCGTCGCGCTCGACCTGCGCAGCGGCGAGATGAAAGCCGTGCTCGGGCGCGCGGTGATTCTCTGCACCGGCGGCGCCGGCAAGATCTGGCCCTTCACCACCAACGGCAATATCAAAACCGGCGACGGCATGGCGCTGGCGTACCGCGAGGGCGCGCCGCTCAAAGACATGGAGTTTGTGCAGTATCACCCGACCGGCCTGCCCGGCACCGGCATCCTGATCACCGAGGCGACGCGGGGCGAGGGCGGTTATCTCCTCAACACCGAGGGCGAACGCTTCCTGCTGACCCGCGATTACGGCGTCGGCGCGAAGGCGGAACTCGGCCCGCGCGACATGATCTCGCGCGCCATCATGCTGGAGGTGCGCGCGGGCCGCGGCATTTCCGTGCCGGGCAAAATCGGCGAATACGCGCACCTCGACCTGCGGCATCTGGGCGAGGAGATCATTGACGGGCGGCTGCCCTTCGTGCGCGAACTCGCGCGCAGCTACGCCGGCGTTGACCCGGTGCGCGAGCCCATCCCCGTGCGCCCTGTCCTGCACTACATGATGGGCGGCGTGGATGTGGACATCGAGGGCCGCACCTGCATCGAGGGGTTGTATGCAGCCGGTGAAACCGCCTGCGTGTCGCTGAACGGCGCGAACCGGCTGGGCTCGAACTCGCTGACCGAGTGTCTGGTGTTCGGTGCGCGCGCCGGCGTTCACGCTGTGGGCTTTGCGCGCGAAGGCGGCGCGGGCGACGCCGCCGAGCCGCAACTGCTCGAACAGTGCAGTGCGGAGGCGGCGCGCATCGAGGCGCTGCGCGGCAGCAAACGCGGCGACGAAACGCTGGCGGGTCTGCGCGAGGCGCTGAATCTGACGATGGAAGAGGGAACAGGTGTGTACCGCGAGCAGAGTGCGATGGCGCGCACGGTCAGCGCGGTCGCCGAGTTGCGCAAGCGGTACCAGAACCTGCATCTTCTGGATTCGAGCCGCGTGTTCAACACCGAACTCACCGAGGCGCTCGAACTCGGTAACCTGATCGAAGTGGCCGAGACCGTGGCCGTGGCGGCAAAGGCGCGCAAGGAAAGCCGTGGCGCGCACGCCTGCGAGGACTTCCCGACGCGAGACGATCAAAACTTTTTGCACCACTCCCTCGTCCACCGCACGCCCGAAGGGCCGCCGCGCTTCGACACCAAGGCCGTGACGCTTGGAACATGGGAGCCAGAGGAGCGGAAATACTGATGGCGGAGCAGAAGAAGACCCTCGTCGTGACCCGCTTCGACCCGGATCGGGACCAGACGCCGACCACGCGCGAGTACGAAATCCCGGTCGAGGCCGACTGGAAGGTGCTCGACGCGCTGAACTACATCAAGGCGCAGGTGGACCCGACGCTGTCGCACCGCTGGTCGTGTCGCATGGCGGTCTGCGGCAGTTGCGGGATGAATGTGAACGGCGAACCCAAGCTCACCTGCAAGCAGCCGCTCAGCGCGTATGGTGAGCGCGTGGAAGTCGCGCCGCTCGCAAACTTCCCGGTCATCCGCGATCTCGTGGTCGAGATGGATGGTTTCATGGAGCGCCTTAAGCAAGTCAAGCCGTGGATCATCGAGGCCAAGGAGGAAGCCAAGCGCGAGGGCACGAACCGGCAGAGCCACGCGGAGCTGATGGACTTCAAGCAGTTCAGCATGTGTATCAACTGCATGCTCTGTTACGCGGCTTGCCCGGTGGTGGCGAATGAGCCGGACTACCTGGGCCCTGCCGCCTTGGCCCTCGGCCACCGGTACAACCAGGACACCCGCGACCACGGCGGCGTGGAGCGAAACCAGATTCTTCGCGACGATGGCGGCGTATTCAGTTGCTCCTATGCGAACGAGTGCTCCGAGGTCTGTCCCAAAGGCGTTGACCCCGCTGGCGCCATCCAACAGGCGAAGCTCAACAACGTGCTCGACTGGGCGAAGCGCTTCGTCGTGCCGCGTCGCAAGCCACGCGCGCCGACGGCAGCGGCGCAGAGCGACGAGCCGGGGCGCGGTTAAATGTCCACCTTGCGCGCACGGCTCGACGCCATGCGTCCGTCGCAAGCCGGCCCGACGCGCACCGCTGACCCGCGTCCGCCGGATCACTTCCCGAGCCGTGGCAACTATCGAAGCTATCTGATGTTCGGCCTCGGCTCGTCGCTGATGCTGCTGGTCAGCGCCAACCTGCTGCGCGTGGTCAAAAGTCTGGGCGACGGCGAGCGCGCCTTCGACGCGCTGCTGGAAAGTTTCGCGCACCCGCTCTATCTGGGCTTCCACCTGCTGGCCTTCGTCTGGCTCAGTTGGGTGGCGCTGCACTTCTTCGCGCTGTTCCCCAAGACGCAGCCCTTCCGCATCGGCCCCTTCAAGCGTCCGCCGGATGCCCTGCTGGTGACCGGCCTGCGCGCGCTGTTCCTGCTTTCGACGCTGCTCGTCACCGCGCTGCTTCTGGGAGTGCTGTGATGCGCGCGTTGATGCTGAAACTGGAGCCGATTATATGGGGTCTGTTTGGCGGCGGGATGTTCGTCGGCGCGCTGCTCTTGCCGGCCTTCGTGCTGGTGCTGGGCGTGCTGGCGCCGCTCGGCGTGGTGACGCTCGACACCGGCGCGCTCTTCGCCCTGGCGCGCCACCCGCTCGGGCGGCTGGTCTGCCTCGTCACCATCGCGCTGCCGCTGTGGGCCGGCGCGCACCAGTTGCGCCACATCTTTCTGGATTTCGGCGGGCTGCGGTACGACGGCTTCCTCGGCGCGCTGCTCTACCTGCTCGCGCTGCTGGGCAGCGCCCTCGGCATCGTCGCCGTCTGGAACCTTTAATCTCTCCCCCTCCGTAACCCATCTGCGCGCCCGGCATCGTAGCGAACGCTGAACCACCGGCGGCATGGCGACACCATTCAGTCCGAGAGGAGGCGCATCTTGTTCGGGGTTTTTTACCTGCGAAAGGGGCGTGCGCGTTTTTCCGCCGCGCTGCCGGCGTTGCTGTTTCTGCTTGTAGCCACCCTCGCGCCGCCGCCGGCTCTGGCGCAACCACGGGAGCACGAGCACCGGGATATCGTCGAGGAGATCGTCGTCACCGGCACGCGGCGCGTGAACCGCACGGTGGCGGATTCGCTCTCGCCGATAGATGTGCTGACCGACGAGGCGTTGAAAAACCAGGGCGCCGTCGAACTCACCGATTTGCTGCGCAGCGCGGTGCCGTCCTGGCAGGTGGACAATCACCCCGTTGACGACCACGCCGCGCTGGTGCGCCCGGCCAAGTTGCGTGGGCAGAGCGCCGACCAGACCCTGGTGCTGGTGAACAGCAAGCGGCGCCACCGCTCGGCCGTCATCGCCTTCTCCTCCGACGATCTGACGGCGGGCTCGCAGGGCCCCGACCTCTCGGTGATCCCGGCGATTGCGCTCGAGCGCGTCGAAGTGCTGCGCGACGGCGCGGCGGCGCAGTACGGTTCTGACGCCATCGCCGGCGTGCTGAACTTCATCCTGAAAGATGACCCCACCGGCGGTGCGCTGCTGCTCAACTTCGGCGAGCGCTACGAGGGCGACGGGCAGACCCAGCGGCTCGCGGCGAACATCGGCCTGCCGCTTGGCCGCCGGGGCTTCCTGAATCTGAGCGCCGATATCTTCGAGCAGAGCGAGACCGATCGCTCCACGCTGCCCACCGGCCTCGGCGAGTTGATCGAAAAGTTCGAGTCGGTCGGGCAGAGCACGGCGGGCTTGCCCGACGCCACGCCCATCTGGGGCAAGCCGGAAATCCGCGACGCCTTTCACTTCTTTGCGAACGCTGGCTTCGCGTTGAACGACGACACCGAACTCTACGCGTTTGGCAGCTACGCCACGCGCGAAACGCAGGGCGATCTCTTCTTCCGCAACCCCGACAGCGGCGGCGGCGTCTTCGTGGAGGGCGAGGGCGGCGACGACGGGCACGGGCACGGCGAAATAGACAGTCCAAGTGAGGGTGACGACGACGAAGAAACGCACCGGCTCGTCGGCGCGCTGACGCAGGCGGCGTTCGACAGCGACGCTTGTCATGCCTTCGAAGAGCTCAGCCCGGCCGCGCACGAAGACGGCGCCGCCGCCGCCGCCGCCAGAGAGGATGCGCGCCAGCTCGCCGCGCTCGCCGCCGACCCGAACTGCTTTGCCTGGAACGAGCTCTACCCGAACGGTTTCACGCCCCGCCTCGGTGGTGAACTCAGCGACGCCAGCTTGACGCTCGGCCTGCGTGGCGAGTTGGCGAGCGGCTTGCGCTACGACCTGAGCGTCGGCCACGCCGAGAACGAGATCGAGTTCCGGATCGCCAACACGGTGAACGCGGCGCGCGGCCCCGAGCAGCCGCCGGGCGCGCGCTTCCGTCCCGGCGCGTACATTCAGCAGGAAACCAACCTGCAGGCGAACTTTTCAAACTCGTTTAACTTTTCTAACCCATTTAACTTGTCTAATTCTTTGCCGGAGCTGCATCTGGCCGTCGGTGTCGAGTGGCGCGAGGAGCGTTTCGAGACCCGCGCGGGCGATCCTTTTTCATGGACCGCCGCCGACCCCGCCGACCAGAGTCCCATCGAGCAACTGCTGTTGCAGCAGGGTTTCTCGCCGGCTTCCAACGGCTTCGCCGGTTTCACGCCGGAGCAGGCGGGCGAGTGGTCGCGCGCCAGCACCTCGCTGTATGTGGACATCGAAACCGACCTCGTGCCCAGGCGGATGACGGTCGGCCTGGCCGGCCGCTTCGAAAATTACGCTGACTTCGGCAGCAGCGCCGAGGGCAAACTGGCCGCGCGCTATGAACTCAGCGAGGCGCTGGGTTTGCGCGGCACCGTCAGCACCGGCTTCCGCGCGCCGACTCCCGGGCAGGCCAATGTGCGCAACCTCAGCACCCGCTTCGATTTGACGGGCTCGCGGCGGCTGGTCGAGTCGGGCCTGGTGCCGCCTACCGACCCCATCGCCCGCCGCCACGGCGGTGTGGTGCTCGAACCCGAGCAGTCCACCAACTACACCTTTGGTTTGAACTGGGCGGCGCCGCGTGGTCTCGTGCTGACCGTGGATTTTTTCCGCATCGAGATTGACGACCGCCTCGCTCCCTCGGCGCCTTTCGATGTCACCCCGGAAGACGAAGCGGAAGCGCAGCGGCTTGGCCTGCCCGGCGTGCGCGTGGGCAGCGAGCTGCGCTACTACACGAACTCCTGGGACACCGAGACCAGCGGCGTCGAGTTGGTGGGCGACTTCGAGTGGGACTTCGGCGCGGCGGGTGTTACCGACTTCACGCTGGCGGCGAGTTATGTGGCTACCGAGGTGGCCGCGCGCGACCCGGAGATCATTGACGAGCGGCGCCGCTTCAATGTCGAGAACCTGCTGCCGAAAACCCGCGCGGTGCTGACCGCCAACCACTACTGGCGCGACTGGCGCATCACCGGGCGCGCGAGTTACTGGGGAAGCTGGCGGACCGTCGGCGCGGCGTCGGATGACGCCTGCGCGCCCGGTTCCGGCTTGCATAACTGTCCGACGGAGATTCTGCGTTTCGGCAGCGAGCTTCTGTTCGATCTCGAAGTCGCCTACCGCTTCGATGCGGGTGTCACACTCGTGGCCGGCGCGCAAAATATTTTTGACACCTACCCCGACCGCTATCTGGCTGGCCAGAGCACCGGCCAGCTCTACCACGAGCACGCCCCCTTCGGCTTCAGCGGCGGCTACTGGTACACACGCCTCGAATACAATTTCTGAGCACCACGCCGCCGCCACCCTCACCCTGACCCTCTCCCAGAGGGAGAGGGAACCGAACTTTAATGAGACGGCGGCCGCGCCCTGTTCTACAACGCGTCGTGGAAGATGATGCCGAGGGCGGTGCGCTCGCCGCGGGTTACATCGGAAACGCCGTGGCGCAGCGTGGCGCGCGCAAAACCGCGCGCACTTTCGACGGGGCGCAGCGAGTTCGGGAAAATTACGGCCTGCCCGCGCTCGAGTTCGATCGCAAAGCCGCGCGTTTGTTGTCGCGCGCGCTGCTCGTTGAGCAGGAAGGCGCCGCCCTCGAAGTCGCGCCCCGGCGCCGAGAGCAGCAGCGTCACCTGAAGCGGAAAGTAGAGCGGCCCGTAGCGATCCTGATGCAAACGGTTGTGCCCGCCGGGGCCGTAGCGGAGCAGCAGCGGCGTGGGGCGGGTCTGCCCGGCGCGGTGGCAGCGCGCGAGAAACGAGTCGTGCCGGGCTTCGAAGCGACGGGTCTCGCCGAGGCGTTGCTGCCAGCGGTTGGCAATCTCGGCGAGCGGTGGATAGAGCCGCGTGCGCAACTCCATAACCAGCGGCGGCAGGGGTGTGGCGAAGTAGCGGTAGCGCCCCTGCCCGTAGCTTTGCTTTGCCATCTCGACGCTGGCGCGGAAGTGCGCGTCGCGCTCGAACAGCGCGCCGAGCCGCTGGCACTGGCGCGCGTCGAGCAGGCGAGCGGTGCGGGCAAAGCCCCGCGCGTCGAGTTGCGTCTCGATGTCATCCCAGTCGAGCCGCGCGAGGCGGCGGCGCAGCGCCGCCCGCCGGGTGCTTCGCACCCGCCCCGCCTGTTGACCGCGCCGAGCCGCTGACCGGGGTGCTTTCGCACCCCGTCCCACCTGTTGACCGCGCCGGGCCGCTGACCGGGGCGCTGCCGCGCCCCGCCCCGCCTGTTGACCGCGCCGGGCCGCTGCCGGAGAGCGCGTTCGCTTCGTCGGTTTCCGGGGCTTCGCCCGTTTCATCGGCTGGCGCTTCCGTCCGCCACGGCCCCGCCGCGTTTTGTCGTCCATCATCCGCCGACGATGCCACGCCGCGCGCCCGCTTGCACCGAAGCCCCGGCGGTTTGTGCAGCCGAAGCTCCCATCCGGCGCGGCAGATGGCTACACTCGCCGCCCGGCGTCACTTGCTCCGACAGCGGCTTCAAGCGCCGCGGTCAACGGGCGTGCCGGGGGCGTCGCACCCGGCTGGCGCGCGGTGGAGGATGACATGCCCTGGTGGTTCTGGGTGCTGCTCGGCGCGATTCTGCTCTGCGCGGAAATCCTGTTCGTGGACACGAGCTTCTATATGGCGATCCTCGGCGTGGCCGCGCTGCTGCTCGGCGGGCTGAACCTCGTCGGCATCGAAGCGCCGCTCTGGGGCGAGTGGCTGGCTTTCGCCGTGCTCTCCGCGGTGCTGCTGGTGCTGTTCCGCCGCCGTCTCTATGCGCGCCTGCGCGGCGCCGCCGGTAGCAAAGGCCCAACCGTTGCGCCGCCGCTGGTGGGTGAACGCGGCCGCGCTTTGGTCGCCATCACCGCCGGTGCGCGCGGTCGCGCCACGCTGCGCGGCTCGACCTGGGACGTCGTGAACAAGGGAGCGCAAACCATCCCGGCGGGCGCCGGTATCCGCGTCACCGGAACCGAGGGCCTCGTGCTCCAGGTGGAGCAGGAGGCGTAACCCGAAATGCAGGAGGTGTTTAATATGGATCTTGCAGTCATCGCCACGCTGGCGCTGGTGGTGCTGGTCATCGTCGCCATTGCGAAGATGGCCATCATCGTTCCGCAGCAGCGGGCCTATGTCGTCGAGAGTCTCGGCAAGTACCGCACCACGCTCGACGCCGGCTTTCACTTGCTGGTTCCGTTTCTGGATCGCGTCGCCTACAGGCACAGCTTGAAAGAGCAGGCCGTCGAAATTCCCGAGCAGGTCTGCATCACCAACGACAATGTGCAGGTCGCCGTGGATGGCATTCTCTACATGCAGGTGCTCGACCCGAAGCTCGCGTCTTACGGCATCGCCAACTACAACTTTGCCATTTCACAACTCGCGCAGACGACGCTGCGCAGCGAGATCGGCAAGATTGATCTCGACCGCACCTTCGAGGAGCGCGGGGCGATCAACGCCAACGTGGTGACGGAGCTCGACAAGGCTTCCGCGCCCTGGGGTGTGAAGGTGCTGCGCTACGAGATCAGCAGCATCACGCCGCCGCGCGATGTGCTTCAGGCGATGGAGAAGCAGATGCGGGCAGAGCGGGAGAAGCGCGCGGTGGTGCTCAATTCGGAGGGCGAGCGCGACGCGGTGATCAACCAGGCGGAGGGCGACAAGCAGCGCGTGATCAAGGCCTCGGAGGCCGAGCGCTCGCGGCAGGTCAACGAGGCGCAGGGGCAGGCCGACGCCATCAAGGCCATCGCCACCGCCACCGCACAGGGGCTGCGTGAAGTGGCCACCGCGGTCAGCGAGCCGGGCGGCGATGCGGCGATGAAGCTGCGCATCGCCGAGGACTACATCGAAAAGTTTGGCGAGCTCGCGCGGACGGGCAACACCCTGGTCGTGCCCGCCAACCTGACGGACGTGGCCTCGATGATCACCCTGGCCACCCGCATCGCCAAGAGCGACCCGCCGCCGCCTACCAGCAACACCCCGCCGCCGGAGCGCTGATTCCAAAGCATCATCCAGGCCTTTCGACAGGGAGCGGTGCAACAGCGGGCTGCGGGTTGGCCATCTGCCAGGGTTTTGCGCAACCCGTGTCCGGTGGTCTCGACGCCGGTAGAGGCCGCAGACGCCGTTTGGTGGGCGTTCGGGGCACTTGACACGCTGCTGCCGAAATTGGTATCTGCCCCGCTGTTGGCAATTGGTCAGCAGCGGGGTCCGCACCGCCTTCGATTCATGTTCTTGTCTGATTTTGCAACGCGCCGCCATCAAGGAGGACAAAGTCGTGCCCAGCCACTTCCACCTTTCGAGTCGCCGCCGCCAGCCCGGGGGCAAGGCCCGCTGCGCGCTCCCGGCGGCGCTGCTGCTCTCGCTGCTCGTGGCGACGCCAGCCGCAACGCAGCCGGCGCAGCCCGACGAGACCATCGAGGAGATCGTCGTAACCGGCACGCGGCGGCTCGACCGCACGGTCACCGACTCGCTCTCGCCGATAGATGTGCTGTCGGAGCAGGATCTGCAAAACCAGGGCTTCGTCGAACTGGACGATCTGCTGCGCACCACGGTGCCCTCCTATCAGGTCAACCGTCACCCGATTGACGATGCCTCGACGCTGGTGCGCCCCGCCAAACTGCGCGGGCTCAGCCCCGACCAGACCTTGGTGCTGGTGAACAGCAAGCGGCGCCATCGCTCCGCCGTCATCGCCTTCGTTTCCGACGGCCCGACGACGGGCTCGCAGGGCCCCGACCTCACGGTGATTCCGACGATTGCGCTCGAGCGCGTCGAGGTGCTGCGCGACGGCGCGGCGGCGCAGTACGGCTCCGACGCCATCGCCGGTGTGATGAACTTCATCCTGAAAGATTCTCCCTCGGGCGGCTCGCTTCAGGCGCGCTTCGGCGAGCACTACGAGGGCGACGGGGAGACCACGCAGGTTTCGGGCAACATCGGCCTGCCGCTCGGCTCGCGTGGCTTCGTCAACCTGAGCGCGGAGTACTGGGAAGAGGATGAAACCATCCGCACCGTGCTGCGCGACGATGTGGCCGCGCTGCTTCAGAAGCGCAACGCCATTGGCGCGGACACGACGGGGCTTTCCGACACCACGCAGATCTGGGGCAAGCCCATCGTTCACGACTCCTTTCACTTCTTCGTGAACTCGGGCTACGAGTTGAGTCAGAGCGCAAAGCTCTACGCTTTTGGTAACTACGCGAAGCGCGAAGTGGAGGGCGGCTTCTTCTTCCGCAACCCCGACACGCGCGCCGGTGTTTTCCGGACCATAGATGACAACGGAACACCGAATAATCCAGACGATGACTTCCCGATCCGCCTCATCGGTACGCTGCGCGAAACGAACGACCCGGCGGCGCCGCTGTTGACCCCGGATCGCTTCAACACCGACGGAGATTTGTTGCTGCCGGACATGAGCGCAATCGCAACCGACGCCTGCGACGACTACCGGGTCATGCCCGAAGACGCCGACGCCCCGGTGGCGGATCTCGAGGCCGAGCAGGCGCTGCTTGCCCGCCTCGCCACCGACAACCGCTGTTTCTCCTTCAACGCGCGCTACCCCAACGGTTTCACGCCCCGCTTCGGCGGCGAGGTCACGGACTACAGCGTGGCCGTCGGTGTGGAGGGCGAGCTGGCGAGCGGCCTGCGTTACGACCTGAGCGTGAATCACGGCCAGAACGAGGCAGACTTCTTCATCTTCAACACGGTGAATGCGGCGCGCGGCTCCGAGCAGCCGGGCGGCGCGCGCTTCGACCCCGGTAACTACGTTCAGAGCGAGCTCAACTTCCAGGCGAATTTCGTCATGCCCGTCGAGTTGAACTTCCTCGCCGCGCCGCTGCATGTGGCCTTCGGCGGAGAGTGGCGCGAGGAGGAGTTCGAGATCGAGGCCGGCGACCGCTTCTCCTGGATCCCCGACGCCAGTGCGGAGCAGACGGAACTCGAGAGGATTCTGGTGGTGCAGGGCTTCACGCCCGCTTCCAACGGCTTCTCGGGCTTCACGCCGGGGCAGCAGGGGGAGTGGTCGCGCGACAACTTCTCTTTCTACCTCGACCTCGAGACCGACCTGAGCGACGACCTGATGGTTGGTCTGGCCGGGCGGTATGAAGATTATGAAGATTTCGGCAGCACCATCGAGGGCAAGCTGGCCGCGCGTTACCGCCTGAGCGAGGCGCTGAGCCTGCGCGGCACCGTCAGCACCGGCTTCCGCGCGCCGACGCCCGGGCAGGCGAATGTGCGCAACGTCACCACGCAGTTCGACTTTGCGGATCGGACGCTCCTCGAAACCGGGCTGGTGCCGCCCACCGACCCGGTCGCGCGCCGCTACGGCGGTGTTGCGCTCGAACCCGAGGAGGCCACGAACTACACGGTGGGTCTGAACTGGAACACGCCCGGCGGCATGGTCATCACGCTCGACGCCTTCCGGATCGAGGTGAACGACCGCCTCGCCCAGTCTGCACCCTTCACGGTGACGCAGGAAGACGTGGATGCCCTCGCGGGCCTGTCCGGCGTGAGAGTGGGCAGCGAGTTGCGTTACTACACCAACGCCTGGGATACCGAGACCACCGGTCTCGAACTGGTCGCCACCTGGCAGCAGGATTTCGGCGCCCTCGGTGTAACCGATTTCATTCTGGCCTCGAGTTTCGTGAACACCGAGGTGACGGGCCGCGATCTGGCGACCTTCGTCGAGGACGAAGAGGATTCGCCGGGTTGCATCGCCGTCACAGATGAGTCCGGTACGCCGACCGGTATGCGGCAGTGCATCCTCATCGGCGAGCGCACGCGGCTGAATGTCGAGAACCTGCTGCCGAGTACCCGCACGGTGCTGACCGCCAACCATCACCTGGACAATTGGCGCATCACGGGGCGGGCCAGTTACTGGGGCAGTTGGGAGACCGTGGACCGGTCGCGCAATAACCTCTGCCCGGCGAACTCCATGTTGCGCGAGTGCCCGATAGAGACGGTGAGCTACGGCGATGCAGTGCTGTTCGACCTCGAAATCGCCTACACCCTCGACCTGGGTGTGACGCTGATTTTCGGCGGGCAGAACATCTTCAACAAACGCGCCTCGCGCCACCCGAACGGCGCCAACTCCGGACAGGCCTACCACGAATACACGCCCTTCGATTTCAACGGCGGCTACTGGTACACGCGCATCAAGTACGATTTCTGAGCGCGCCGTTGCTTCGCCGCCCTTGCGCTGCCCGAAACCCGTGGCGAAGGGTGCAGCGGGAGGGCAGATGAGCGAGGCCGTGCAGCGCATCGCCGACCGCTTGCGCCGGGAACTCGAGGCGCAGCACGTGGAGGTGGAGGACGAGTCACGGCTTCACGCGGGCCACGCCGGTGCGCGCGAAAGCGGCGGCGGCCACTTCCGTGTTCGCATCGTCTCCGCGCGCTTCGAGGGCCTGTCGCGTCTGCGCGCGCAGCGGCTGGTGTATCAGGCCCTCGCCGAGCAGATGAGCGGTGGCGAGATCCACGCCCTCGGGCTCGCGACCTTCACCCCGGAGCAGTGGGCCCGCAAGGGCGGTTCCTGAGCGCAAGGCGGCGGCGTGTCAGCGCTGCTTCGTTTTTTCCGACGCTGGCTGACATTCGCGCCAGGCCGCTTTCGTCAGCGAGAAGCCGGCGGCGTTGCGGTGGCCGCCGCCGCCGAAGTGTCCAGCGATGGCGGCGACATCGAAGTCCCCGATCGAATACAAAGTGATGTCAACCCGCTTGCCCTGTGTGCGATACACCACGCCGCAGGGTTTCCCAAAACGCGCGCGCTCCGAGAGGCGGTGGCCGATGTCGGCGCGAAAGTGCTGCGCCTGCACCGCTTCGAGCCGGTGCTCGCCGATCTGCACCGGGTGCGCGCTCTCGAGCCGTTGCTCCACCGCGTCATTTTTTGCGCGCAGAAGCGGCGCGCCCTCATGTATGAGTTCCGCAATCGAGCGCGCCAGCAACGCATCCCAGGCTTCGAAGCGGCGAGGCGTGGCGGCGATGGCCGCGTTGACCTCCCGGCTGCCCGGGAGCTTCCAATGCCACAGATCCTGATCTTCGATGTAGGCAAAGAGCGGCGGCGCCGGACGGTCGGGGGAGGGGTGAAACCAGTTCCAGGCCAGCACCGCGCCGGAGTGTTCGAGATCGAAGCGCACCGTGTGTCCGCCGCTTTCGAGTTCACGCAGGAGGCCGGGCTCCCGCACGAAGTGCTCGCGCGCCGAATAGTGGTGATCGAGCACGACGAGTTGCGCCGCGCTGGCGGCCAGCGGCCGGTAGCTCGCAAGGGGCGGCGCGATGTCGGCGAACACGACCTGATCGCCCCGGTAGCGCTCGGGTTGCAGCGGGTCGTTGTGGCCGCGCGCGACGAACAGCGCGTCGTCACCCCATGCGTGGCGCGCGGCCCAGGCGGCGCCGAAACCATCCGGACAACCGGCGTGAAAGATGCAGACCTTGCGCACGGCTACTTCCAGGCGAAGACGGGTTGCTCGAAGTGTTCGACCCGTGTCGCGCGGCCATGCACCGCAACTTCGCGCAACTGAAACAGCACGGCCGCCGTCGGTGCGTGGATCAGCGTGCCGACGAGCGGCAGGCCGATCACCGGGCGCTCGCTCTCCGGGATGCGCCACAGGCGGGGGATTTCCGGTTTGTCGAGTTCGCTGAGCGGCACCTGATACGCCTGCGCCACCTCTTCGGGGTTCGGGCGAAGCGCCTGCGCATTCGGGCAGCCGACCACCACGGGGGTGATCAGATAACCGGAGCGCGTCGGGTAGTCGTCGAGTTGGCCCAACACATTGGCGGCGTGGCTTTGCAAGCCAACCTCCTCTTCGAGTTCGCGCAGCGCAGCCTGCTGCGGCGTCTCGCCCGGGTCTATGCGGCCACCGGGCAGCGCCCACTGCCCGGGATGACTCGCCAGTTTTGCAGCGCGGCGCGTCAGTACAAAACAGGCGCGCGCATCATCGTCCCGGGTGATGGCGAGCGCAACCGCGGCATGGCGACGCGCTTCGAGCGGCAACTCGCGGCGCTCGAAGTTCCGCAGGTTCGCGCGCATCTGCTCCAGAAGTTCCGTCGCCACGCACAAAGAGTAGCGCCACAGTCCGAAAGGGTCGCTATGCTGCGCGCCGTTCGCTGTGACCGCGTCCTGCAACCGGGAGCGAAACCCCCAAAGCCTGTGGATATTAACCCCGCCGCCGCACTGAAGCGCGCCCGCGCATTACTCGCTTTGGGTGTACCGCGAAGGCTCGCGTTGCCCGGGCGCGCGGTCGAAATCGCGCTGCTCGACTGGGGCGGCGCCGGCCCGCTGGCCCTGCTCCATCACGCCAACGGCTTTTGCAAGGGTGTGCTCGGGCTGCTGGCGGAGGGCTTGCGCCCGCACTACCGGGTGGTCGCGATGGACGCGCGCGGGCATGGCGATTCGAGTCGGCCGCCGGGCGACGGCGCCTACCACTGGGACAACTTTGGACGCGACGCGCTGGCGGTGGCGCGCGTGCTCGCCGCCGAGCACGGCGGGCGCGTCGGGCTCGGGCTCGGTCACTCCTTCGGTGGCGCCGCGCTGCTCGACGCCGCTTCGCGCGAGCCGCAACTCTTCGAGAGGCTCGCGCTGATTGATCCGGTGGTGCCGCCGGATGGCGACAGCGCGCCAACACCCGAGCGTCTGGCCCGAACGCACGCGCTGATTCAGGGCGCGCGGCGTCGCCGTGAGCACTGGGCCAATCGAGACGAGGCGCTGGCGGGCTGGGCGTCGCGCCCGATCTTCGCCGCCTTCCGTCCCGAAGCGCTGGCGCTCTACGCCCTGGATGGTCTGTGCCCGAGCGCCGGCGGCGGTGTGGAGTTGAAGTGCCCGGGTGCCGTCGAGGCTGCAGTGTTCGAAAACGCCGGTCGCAGCGAGGTGGTGGAGCGCGTCGTCGGCCTCGGCACTCCCACCTTGTGGCTCTGGGCGCAGCACGGCGACTTCGAGCGCGCGCGCTACAAAGCGTTGGCGGCGACGATGAAAGACGCCCGGGTCGTCACCCTCGACGCCGGCCATCTGGTTGCGATGGAGCAACCCGAGCGGGTGCTCGAAGCGCTGCGCGAAGCCGGCGTCCTCGGTTAGCCCGCCTGCTCGCAACGGAAGGCCAGCGGCTCGTCGCTCACCTTCTCGATGTCTCTGAAGCCAAGCCTGAAGTTCGCAAAGCTGAAAAACCCCGTGCGCTGAAAGCTCACCAGCCGCAACTCCGGCGCCCCGATTTGCATTCTGAATTTGAGATTTCTCAAATAGTACTCTTTTCCCTCGAAGATCAGAAACTGCGAAGTGCTTCGCGTCTTTTTGCTGAAGCGTATATTGCGTCCAAGCGTGACCAGCCTTCGAAACGATGTCTCGGACACAGCACCCGTCTCGCAGACCTCGAAGTGGATGCGCGCCGTCGCGCAGGGCGCGTCGCCCCGTTGCTTGCATGCAACCTGCAAAGCGAAGCGCGCGTCGTCTTTGTGAACCCGGTACGAGCCGACGAGCGGCGTCATCACGCCCGCGCCGTCGGCCTCACTGGCGGTGCTGCCGATGATCAGGACCACCATCAGAAACATGCATGAGCAGAAGAAGAACCCGAAGCTCCAGTCGCCAGACATCGCGCTCACTCCTTTGTCTCGCGCTCGTCGAAGGTAGCGCTCTCGACTTGCAGCGTGCGGAGCCGGGACAGGGCGGCGGCGATCTCGAAGCGCCTCGGGCGTGCGAGATCGGCGCGCGTATCGAGCGCATCGAGACCGGCCTCGTCGAGCCAGGCATCGAGGGCGTCGAGCACCTCGGGCAGGCTGCGATCCGGCCCCATGAAGCGACGGGCCTCGGCCAGCGCGAAGCCGATGGCGCGCACCTGCGAGGGCTCGATGAGTTGCTCGACGCCATGCAGGGCGATTGCGGACTCGCCAAAACGGAGTTCAGCGCAGTTTCGCGCCTCGATTCCGACGCGCCGTCGCCCGCGCGCGGGGTCGAGACTGGCGGCTTTCGGCACGCGCGGCTTCAAGCCCCGCTCGAGCGGCGCGCGCACCCACCGCCGCCGCCGGCTCTCCATCTCGCTGGCGATGCGCTTCGCCCGAGCGGTTACATCCTGCGCCTGGTAGTTGCGCATCTCGATCACCGTGTCCGCCGCCTCGAAGTAGTCGCCCGTGCCGCCCATCACCAGAATGGTCGAGACGCCAAGGTTTTCGTACAACTCGCGCACGCGATCCACAAAAGGGGTGATGGGTTCGTGCTCGTGCGCCACTAACGCCTGCATGCGTGCGTCGCGCAGCATGAAGTTGCCAGCGGATGTGTCCTCGTCGAGCAGCAGCAGCTTCGCGCCGACCTCGATGGCCTCGACGATGCCGGCCGCCTGGCTGGTGCTGCCGCTGGCGTCGTCGCTGTGGAAAGCGTGCGTGTCGCGGCCATTCGGCAAAGCGGAAATGAAGCCGCTGATGTCGCAACTTGTTACGCGCCGACCTTCCTCGGCCCGCACCTTGACCGCCGCCGCAAGTGTGGCCACCCCCTCGCGTCCGTCGCCCGGTATGTGCGGGTGGACGGCGCGCTCGAGTGCGCGCAGCAGCGTTGACTTGCCGTGGTAGCCGCCGCCGACGATCAGGGTGACGCCCTCGGGCACGCCCATGCCCGAGACTTCGCGCACGCCGTCCTGCGCGTGCGGCACTTCGAAGCGCACGCGCAGTGAGGGCGGCGACTCGAAGGCGCGCGCACCCTGCGGCATCACCCGCTCGCTGGCGCCGCTCTCGCGCGGCAGCACGGCGCCGTCGGGAATGAAAGCGACGAGGCCACGCTCTGCCAGCGCACGCTGAAGATGCGCGTGGTTCTCCGCGCAGTTGGCATGAAGCGTTGCCTGCTGGATCGTCTCGTCGCGGGCATAGAGCACGGCCTTGGCAAGTTGGGGCAACTCGTCCGTCAGCAGCGCCTGCGCCTCGTCCGCGAGGATGCGCCGGCCCGCAGCCGGCAGGCCCACCGCGAGCCGCAGTTCGATGAAGCCGTCGCCGATGTGCGCCGCGTTGCGTTCGAGCACCGCCTGCTGACCGGCGTCCACCCGCACGAGGCCGCTCTTTCCCGAGCCGCGCGTTCGCGCCCGCAAGCCCGTCCGCCGTCGCAGCACAGCCGCCGCACGGCGCGCCAGAAAATCGGCGAAGGCCACGCGCCGCACGCGGTTCCCGGTCAGCGCGGCGGGCCAGCCGGTGGCGGCTCTGGTTGCGCGCAGCCGCAGCCTCGAGGGCGCGGCGAAGGGGTCGCCCTGAACGTGGTCAACAAACAGGGTCGCGTGCTGCACTTCGTAAGCGCCGCGCAGCGACTTGTAAGCGCCAAAGCTGCGCCCGTCCATGCGCCGCAACCGCGCGCGCAGTTCCTGCTCACCACCACCCCGGGCCGGCATCAGCGCGCCACCGCCCCGTCGAACAGCTCGAGTTGCGCGCGCGGCCTGCGGAAGTGGCGGGTCGAGAGGCGCGGCCCCTGCGCCCGCATGCCGCTGCGTCTGCGCCACAGCGCGAAGAAGTCCTGCAGATGATCCGCCAGCGGGCCGTTCCCCCGGTGCCGGTGTCGCCAGCGCGAGTCGTAGAGTTTGCCGCCGCGCAGTGAGCGGAGTTGGTTCAGCACTTTGGCGCGACGCTCCGGGTAGTGTTCTTCGAGCCAGGTTTCGAACAGCGTCGTGAGCCCGTGGGGCAGTCGCAGCAGCACCCGCCCGGCGTGGCTTGCGCCCGCGTCGGCGGCGGCGCGCAGAATGTCGGGCGTCTCGTGATCGGTAAGCCCCGGGATGACCGGCGCCACCATTACGCCGACCGGCACCTCGGCGCGCGCCAGCGCCTCGATGGCTCGAAGGCGCATGGCGGGGTGCGCCGCGCGCGGCTCCATCCGCTGCTGCAACGCCGGGTCGAGGCTGGTGATCGAGAGCATCACCGATACGCAGCCCCAGCGCGCGAGTTCCTGAAGCAGGTCGAGGTCGCGGGTAATCAGCCAGCTCTTGGTCAGGATGCCCACCGGGTTGCGGAACTCGGCCAGCACTTCGAGGCAGCGCCGCGTGATGCGAAGGCGCCGCTCCGCCGGTTGATAGGGGTCGGTGACGCCCGACATGGCGATCACCTGCGGCTTCCACGCGCGCGCGCCGAGCTTCCGCCGCAGCAACTCGGGCGCGCGCTCCTTGACCAGGATTTTCGTTTCGAAGTCGCGCCCGGCGGAGAGCCCCAGATACTCGTGACCGGGACGCGCGTAACAGTAAATGCACCCGTGCTCGCAACCCCGGTAGGCGTTGAGGCTCGCGCTGAAGTTCAGGTCCGGGCTGTCGTTGGTGGAGATGATGCTGCGCGATTCGTCGCAGAGCAGCGTGGTGGCGAAATCCCGGCTCGCGTTATCGAAAGCCTCCTCGGCGCTGTCCACATAATGCAGCGGCTCGAAGCGACCGCTCGGGTTCTGGCTCGCGCCGCGTGCACGCATCGGGCAAGAGTTAAAACGAAAAACCGCAGCAAGGCAAGGGCTGCTGCGGCGCCCTACGCCTGGGCAAGCCAGCGGCGGAAAGCGGCGGCGCGCTGGCGGTCGAAGGCGAGGTTCTTGTCGAAGCGCTCGAGGGCCTGAAGCAGGGTGCGCCGTCCGGTGGCGACCGGGTTCTTGCGAAAGAAGGCGGCGACATCGCGTCGCGCCGCGCGCGTCGCCAGCGCCGGCAGCGCTTCGATCGGGTGCGTCACGAGCATCGGCGGCAGGCGTCGGCACAAAGTCTTCCAGCGTCGCTTCATGAAGCGCCAGGTTGTCTCGGCGGCGGCGGGGTTGTCGAGCAGGCGCACCAGCATGAAGGCCACATCCTGAGTTTCCACAACGCCCTCGAGCAGCAGCGCGAGGTTGCGCTCCACCAGTTTCGGCTGGCGGAAGCAACTGAGCCCGAGCAACAGACGTCGCGCGCGCTGCGGCGTGTGTGCGCGGGCGCGCGCTTGCAGCAGGCGCTTGTGCAGCGCCGCGTCGCCGTCGCGCACGCCGAGGTCAACCACATCGCCCAGCAGGTCGGGTGGGACGGCGTCCGGGTCTTTGAGCACGCGCCGCAGCAGGCGCGCGCTTTCCCGGAGCACGGCCGGCTCCTCGCCGACGCGCCCGACCAGCGCAAGCAGCATCGCGCGACGCAGGCCACAGGCGTCGCTCTCGCCGCGTCGCGCGTTCCAGCCCATGGTTTCGAAAGCGCTGGCGAAGGCCTGCGCCACGCGCGCGCGGAACGCAGCGCCGGCGGGAGCGCCCAGGCTGCGCGTTACGGAAGCCGCGCAGAAGGCCAGCGGCCCGATCAGCGTGGCGAGCACATCGGGGTCGCGCTCGTCGGCAAAGTTCAGCGCCAGGTCGAGGTAGCCCGCGATTTCGGCGTCGCCGCTTTGCACGATGGCCCACTGATGTTCGAGCAGACCGAGGCGCTCCACCGCGTCGAGCCGCCGCCGGTTTTTCGCCAGCGCTTCGAGTTCCGCCGCTTCGTGTGCGGGGCGGAAGAAGCCGCTCTCGTCGGCGTTGCCATAAATGAAGCGCAGGGGGCCAGGGCCGAGCTGCAGCGCGCCGCTGCGTTTGTCCAGCAGCTTGCGCACGCGCCGCGTTCCCGACTTCGTGCCGACGCGGCCCACGAAGGGAATCGGCCAGGGCGCAGCCCGGCGCGCGCCCTTTGCCAGGAAGCGCTGCTGCCGATACGCGAGCTTTGTGCCCCGCCTTTCGAGCTGCAGCAGCGGGAAGCCCGGTCGCTCGATGAAGGCGCGCACCACTTTGGTGATGTCCTGCCCCGAGGCTTCGCGCAGCGCGCGCCAGAGATCCGCCGCCACGGCGTTCGACTCGCGGTGGCGGCGGATGTAGCGCCTGACGCCGCGCCGGAACGCCGCGGGGCCTATGTACTTCTCGATCATGCGCACCACCGCGGCGCCCTTTTCATAAGTGATGGCGTCGAAGTTTTCGGTGGCTTCGTCGGGGTTCGCCACCGGCGTGTACACCGGGTGCGTTTCGGCGAGCGCGTCGAGTCTGTAGGCCGAGGCGCTGAAGTGCCGGAAGTCGCTCCACATCCGCCACTCGGGTTTCCATTCGTTCACCACCTCGAAGGCCATCCAGGTGGCGAAGGCTTCGTTCAACCACAGGTCGTCCCACCAGGCCATGGTGACCAGATCGCCGTACCACATGTGCGCCAGTTCATGGCAGATGACCTCGGCGACGCGCTTCTTCTCGGAAAAGCTGAGCGTTCCCGGGTCGCAGAGCAGCAGGGTTTCGCGGAAGAACACGGCGCCCGCGTTTTCCATCGCGCCCGCT
Source organism: Myxococcota bacterium (assembly GCA_020027245.1). Taxonomy (GTDB): domain Bacteria; phylum Myxococcota_A; class UBA9160; order UBA9160; family UBA6930; genus JAHRAN01. The sequence goes on from JAHRAN010000018.1 coordinate 21,667, forward strand.
TCGAAGTCCGGAATCGCGAGCAGGTCGAGTTTCGAGTAGGGGTAGGGCAGGGCGAAGTAGCGCTCGAGCCGCCCAAGCGTTTCGCGCGCGCACTCGAGACCGAAAGCCGTGAGCGCCTCGCGCCCCGGCGCGTGCCAGATGCGAATCGGCGTGCGGCCGCAGCGAACGGGCTTCGACGCCCGCAAGGGGCCGACCGCCAGTGCCAGCAGGTAGGTCGAGAGCTTTGGTGTGCGCTCGAAGTACACGCAGCGCCGCCCGCCGGGCAGCGCAACCTCCCGCGCAATTTTTTCATTGGAGACAACCGCGTTGCGCCGCCCGGTGGTGACGCAGAGCGCAAAGCGCGCCTTCATCGCGGGCTCGTCGAAGCAGGGGAAGAAGCGGCGCGCGTCGGTCGCCTCGAGTTGCGTGACGGCAAAGCGGTGCTTGCCCGAGCTCGATGCGTAAAAGCCGCGCAGGTCCTGACGCAAGCGGCCGCGGAAGGAAAGTTCGAGACAGGCCTTGCCCTTCGGCAGCGCTTCGTCGAAAACCACCTCGATGGTCTCGCGCTCCGGGTGCGGGATGATGCGGCCCCGCAGCCGCCGTCCGTTCACTTCGAGCCGTGGCTTCGAGACCCGGATGGCGTCGGCATGCACTTCGATGCCGGGCATCTGGCGCGCGAGCTGCAAGTGATGGCGCACCGTGCCGCTGAACTTCGGCCCCACCGCCGGGTCCACTTCGATTTGCAGGTCAACCGCTTCCGGGCGCAGGTGGGGCGACAGGCGATGATCGCGCCCGTGGCCACGCGCGCCAGGCAGCAGCGGGTGACGCGCCTTCTGCGCGCGGGTCTTTGTCGTGCGTGTGCTCATCGGCTCCCCCGGTTGAAGCCGCGCAAGCATAGCCACGCTGGCTGGTCATCGCGCCGCCCGGCGTGATAGGCTCTGCGCCATGAACACACCCGAACGCGAACACTGGTCCCGTGGTTTAGGTTTCACCCTGGCGGCGGTTGGCTCCGCCGTCGGTCTCGGCAACATGTGGCGCTTTTCCTACATGACCGCCGAGAACGGCGGCGCCGCTTTCGTGCTGCTCTATGTCGTGCTGACCGCGCTGATCGGCCTGCCGGTGATGCTGGCCGAACTCACCCTCGGTCGCGGCGCGGCGCGCTCGCCGATTCAGGCGCTGGCTCACTACGGCGGCCCGCGCTGGCGTCCACTCGGCGCGCTCTTCGTGCTCGCGGGCTTCGTAATCCTGTCTTACTACAGCGTGATCGCCGGCTGGACGCTGCGCTACGCGGCGGAGGGCCTGCTCTTCGGTTTCAGTACCGAAGTCGGCGCGCACTTCGGCGAAATCTCCAGGGGTTGGGACGCGGTGGCCTGGCATTGCGGCTTCATGGTGCTGACCATCGCCTTCGTGGCCGCCGGTGTGCGTGGCGGCATCGAGCGCGCCGCGCTGGTGCTGATGCCGCTGCTCGGCGTGCTGGTGATCGGCCTCGCCATCTACGCCGCCACCCTCGACGGCGCGGGCGCGGGCTATGCCTACTACTTCACCACCGACTTCTCCAGCCTTCTGAACTTCGATGTGGCCCGGGACGCCGCCGGGCAGGCCTTCTTCAGCCTGAGCCTCGGCATGGGCTGCATCCTCACGTATGCGAGTTACCTGAAGCGCGATCACAACCTGCCGAAAGAAGCCATGATGGTTGCGGTATCGGACTTCAGCGTCGCGTTGATTGCGGGCCTGGTCGTGTTCCCGTTGCTCTTCGCCCTCGGCCTGCAGTCCGAGGTGATCGGAGTCGGCGACAGCGCCGTCGGCGCGCTGTTCGTGACGCTGCCGAAAGCCTTTGCGACGATGCAGGCGGCGGGCCGGGTGGTCGGCGTCGTGTTCATGCTCGCGCTGTCGCTGGCCGCGCTGACCTCGGCGATCTCGCTGCTCGAAGTCGTGGTGTCGAGCAGCATGGACAGCTTCGGCTTGCGCCGCAAACATGCGGTCTGGCTCGGCGGTTTCGCCATCGCGCTGCTCGGCATTCCCTCGGCGCTGGATACTTCCATCCTCGAAGTGATGGACTCGATCGGCGGCGCCTTCCTGCTGGTGCTCGGCGGTCTGTTGCTCTCGCTCTTCGTCGGCTGGCGCGTCGAGAACCCGATCGCCGAAGCCGCCGCCGGTCGCTCATACCCGGGCCTTCGCCTCTGGTACTTCCTGCTGCGCTGGGTGGCGCCGCCGATTCTGGCCCTGATGGCCTGGTTCCTGTTCGAGGACAGTCTGGAGAAGGTGCGCGCGTTGCTCGCCTCGCCGTGATGCAAAACACAAGGGCGAAATGTTGCGTGGTGGCGGCGCTCATTGCTTTCGCGCTGCTCTTCGGCGCCTGCGCAAGTTCGGGAACAAAGCGGCGTCACCGCGTGACCTTCCCGCCCGGTCACCGCGTCTTTATTCAGCACCACGGGGCGATGTTTCAACTGCGAAACCCCGCCACCCACATGCGCCTTGCGCGCCGCGCCTTCGAGCGCGACCGCCTGCGGCTTGCGGCCTCGGAGGTCGAGAAGCTGGCCGCAGGTGTGCAGTGGTTCGAGGAGCAGGCGCACGGCGCGCACAGCAGAGCGCTCCGGCAGGCGCTGGTCGCCCTGCAAGTGCTCGAGATGGTGCTGCGCGCCGGGCAGGTGGATTCGGTGCGCCTGCTCGACGATGTCTTCGCCGACACCATGCGCGCGCTGGAAGGCGACATCGAACCCGCCGATGCCGCCGACCCCGCCGCCCCCGCCGACCCGTAACCGGTCGCGCGCGTTTGACCCTCGCGCCCGCCCCGGATACCTTCCAAAGCGTTTCTGAGCGGAGGCCCCGGCGTCATGAATCTGGATCAGTTTTACACGAATGAGGACACGGCGCGGGTTTGTTTTGCGGCGTGTCGCAAAGTACTGAGCGAGCTTCCCATCCGGCGCGCGTGCTTCTTCATCGAACCGTCGGCGGGCGCGGGCGCGTTTTACACCTTGCTGCCGAAGGGGCGACGCATAGGCGTTGACCTCGCGCCCGCCTGTCCGGGCGTTCTGCGACGAGACTTCCTGAACTGGCGCTATCGCCCGCGCTTCCCCAAACGCGCCGTGGTAGCAGTCGGCAACCCGCCTTTTGGAACACGGGGGAAGCTGGCGGCGCGCTTTATCAACCACGCTTCCACGCTGGCCGACACGGTCGCCTTCATTCTGCCGGCGGTGTTTCGCAAATACTCGGCGCAAAGTCTGATTCGGCCCGACATGCGGCTGGTGCTCTCCGAGCCGCTTCCGCCAAACTCATTTATTTTGTCTAACAATAAGCCCTACCAACTGAACGCCGTGTTCCAGGTGTGGACGCGGCTCGCCAGCGCGCACCCGAACCTTCGGGAGCTTCACCCGCCGAAGATACGCCACCCGGACTTCAACCTGCTCCAGTACAACAACACCCCGGACGCTCTCAAAGTGTTCCGGCAGCCCTTCGACTTCGCCGTGCCGTGTCAGGGCTGGCAGGATTACACGCGCCGGGAGACCCGCGCGGAAGACTGCGAGAAAAACAAGCAGTGGATACTGATCAGGACGAACACGCCACGCGCGCTTCAGATCCTGCGTTCAACCATTGACTACACGGCGCTGGCGCACAAAAACGGCACCACCGTCCCCGGCTTCCGCAAGAACGATGTGGTTAAAATCTACGAAGCCGCTTTATAAGAATTATAGACAGTCAAAATAAGTCAGGGCCGCGCCGTTTCGGAGAGGACGAGTTGGACGAAGGCGCGCACGCCGATCAGCATGGCGTCTTCGTTCAGCAGGAAGTGGGGCGAGTGGTTCGGGGCCACCTCGTCGAGGGTCGTGCCGGGCGGGCGCACGCCGAGCCAGAAGTAGGAGCCCGGCGTCTCGCGCGCGAAGAACGCAAAGTCTTCGGCCCCGGTGCGCGGCGTCGGCGTGATCAACCGGTCGGCGTCCACCACCTGGGCGAGCACAACGCGCGCGCGCTCGGTCAGCGCGGGGTCGTTCCATGTTATCGGGTAGCCGTCCGGGATTTCGACTTCCGCTACCGCACCCGCGCTCTCGGCAATCTTTTCCGCCGTGCTGCGGATTTTGTCGAAGAGATCGTCGCGCACTTCGGGATCCAGGTGGCGGATGGTGCCGAGCAGTTGCACCTCGTCGGGGATGATGTTGTGCCGGACGCCGCCGTGAATGGCGCCGAAGGAGACGACCGTCGCCGTGCGGTTGTCCACGCGCCGCGCCGGAATCGCCTGCAGCGCGAGCACGATGCGCGAGGCGACCGCAACCGGGTCAACGCCCAGCCAGGGGTAGGCCGCGTGGGTCTGTCGTCCGCGCACGCGAATCTGCAGGCGGTTCGAGCCGGCCATCACGCCGCCGCCGCGCAGCGCGATCTCGCCGACCTCGTGCTGGGGAACCACGTGCAGCGCAAAGGCGGCGTCGGGCTTCGGGTCGTCGAAGACGCCCTCTTTGAGCATCAGCTTCGCGCCGCCCTCTTCGCCCGCTGGCGCGCCTTCCTCGGCGGGTTGAAATACGAAGAGCACGGTGCCGGGCACCTGCGCGCGCGCGCGGCTCAACACTTCGGCCGCGCCGAGCAGGATGGCCATGTGCGCGTCGTGACCGCAGGCGTGCATCACGCCGACCTCGCGTCCAGCGTAGTTCGCGCGCGCCACCGATGCGAAGGGCAGGCCGGTGTCCTCGGTGACCGGCAGCGCGTCCATGTCTGCGCGCAGGGCGACCACCGGCCCCGGTCGCCCGCCCTTCAGCACGCCGACCACGCCGGTGTGGGCGATGCCGGGGCGCACTTCGAGCCCGAGTTCGCGCAGCACTTTTTCCACCACCCCGGCCGTGCGCGTCTCGCGGTTCGAGAGCTCCGGGTGCTGATGGAAATCGCGCCGCCAGGCGACGACGCGCGCTTCGAGCCCGGGGCTCTGCGCCACGAGCGCGTCCGCCGATTCGCGCGGGCCGTGTTCATCCGCCAGCCCGGGACAGGGCGCGAGCAGGGGAAAGAGAACGAGCAGACCGGACAGAGCGCGGGCAAAGTGATGCACGATGGTGGGCTCCGATGCGCAGGGCGGTGAGGGGGTTGCGCAGAGCATACCATCCAGCGACCGGGGTGCTGATGCCTCGCCAACTCCCGTAGAGGAGACGGGGCCGCCACCCGAACCCCCGCGCTCTCCCATAGGGGAGAGCGCGCCTCTCCCTCAAAGGGAGAGGGGAACCGGAGAGAGACCAAGCGCCGCCTCATTAAGGTTCGATTCCCTCTCCCTGTAAGGGAGAGGGATGCGACGGGCACTGTAGCCCGTCGCCGGGTGAGGGTGGCGGCCCCAGCGTGCTTCGCACGCCCCGTCCTTTTGGCAGTCTCGCAGGAGAACCCCGCGCCGTCCGCATGCGTATCTCTCGTGGTCGTCGCGAATTCACTAAGGTCTGGTTCTCTCTCGCGTCCGCAGCACACGGAGGCCCGAATGTCCGAGTCCCCTTATCACTCCCAGGAGCGCGTCCCGGCGTCCGAAGGCGCGCCCCGGCGTCGCCTGCCCGCGTATCTGCGGCGTCCCAGAGAGACGCTGTTGTTGCTCGTCGCGGGGATCTACTGGCTGGCAGCCGGCGCGGGGCCGTTCTTCCTGCTGACCCTGCTGCCCGGCGTGCTGATGCTCGGCAGCGGTGTCGCTGGCCTGCTGCGCGTCGGCGAGGCGCGCAGCAACCAGATCGGCGCGCTGGGCGGCGCGCTCGGGATGCTGCTCGCGCTGCCCCTGCTGCTCTTCCTCGGCCCGCTGGCAATGCTCTGGCTGCTGCTGACCGCGACACTTGGTTTCCTGTGCGCGGGCTCGCTGGCGCTTCGGGAAGTCGTCACCGTGGACGAAGCCCCGACGCCGCCGCGCACGCTGCCCGTGTTCGCCGAGGTCGCGCTGGACGAGGCGCTGCTCGGGCTGATGGGGCAGTTGCAGACCCTGCCTGGGCAGAGTGAGCAGACGCGCATCCGGGGCGAGGTCGAGACGGCCCTCGCGCAGTTTCGTCAGCACGGTTTTATCGAGCGGCCTGCGGATTTTCACCGCGCGCCACCGGCAGCGGAGCCGAGTTTTCGTCGCGCGCACGCGCGAGGTCTCGACTACGAGCACGCGACCTTCGAAAGCGGCTACGAGCCGAACCCGGAGGAACCTGGCCGCGCGCGCTGGCTCGATCACGCGAAGGGCCGCACCGCGCACGCCTGGCTGCTGCGTCAAAGCGACCCGAGCCGCCCCTGGCTGGTCTGCATTCACGGCTACCAGATGGGAGTGCCGCTGATTGACCTGACGGCCTTCGGCGCAAAACGTTTGCGACGGCTCGGCCTGAACCTGGCCTTCCCGGTGCTGCCGCTGCACGGGCCGCGCGCGCGGGGGCGCATCTCGGGTCTGGGTTTCATCGGCGGCGACTTTCTCGACATGCTGCACGCCGAGGCGCAGGCGATCTGGGACATCCGCCGCCTGCTCGGTTGGATTCGCGCGCAGGGCGGCGCGCGCATCGGTGTGTATGGGCTCTCCCTCGGTGGCTACAACGCCGCGCTGCTGGCGGGCATCGAAGCCGGCCTCGACTGTGTGATCGCCGGCATCCCGGCCACCGATCTGGTGCGGCTGGTCTTTCGCCACGCCCCGCGCACCGCGCTCGATGACGCCGAGCGCGCTGGCCTCGAGCGCGCGGATCTCGAGCAACTGATGAGCGTGGTCTCGCCGCTGCGGCACGCGCCGTTGTTGCCCCGGGAGCGGCGCGCGATCTTCGGCGGCAGCGCGGACAAGCTGGTGCCGAGCGATCAGGTGCGCGATCTGTGGCGTCACTGGGAGCGACCGGAAATCGCCTGGTACCCCGGCGCGCATCTGGGCTTCGGGCGCCATCACCAGGTCCGCCGCCTGCTTCGGGACACGCTCAAAAACGCAAACCTCGTCTGAACGTTTAATCAGGCGCGAGCGAATAACCTCTGCTCCCTCTCCCTCTGGGAGAGGGCGGGGTGAGGGTTCTCAAGGCTTGCGGGGTGCGTCAGCACCCCGGGCGCTCAGGTCTCGCTTTGCTGCAGCAGGTCCACCGGGTCGGCGTTCAGGCCAGCGGCTACGCGGCACAGCACATCGTAGTCCACCCGCTCGTTGCCCTCTTCGATGCCTTCGAGCTGGTTCACGCTGATCGTCTCGCGCCGGCCGCTGGCGCGGACACTCGCCTCGGCGATCGCGCGCACGAAGTCGCGGCGCGACCAGCCGCGCCCTCGGCGCAGGCGGCGGATCGCCACGCCGTCGGGAAGCACCGGCTCGTTGTCGTCAAAGCTTCGCATCGGCGGTCCAGTCAGGTGTCCGCTCTTGCAGCGCGCGCTGAATTTCACCGTGGCGCGCGCGCGTCAGCGTATAGCCGCGCGCCAGCAGCGCGGCCAGCGCGACGAATACGGCCGGTGCGATGGCGGTGAGGACGCGGATCGTCTGCCGCGTCAACTCCGACTGCTGCTCGCCGAGTTCACGGTACCCCGAGAGGTCGAGCACAAAGAGCGCCACCGCCACCGCAATCGCGCCGCCCAGTTTGCGCAGGAACATGAAGAGGCCGAAGTAGATGCCCTCGCGGCGCTGCCCGGTTTTGAGTTCGTCCTCGTCAACCACTTCGCCGAGCATGGACCAGGGGATCATGTCGGCGGCGGCGTAGCCGATGCCGCCGATGGCCGCGCCGAGAAATATCCAGCCGCGCGGCCAGTCGGGGCTGGCGAGAAACAGCCAGAGTTGTGAGCCGATCCACGAGGCGGCGCCGAGCAGAAACAGGGTGTGTTTGTCGAAGCGCCGCGCCACCAAGTTCCAGAGCGGCATCGAAAGCGCGACCACGACGAGGAACAGGCCGAGGGTCCAGCGGAAATCGTCGGGGCGGCCCAGCCACCAGGTGAAGTAGTAGAGGAACATGGTCGAGGCCAGATCTATGGCGATGCGCCCGAGCAGATAAAAACCGGTGAGCCGCCGGAAGGCCGCGTGCCGCGTCAGCGCGCGGATGCTGCTCCACAGCGGTTGCTGGCGCGGCGCGTCTTGTTGCGGGCGCTCGAAGGTGACCTTGTGAATCAAGGGCCAGAAGACCATCAGCCAGACGCCGAATACCAGCCCGGCGCGCTGATACCCCGGTGCGCCGTCGCCGAGTGCGTGCGCCAGGGGTTGCAGTGCGGTGGCCGCCAGCAGCGCGCCGAGGATGGCGCCGACGGCGCGCCAGGTGTTGAGCGAGGTGCGCTCGTCGTAGCCCGTCATCATTTCGGGGATGATGGCCAGATAGGGAACCGACACCACGGTTACGCTGACCGAAAACAGGACATAGAGTGCGGCGTAGAAGGCGGTTGCCTGTGCTGTGCCCATGCCCTCGGTGTTCCACCACAGCGCAGCGAAGCTCAGGCCGAAGGGCGCCATGCCGATCAGAAAGAAGGGGCGGCGGCGACCGGCGCGCCAGCGGATGCGGTCCGAGAGGCGGCCCATCAGCGGGTCGCTGATGGCGTCGGCCACGCGCCCGATGAGCGGCACCAGCCCCGCCAGCGCCGCCGGGATGCCTGCCACATCCGTCAGGAAGAAGGGATAGACGAGCAACAGCGACATCAGCGAGAAGTTGACCGTGTGGTCGCCGAGCGCGTAGATGGCCTTGCCCGAAGTCGCAAGGCGCGCGTTGCCGTTGCCGGTGCTCATCTTCCCTCCG
>JAHRAN010000035.1 GCA_020027245.1 Myxococcota bacterium
GGTGCGGTGTGCGCTAGCACACCGCGTAGCGCACCGGCAGGTGCTTCAGTCCGACGACAAAGCTCGCCGCAATCCACTGCGGCTCGCCAGCGAGTTCCCAATGCCGCACGCGGCGCGCGAGTTCCGCAATTATCGCCCGCGTCGAGCGTCGCGCCAGGTGCGCGCCCATGCAGAAGTGCTCGCCGTGGCCGAATGCGAGGTGGCGGTTGGGTCGGCGCGTGATGTCGAAGCGGAAGGGCTGGTCGAACACGCGCTCGTCGCGGTTGGCCGAGCCGTAGAACAACACCAGCGCCTCGCCCTTGCGGATTTTTTGTCCGCCGAACTCGAGGTCGCAGGCCGCGCTGCGCTTCATGTAGTTCACCGACGAAGTCCAGCGCAGAATTTCCTCGACCGCGTCCGGCGCGCACTCCGGGTTGGCCTGCAGTCTGGCGAACGCTTCGGGGTGCTCGATCAGCGCGCGCAGACCGCCGGCCAGCGCGTTCTTGGTGGTGTCGTGGCCGGCGTTGAAGATGATCAGGTAGTAGCCGAGGGTCTCCATCGGCCCCATCGGCTTGCCGTCCACGGTGGCGTTCGCCAGCAGGCTTGCGAGATCATCCCCCGGCTGCGCGCGCCGGCTCTCGATGATCGGCAGAAACAGTTCCAGAAATTCCTGCCCGAGCATTTCGAAGTTCTCCCGCGTGTCGCCACGGCCAAGCTCGGGGTCCGCTGGCGCGAAGAGCCGGTTCGAGAGTTCCAGAATTTTCGCTTCCTGCTCGCGCGACACACCGAGTGCGCTGGCCAGAATGCGCAGCGGGTGACGCGCTGCCACCTGCACAGCCAGATCGGCCTCACCCTCGCCCGCGAGTTCATCCACCAGCGCGCGCGCACTGGCCTCGATGGTGGCGTCCATCCGTGCGAGCGCGCGGGGCGTGAACCAGGGGCTCGCCACCCGTCGCAGCTTGCGGTGCTCGGGCGGGTCCATCGTGATCACCGTGCGCATCGCGCCGATGCCCTGCGTTTCGTCAATCCCGCCCTGCTTCGGCCTTATGGTGATGCCCGGCTCGCTCAGGAACTTGTCCGGCTGGCTCGAGATGGCGCCGATGTCCGCGTGGCGCGTGATGGCCCAGAAGGGTTCGAGTTCGTCGGTCTCGCAGCGGAAGACGGGCGCTTCGGCGCGCAACTTCGTCCAGCGTTCATGGGGCGGGCCGTTCTGCGCGTAGTAACCGGGGTCGAGCAGCTCCCATCCGTTCGACGGGTTCGACTCGCTCGGCGGGCTGGACGCGCCGCCGCCCGTCCTCTGCTTCGCGCCGGTTGCACTCGCCATCGTCGTCCTCGCTTTGATCGCCACCACTTCCTCACCCAACAATAGGAAAGAATCGGGGCGCAGGGCGTCAGCTCTTCCGGCAGCGGCTCGGCGCGGTCAAAATGTGGGACGGGGTGCGGATGCACCCCGGTCAGCGGCTTTGCGCGGTCAAAAGGCGGGCCGGGGAGCGTCAGCGACCCCCGCTGGCTCGATCAGCATGCGGGTGTGGCGCGTCGGGTCTTGCGCGTCCTCGAAGGCGCGCAGCGCGTCGGTGAGCGGCGCGCGCCCGGTGATCCAGGGCTCGACATCCACCTCCCCCGCATCGAGCGAGCGCAGGGCGGCGTCGAAATCCTCCGGCCGCGGGCTGCCGCCGAGTTGCAGGTTGATGCTCTTGCTGTGCGCGCCCGCCAGAAACAGCGGGTCCGGCTCCATGCAAAAGCCAGCCATCACGATGCGCGAGGCGTTGGGGGCGGCGGCGAAGAGTTGATTCAAAATGCCCGGCACGCCGACGCACTCGAAGACCAGCGCGCGCGGGTTCTTGCGCGTGCGGTTGATTTTCTTCCAGGCCTCGAAAGGGGGAGTGTGCGCGGGGTCGAGCGCCAGGTCTGCGCCTGCGCGAAGCGCCTGCTCGCGCCGCTGCGGCGCCGGGTCCGAGGCCACGATCGGGCGCACGCCGGCACAGCGCAGCGCGGCGATGAGGCCCAGCCCGATGGCGCCGCAACCGATCACCAGCGGCGCTTCATCCGCTTGCGGGTTTGCGGCCCGTTGATATTGAAAGCCGACGGAGAGCGGCTCGCAGAGCGCCGCAACTCCGGTAGGCATTCCATCCGGCACCGCCCGCACCTGCGATTCCGCAAGCAGCATAAACTCGCCAAAGCCGCCGGGGTACAGGTTGTCGTGCCCCATCACCGCAAGCCCCTGCGCGTGCGGGATGATGCTGGTCGAGGTCACGCGCGCGCCAACCGGAATCCGCCGCCGGGTCTCTGGCCCGTAGTCCAGCACTTCGCCGCAGACCTCGTGCCCCATCACCAGGTCGCGCTGCGGGTCGAAGCGGAACACGCCGCCGCTCTGCTTCGACCACTCGGCCAGGCGCTGACCGTGGCGCTGCAAGTGGATGTCCGTCGCGCAGACGCCGCAGGCCAGGGTGCGCAGCAAGAGCAGCCCCGGCCCGGGCGTCGGCTCCGGGAACTCGTCCACCCGCAACCGGCCATCGCGAAGGATCATGGCGCGCACGATTAAACTTCCCGTGATGAGCTGGCAAAGCGGTGGCGGCAGCGCTGCGCGTTTGGGTGGAGGATGCGCCACGGGCGCCTCCCGCGTGGCGCCTCGAGGAGGATTCGAACCCCCGACCCGCTGCTTAGAAGGCAGCCGCTCTATCCAACTGAGCTATCGAGGCACGAAAGCGGATGATAGCAGCCAGCGTGGACTCGGCAGCGCGCCCCGAACAGGGTTAAGATGGGCGGCGTGGCGGCGCTTTCGCACCAGAGCAAACCCGAGCGGTGACGCAGCATGAATGCCTCGCCCCATCCCCCCGTTCTTAAGCCGCCGCCGCGCCCCTACGAAGCCTGGCGGATCGTGGCGCTCGGCGGGCTTGCGCTGTTGCTGCTGCTGCCGGTGACACTGCCGGTGCCCGTGCTGCGCGAGCTGGTGAAGGAGCGCTTCGCCGTCTCGGAACTCTGGACCTCGCTCTTCATGTCGGTGAACATGATCGGCGCCGTGCTGGCCGCGCCGCTGGCCGGCATCGCCGCCGACCGCTTCGGGCGCCGCCCCCGGCTGATCGCCGCCGCCCTGCTCGTGGACGCCCTCTGCTTCTGGCTGCTGAGCCGGGACTTCCCCTTCCCGCTCTTCCTCGCGATTCGTTTCTTCGAGGGTGGCGCGCACATCTTTGCGCTGTCGCTGCTGCTCGGCCTCGCCGCCGCTGCGCGACCGCCGGCGCAGCGAGGTGTGGTGATGGGTGTGACGGGCGGCGGCCTGCTCTTCGGCGTCGCCCTGGGCGCCCCCATAGGCGGCGTGCTCGGCGCCGACGATCCGCTGCAGCCGCTTCGCTGGGGCGTCGTCGTGCTGCTCGTCGCCGCAGTGGCCGCAGCTTTGCTGCTGCGTGAAACCGAAACGGCCGTCGCCCTGCGCCCGCGCTTCGCCGAAATCCGCCGCGCGCTGCTGCGTCAGCGTCTGCTCTTTGCGCCGCTGCTCTTCGCCTTCACCGATCGCTTCACGGTGGGCTTTTTCACCTCGACCTTCCCGCTCTTCCTGAGCGGCATCCACCAGCTCGATTCGGCGCGCATCGGCGCGCTGATCGCCGCCTTCATGCTGCCCTTTGCGCTTTTGTCGGCGCCCTTCGGCTGGCTTTCGCAACGCTCGTCGCGTGCGCTTCTACTCTGCGGCGGCAGCGCAATCTACGGCGTGCTGGTGATCGGCATCGGCTTCTGGCCCGGCGATGCGCTGCTCTTTGCAATGCTCATAACGGGCGCGGCAGCGGCGGTGATGTTCGTGCCCTCGATGCTGATGACCATCGAGTTGACGCCGGACCAGGCGCGCACCACTTCACTCGGCGCCTTCAATGCCGCTGGCAGCCTGGGCTTTATCGCGGGGCCGCTGACGGGAGGACTGGTGAGCGCGTGGGTCGCCGCGAGCCACGGCTGGCTGGCGGGCTACCGGGCAGCCTTCGGTGTGGCGGGCCTCGCCGAAATCGCGCTGGCGCTCTGCGCCTTCCCCATCCTCTGGCGCTTCGA
>JAHRAN010000077.1 GCA_020027245.1 Myxococcota bacterium
CGCAGACCATTTTGTATGGCAAGAACACGAGCGGCGGCACCATCGTGATCCGCCGCCGCAAGCCGGACTTCGAGCAGACGGGCGCGCGCTTCCGCGCCAGTTTTGGAAACTTCGACGGCGAGGGCGACGGCGACGCCTGGACCGTGCAAGGCGTGTTCAACACGCCGCTCGAAGGCACCGACAGCTTGGCGCTGCGCGTCGGCTACACCGTCAAGGGCTCCGAGGGTTATGTGCAAAACGTGGTGACCGGCGAGAGCCGCGGCGAGGTGGACTACGAGAGCTTTGTCACCAAGCTGCGCTTTCGTCCGAGCGAAAACTTCGAGGCGCTGTTCGGCTGGGACTTCATTCGCGACCGCGGCGACATCCCGCCGCAGGATCCCACCTTCGACGGCGGGCAGGCTTGGACCAACCGCTCCGACCGCAACCCGTCGGAAGCGCAACTCTACGACGCGAACATCCTGAGCCTCGACCTCACCTGGGACACCGGCATCGGCGTCTTTCAGTCGGTGACCACCCATGTCAACTCCACCGACCGCGTGCTGCAGGACTTCGACGGCTCGACCTGCGGCGATGGCACGTATGCAGGTTGCCTCGGCGCCGGCAACGGCGCGGGCGCGATTGACAACAGCTTCCCCTTCGCGCAACTCCACACCGACCGGGATCAGAACTTCGACACCTTCTCGCAGGAGCTTCGCTGGTCGGATTCCTTCATCGGCGACCGCCTGACCCTGACCGCCGGCGTCTTCATCTGGCATCACGAGATTGATCTCACGCAGCGCTCGGGGCAGATCACCCAGCTTCCGCCGGCGGCGCTCGATGCGACGGCGACGAGCTGCGCAGGTATTCGGCTCCCCCTCGGGCCAGGCGGAGCGCTCGTTCCCGTACCTTTCATGACGGGAGCAAATCCCGCGGTTTGCCTCGTTCCCGGCACGCCCTCGACGCAGATCAGCGGCGAGGAAGCCGACAGTTGGTCGGTCTTCGCGTCGGTCGGTTTTGACATCATGCAGAACTGGAGCGTCACCGTCGGTGCGCGGCACATAGACGAGGAGAAGGACTTTCATACCGCGTATTCTCAGACGGATGGCATGCCGTGTGCAACGTGCGCAACTCCGGTTGACGACGCCAGCGACTCGTGGGACGACACGGTGCTGGAGGTCAGCAGCGACTACCACATCACAGACAACATGATGGCGTATCTCGCGTTCGCGCAGGGCTTCCGCAGCGGCGGCTTCTCGATCCGCGGCGTGCAGCCGGCCTTCCTCGCCTACGAGCCGGAAACTGTGGATCAGTTGGAAATCGGCTTCAAAGGATCGTTCCTCGAAGACAGCGTGCAGGCGAGTCTCGCCTGGTTCACGACCGAAACCGAGGGGCGGCAGTTCTCCTCGATTATCCTGACCCCGGGCGCGATACCGGGCACCAACACCTTCATCCTGAACCACGACGAGACCGAGTTCGATGGCTTCGAGGCGGAACTCGGCTGGACGCCGCCGGTCATCGAGGGGCTCGGCCTCTACGCCACCTTCGGTTATCAGTCGGGCGAAGTCAGCAGTTCGACGCAGCGCACGCAGCTCCTTCCCACGGGGCCGGACGGAATGTTTGGCACGGCGGACGATGTGCTGCAGACGGCTGGCCCGGCCTGCGCGGCCGATGGCTCCAACCAGGACGTGTGCATGACGAACTTCTACTCCGGCTCGGGCGTTACGCGCTTGCCGCGCTTCACCTACGCCCTGGGCGCGACCTACAGCCGGCCCATCGGCGGCGGCACGCTGACCGCCGACCTGCGCTTCAAGCATCAGGACAACTTCACGCTGTTCCCCGCGCCACGGGTCGAGCAGGCGGAGTACGACCTGTTCGACGCCACCGTGGCCTACGACTGGGAGTACTCGGGCGTGCCCTGGCGCGTGGCGCTGGTCGGCAAGAACCTGGCCAACGAGGAGTACCTCGAGCAGGCGCTGCCCGTCGGTGGCTTCCAGGGCTGGGGCCCGCCTCGCTACATCGGCGTTGATTTCAGCTTCGAGTACTTCTAGAACGCCGCGCGTCGGAGCCCCGGGGGAGAACCGTCATTCCCGCGCAAGCGGGAATCCAGTCCGCCCTCACCCTGACCCTCTCCCGGAGGGAGAGGGGACGAAGCGAAGGCGCGCGGCCGCGCGCTGGCGCTTGCTGCTATCGTCCCGCCCTGCCTGCCCTCTGGCAGCCGCTCGGGGCGGTCAAAAGGTTGGGCGGCGGGCGCGAGCCCTCTGGCAGCCGCTCGGGGCGGTCAAAAGGTTGGGACGGCGGGCGCGAGCCCGCCGGAAAGGAACGCGACATGGAGATTCAGACGGAGCGGGTTCAGATTGCGGTGGGGGCGCGGCAGATGGGAGGCTACCTGGCGCGGCCTGCGAGTGGCGGCCCGCGGCCGGGCGTCATCGTCTGGATGGAGATCTTCGGCGTGAACGCGCACATTCGCGATGTCACCGAGCGGGTGGCGCGCGAGGGTTATGTCGCGC
>JAHRAN010000098.1 GCA_020027245.1 Myxococcota bacterium
ACGCCGGCGAACAGCGCATACTGCCGGCCACGCACGCGCGCCGCGTAGAGCGGCAGCCAGAGCATGATGCCGATGCCGAGCGCGGGCAGCAGCCAGAACGGAGGTGCAGTCACGCGCCGAGTATAGAACGTGTCGGGGTGCTCACGCACCCCGTCCATCCTTCTGACCGCGCCAAGCCGCTGTCGGAAGCTAACGCACCCCGCCCATCCCGTTGACCGCGCCGGGCCGCTGACCGGGGTGCTGACGCACCCCGCCCATCCCGTTGACCGCGCCGGGCCGCTGCCGGAGTGCTGCGCACCCCGCCCATCCTTCTGACCGCGCCGAGCCGCTGACCGGAGTGCTGACGCACCCCGGGCGGGCGTAGCCCGCCGGATTCGCAAAGCTTCGCGGATGGCGGCGGTACGCGATCTCAAACTTCCGAGGCGCCGGGCGATTCCCGCGCGCTGGTTGCGGCTGCGCGCCGTGCGCTCGAGCGGACCCGGCGGGCAGAATGTGAACAAGGTGGCGACGCGGGTCGAACTCGCGCTCGACCTGGGCGGCGTCGCGCGAACCCTCGGTGCGGCTGCCGCCGAGCGCGTGCGCGCGCGCTGGCCGCGCCGGCTCAACACGGCGGGCCGGCTCGTCGTGCGCTGTGGACGCACGCGACAGCGCGCGCGCAACCTCGAACTCGCCCATCGCCAACTCGAAGCCCTGCTCACGGAGGCGCTGCGCACACGGCGCGTCCGGCGCGCCACCCGGCCCACGCGGGCGAGCCGGGAGCGGCGCATCAAAGCCAAAAAGCAGCGCAGCCGCATCAAGCAGTATCGCCGCCGGCCCACGCAGGAGTGAGCCGGTTGTGCGCTGCGCGCGGTTGGTTGACACTGGACGCCACGCCGCACGGCGCGCTGATCAACAAAGCGAGGAGATTTTGCGATGAAGCTCTACACCGCCAATGCGCCCAACCCGCGCCGGCTCCATATGTATCTGCTGGAAAAAGATCTGAAACTGGAGCGCGTCCCGGTGGACATCTTTAATGACGGCGCGCGCGCACCCGAACTGCTCGCGAAGAACGCACTCGGCGCGCTGCCGATTCTGGAGCTCGACGACGGCGCAATCCTCACCGAGAGCCACGCCATCTGTTTGTACCTCGAAGCTCTGCACCCGGAGCCGGCGCTCTTTGGCCGAAGCGCACTCGAACGCGCGCAGGTGGAGATGTGGAACCGCCGCTTTGAACTCGAAGTGCTGAACACCGTGATCGCAATCGGAAAACACAGCGCCCCCTTCTTCGCAACGCGGCTCACTCAGGTTCCCGCGTTCGCCGACGCGCAGCGCCATGAGCTGGCCCGCAAGTTCGAGTGGCTCGACCAGGAGTTCGCCGACGGACGTCCCTTCATCGTTGGCGAGCACTTCAGCGTGGCCGACATCACCGCCATGGTGGCGCTGCGCCTCGCCGAAGCGCTGAAAGTGTCGCCGCCCGCAAACCTCGAACACCTGGGACGCTACGAGCAAACCCTCCGCACCCGCCCAAGCTGGAACGCCTGAACGCCAGGCGCGGCGGTGCGCTTCATTCGCACTTCACTCCAAAGGGAATCAGCAGCCGCGCCAGATTGTCATCCAGATTCTCGAGTTCGGCGTCCGCCAACTCAACCAGTTTCAGATCGTATTTTTTGTAGATAGATTGCTTCTCGGCTTTGCGCTTCGCATATGAGGCATCTTGCTCCATACCCCAGTACTCGATGTAGACCTTGCTCTCGGGAAGATAAAAATCGCAGTAGGCATCTTCCTCCACCGGCAACTTGCGTTCATAGGCATGGACGATGCCCTGCATGTAGAGCCAGTTGTCAATCGCGAGTTCGGCGCGAGAGCGAACGTAGTGCCCGTCCACAGCACGGTAGTCGGCGGGGTAACGCTTGCGACCGTCCTCCACCTGTGGCTTGTTGGAAACCGGACTCTCCGCAGCGTCCGGAGAAGATGAAGAACCTCCGCGCAATTCCTGGGCATCTGCCAGAAAGACCTTGTTGCTCAGTAACGACCTCGGCCAATCCACATAGGAAGCACCTGATTGATGGGCCGTCTTCTCTTTCCCGCCCTGCTTCACGCCATGATCTGTGAGCTTCCATCCTTTGGTGAACTTCTCGATCCAGCCCAGTTCCGCCAGAATCAGATTCACCTTTCGGCTGGACAGTCCCAATTCTTCGCCCAGCTTCGTGGCAGTAAGTCGCTCGCCGCCAGCTTTGCCCTCCCGGTCATAGGTCGGCGCCGCCGCTTCCGACACTTTCGGCGGAGCAGCCGTCGCCACGGAGCGGCCACCGCGCGGGGCGCGCTTCCCGGCATTCTGTTTTCCCCAGCAGGGGCGACAAAGCTCGTGCCCTTCACGGACAACCGGGGTGTCGCAGTCCGGGGACTTGCAGATTCTCATCGGCACAGCATATCACAAGCCCGGTTGCGCCGGGGGCCACCGGGCGCGCTACGCTCCCGGCGAACCCCAGGTCCCGGAGGAATCGCAATGAGCAACGACAAGAGTGAGATCGAACGGCTGCGGGCGGAGAACAAGGCGCTTCGGGAGAAGGAGCAGCGCGGCTTGCGCCTTCAGGTGAGCCAGAAGGGAGCGGTTTCGCTCTACGGCCTGCGCCGCTTCCCGATTACATTCTATGCCGATGAGTGGGAGACGATTCTCGGCAAGCGCGACGAGATCCACAGCTTCATCACCGAGAACAAGGAGCAACTGAAGCGCAAATAGCCGGCGCTGGCGGGCGGCGCTATTTGGAAGCATCGGAGGAGAGCAACCATGCAGGAGTATGAAAGCTACGACGGGCTGGGGCTTGCGGAGCTGGTGGCGCGGGGCGAAACCACCGCCGAGGCGCTGCTCGACGAGGCCATCGAGCGCTGTGAAAAGCGCAACCCGAAAATCAACGCCGTCGTGATTCGCCTCTTCGACGAGGCCCGCGCCGCCATCGCAAAGGGTCTGCCCGATGGCCCCTTCCGTGGCGTCCCCTGGTTGCTGAAAGATCTGCACCTCGGCGTGCCCGGCGTGCTGCTCTCGAACGGCTCGAAGTTGTTCGAAAACTACCGTCCCGATTTCGAGAGCGAGTTGGTGACGCGCTACCGGCGCGCGGGCTTGGTGCTCTTCGGCAAGAGCGCGTCGCCCGAGTTCGGCCTGACAACGACCACCGAGTCGCGCCTGTTTGGCCAGACCTGCAACCCCTGGAATCTCGAGCACACATCCGGTGGTTCATCCGGCGGCGCGTCGGCGGCCGTGGCCGCCGGGATCTTGCCCATCGCCAACGCCAGCGACGGCGGCGGCTCGATCCGCATCCCGGCCTCGTGCTGCGGACTCTTCGGTTTGAAACCAAGCCGCGCGCGCACACCACTCGGCCCGAAGAGCGGCGAGGGCTGGGCCGGGCTCAGCGTGGTGCACGCCGTAACCCGCTCGGTGCGCGACAGCGCCGCGCTGCTCGATGTGAGCGCCGGGGCAGATACCGGTGCGCCCTATGCCGCGCCGCCGCCCGCGCGTCCCTTCCTCGATGAGGTCGGCGCGAACCCCGGCGTGCTGCGCGTCGCGCTGCAGACCACAACCTGGAACGGGCAACCCACCGCCGCCGACTGCGAAGCCGCCGCGCGCGACGCCGCCGGGTTGTGCGAGCAACTTGGACACCAGGTGGAGGAGGCCTGCTTCACGCCGAGCCTGGATGTGGTGCGCGCGGGCATCACAATTATCGCCGCCAACACCCGCGCGATGATGCAAGACCGCGCGCGCGAACTGGGACGCGAACTCAAAGAGGACGATGTGGAGCCCGGCACCTGGCGCTTCGCGCAGAACGCCGAAGGCGTGAGCGCGCTCGACTATGTGCGCGCGGTGCAGACCATCCACACAACCGGCCGCGAACTGGCGCGCTTTATGCAGGACTACGATGTGATTCTGACGCCCACCATGGCCTGCGCGCCCGCAAAGCTCGGCGTGCTCTCGCTCTCGAACCCGGACGGCGCCGATCATCTGCCGACGCTGCTGCAGTCGGTGGGCTTCACGCAGATGGCGAACTACTGCGGCAACCCCGCGATGTCGGTTCCGCTCTACTGGAA
>JAHRAN010000117.1 GCA_020027245.1 Myxococcota bacterium
CGTGGCGCGCTCGCCCTCGCGCAGAACAACCAGCGCCTTCGGCGTTTCGCCCCACTGCTCGTGTGGCACGCCGATTACGGCGCACTCCAGAATGGCGGGGTGCTGATAGAGGGCGTCCTCGATTTCGGGTGACGAAATGTTTTCGCCGCCGGAGATGATCACGTCCTTCTTGCGGTCAACAATGTGAATGCTCTCGGTCTCGTCCCAGACCGCCAGATCGCCGGTGTGGAAGAAGCCGTCGTAGATGCAGGCGTCGGTTTGCTCCGGCTGCTCCCAGTAGCCATCGAAAATGACATTCGAGCGCGCGCACACCTCGCCGATGCTCTTGCCATCTTTCGGCACGGGCCGGTCTTCGTCGTCGCGCAGTTCGAGTTCGACGCCGATGCCGGCCACGCCCGCGCGCGAGCGGCGCGCGTAATCACCCGGTTTCCAGTTCGCATCGGGTTGCGAGATGGTCAGCAGCGGTGCCGTCTCGGTGAGGCCGTAGATTTGCAGGAATTGCCAGCCCAGTTCCCGCTCCAGACGCTCGATGAAGGCGGCGGGCGGCGGCGCGCCAGCGACGGTAAAACGCGGCGGCCGCGCAATCTCGTGCTTCGCCTTTTCCGGGTAGTCGAGGATCGTGCGCAGCACGGTCGGCGCCATGCACGCAAAACTCACCCGCTCCTGCTCGATCAGGCGGTAGATCTGCTCGGCCTCGACCGTGCGCAGCACCACGTGTGTGCCGCCCATGCCGGTCAGCGCATAGACGCCTCCCCAACCGTTGCAGTGAAACATCGGCAGCGTCCAGAGTTCGACATCGTCGTGGTGGATGCCGAGGTGGGCGATCATGTTGTAGGCGTTCAGGTAACAGTTGCGGTGCGTGAGCATCACACCCTTCGGACGCGCCGTGGTACCGGAGGTGTAGTTGATGGAGACCAGATCGTTCTCGTCAATCTCGACCGGCGGCGGCGGCGCGTCCGTCACATCCGCCACGCCCTGCTCCCAGTCGCGCCAGCCCGAGGGCGGAGCCGCATCGTGTTGCGCCACGATCCAGTGCTCCACCTTCGGCAGGCCGTCGCGGATGCCATCCACCACGCCGGTGTACTCGCCGTCCACCAGCATGGCCGTAACGCCGGCGTGGTCAATGATGTAGCGGTGATCCTCGGCGGTGAGCCGGTAGTTGAGCGGCACCAGCACGGCGCCGATCTGGCTGGCGCCATAAAAGCTCTCCAGAAAAAAGTGCGAGTTCGGGCTCAGAATGCAGACGCGGTCGCCCTTGCGGATGCCGAGTTCGAGCAGCCAGTTCGAGAGCCGGTTCGCGCGCTGTTGAAACTCGCGGTAGTTGTAGCGGCGCGCGCCGTCCACCACGGCGACCTTGTCCGCATACAGCCGCGCTGCGCGGGTCAGAAAATCGTTCACCAGAAGCGGGACATGCATTGCTTTACTCCCTTCTTTGTCGTCGGTGGCGGGGCTTCCTCAGTCGGCGATGGCCTGATAGACCAGCGTCCCGAAGTCCTGACGGATGGGATCCTTTTCATCGTCGAGGAACATCACCTGCACCATCAGCACGCCGATCAGGTCTTCCGTCGGGTCCACGAAGTACCAGGTGCCGGCGGCGCCGCCCCAGCCGTGTGTGCCCTCGCTGCTGATCGAAGCGGTCAGCCCGAGTTCGCTCAGCACGCGCACGCCGAGCCCGAAACTCTGCCCCCGGTAGGCGCGCTCGAAAGCCGGCGGAAGTTCGCGCAGCGTTCGCTCCTGCTCGGTCAGCGAGTCGGCGGTCATGCGCTCCACACTCTTGCGCGAGAGCACGCGCACGCCGTCGAGTTCGCCCCGTTGCAGCAGCATGCGCGCGAAGCGCATGTAGTCGTCGGCGGTCGAGACCAGCCCGCCGCCGCCGGACTCGAACACGGGCGGCTCGGCGGCGAAAGTGCTCTTCGAGGGATGGTCGAAAACTTTGAGCTCGCCGGTCTCCCCGTCCCGCAGGTAGTTGACGGCGAGGCGCGCGAGTTTTTCCTCTGGCACGAAGAACCCGGTGTCGTCCATGCCGAGCGGATCGAAGATGCGCTCGCGCAGAAATTCACCGAGCGGCTGCCCCGACGCCCGCGCCACCAGCACGCCGAGCACATCGCTCGCAAGGCTGTAGTGCCAGCGCGTGCCCGGCTGATGGCGCAGCGGCAGCGCGCCGAGCCGCCGCATGAACTCGTCCGGCGCGATGTTCGTGTTCGCGCCGCCCAACTCGCTCGCAACGATGGCGTCGTGCAGCGGCCCCGTCGCCGTGAAGGAGTAGGCGAGCCCGGCGGTGTGGGTCAGCAGGTCGCGCACCGTAATCGGCGTGGTCAGCGCCACGGTTCGGTTGAGCGGCCCCGCCGGGTCTTTCAGCACGCGCAGCTTCTCGAACTCCGGCAGCCAGCGGGTGACGGGGTCGCTGAGCCGCACCTTGCCCTCCTCGACGAGCACCATTGTGGCGACCGAAACGACCGGCTTGGTCATCGAGTAGATGCGAAAGATGGTGTCGCGCGAAAGCGCCGTGCCGGCCTCACGGTCGCGCAGCCCGAGCACATCCGCGTGAACCACATGCCCCTGCCGGTAGATCAGCGTGACGACACCCGGCACCACGCCCCGGTTGATGTAGTCCTGCATGCCGTCGCTGAGCTTTGCCAGCCGCTCGCGCGAGACACCGGTCTCGTCGGCGCGCCCGGACGCCCAGATGGCGTTGCTGTTGATTTCAATGTTGCCGCCGACGCAACCGGTAGCGAGCAGCAGACACAGAAGCACCGAAGCAAGCGAGCGGTTCATGAAGTCTCCCCGAGTGTGTGGTGAGTGGGCGCGGTGGGCGCGTCCATCCATAGCGTACCCCGCCCCGCCCGAAGCGGCGTGACTCCGCTCCCCCTCCGTCCTCCGACAGCGGCTCGGGCAGCCGCCCGGGGCGGTCAACGGGCTGGGCGAGGGGCGCCAGCCCCTCAGGGCTTGACGCGCCCGGCCTGCTGGGCGAAGCTACTTGCGCAATCAATCACAGAGGGAAACCCGCTGCGTCGGGTCTTCCTCTGAATACAAGACCCGGCAAAACTGCGAGGGGTAGCTCCCCGAGCAGCGGGAAATAAGAGGGCGACACCCCTTTGTGGTTGGTTGCGGGCCCGGCATCCGCCGGGGTTCGACTCCGGCGGGCGCAGCCCCCTGTCGCCCCTACTGCATGACAGGAGACAACATGCCCCCCAGAACACACAGCGTTGAGACGATTGTGGCAGAGATTTTGCAATTTGTTGATGACCATGCTGGGCTTGCTTATCGGCTTCTTGAGCATTTAGGCATACGTGAGTGCCACCGTGGTTTATGGCGCGTTGGGGTTTCTACTCGCCCTGAAGAAAGACTGCTGTACGATCATCGTGTTTCCGAAGATAATGAACGGATCATTATACTACTTGCTAACAGTGTGGCTTCCGCGCTCGCCGCTGAAATAGCACTTGACAAAGCTGGTTGTGACATCGGCACAGGCAGCCGCCACAAGCTCACATCTGATCCAATCTATGTTTATGCGTTTTTCAAACCCGACATAGAGGGGTAGCGCCATGTTCGGGCGTCGTTGGATGTGTCTTCCGTAGCTATACACGCGCCCATCCCGCCGAAGATTCGGTTCTTCGCTCTCGATCGAGATCGGTTCCCTCTCCCAGAGGGAGAGGGAAAAGAGGCGGCGGACACGCCGCGCGCATCCGCCGCGCCGGTGCTATCCATCACCCGGTGAAGGCCATCCGTCGCGCGTTGCTTCGCTGGTATCGCGCCAATGCGCGCGATTTTCCGTGGCGGCGCAGCCGCGACCCGTATGCCATCTGGGTTTCCGAGACGATGCTGCAGCAGACCCGGTCGGCGACGGTCGTCCCCTACTACGAGCGCTTTCTCAAAAACTTTCCGACGGCCCGTGTGCTGGCCTGTGCCTCGCCGGACGAAGTGATGCGCCACTTCGCCGGGCTTGGTTACTACAGCCGCGCGCGCAATCTGCACGCCGCCGCCCAGACCGTGGTGCGCGAACACGGCGGCGCGTTGCCGGACGAAGTCAAAGAGTTGCGCAAACTTCCGGGCGTCGGCCCCTACACCGCCGCGGCGCTGGCTTCGATCGCCTTCGACCAGCCTGTCGCAAGCGTTGACGGCAATGTGATGCGCGTGCTCACGCGCCTGCTCGACCTGCGCGATGACATCCGCCTGCCGGCAACGCGCCGCAAGCTCGAAGCGGCGGCTGCAGAGTT
This sequence comes from Myxococcota bacterium, assembly GCA_020027245.1. Lineage (GTDB taxonomy): Bacteria > Myxococcota_A > UBA9160 > UBA9160 > UBA6930 > JAHRAN01. The sequence goes on from JAHRAN010000117.1 coordinate 4,218, forward strand.
GGTGCGCGGCGCGCAGCCGGGCGCGCTCAATCAGGCGCTGATGGAGTTAGGCGCCACACTTTGCAGCCGGCGGCGACCGGCCTGCACGCGCTGCCCGCTGCACCGCCACTGCAAAGCTTTAAGCCGCGGCGTGCAGGCCACGCTGCCTGTTCGCAGCCCGGCGCCGCGCAAAAAGCGCTTGCGCGCCGCCGCCGCGCTGCTGCTGCGGGGCGGTCGGCTGCTGATGGTTCGCCGTCCGCCACGGGGTCTGCTCGGCGGTCTCTGGGAGTTGCCGGGCGGCGAACTCGATGCGCGCGAGCAAGCCGCCGCCGGGCTCTTGCGCACGCTGCGCGAGGGTGTCGGCATCGCGGCGGCGGCGCCTGAACCTCTGGGCAGCGTGCGACACATCTTCACCCACCGCGTGCTGCGCCTGTATCTGTTCCGGGTGACGCCGCAACCCGGGCGCGTCCGCCGCCACGGCTTCGACGCCCACCGCTGGTGCTCCCTCACCGCCGCGCGTGCGCTCCCGCTTTCAAGCCTCGCCCGCCGCGCCCTCGACCACGCCACGGCGTCGCAAAGTTGAAACTGACGAGGTGGCAGCTAGCAGCCACGCCATGAACCTCCGGCAGCGGCTCGGCGCGGTCAAAAGGTTGGGCGGGATGCGTAGCATCCCGGTCGCGGTCAAAAGGTGGGCGGGGTGCGTTAGCACCCCGTATGCTGTGCCGTTATGGC
>JAHRAN010000121.1 GCA_020027245.1 Myxococcota bacterium
GAGGCGCGCTCGGGGTGAATGGCGCGCGCTGCGGCCTGGGCCACGGCCTCGGGCGAAAGCGCGCGCACGCGCCCCCGGTAGGTGTCGAGGCTGTCGCGCGGCAGGTCATACACCTCCAGATTGACCAGCGCCCGCGCCACCGCCACCGAGGTTTCGAGGGCGAGCGAGAAACTGCCGCTGCCGAAGGTCTGCGCGCGGCGCAACTCGTCGGCGCCGGGGGGCCGGCTGCGCATTCCCTCGAACTCCTCGAGCATTCCCCGCAGCAGCTTTTCAATGCGGCCCGCCTCGGTGAAACTCTGAAGCATCAACGCGCCGCCCGCGCGGCGCTGCACCAGCGTCGAGCGCACCGAGTAGCTGAGCCCCTCCTCGGCGCGCAGCCTCGACACCAGACGCGACGAGAAACCGCTGCGGCCGAGGATCGCGTTCATCATCCAGAGTTCGAGGCGCGGGTCGGCGCCCTGCGCGATGCCCTCGTGGCCGAGCGCCACCATGGCCTGGCCGAGGTCCGGGCGATCCACCAGAACGAAGCGCGGCGGCTGTGGCGCGGCGGGCGGCGCCGCCACGGCGGGCAGCGGCGGCGCGCCTTCGAGCGTCCCGAAAATTTTCTCGAAGCGCGCGCGCAGCGCCGCTGCATCCAGGTCACCGACGCCGTACAGAATGGCCTGCTGCGGCGTGAAGAGCGCTTTGTACAGTTTGCGCGCGGCGGCGGCGTTGAATTTTTCAACGGCGGAGATGGCGCCGCTGATGGGATAGCCATAACGGTGCTCGGGATACAGCGTCTCGAAGAAGCTCCAGCGCGTGAGCGTGTTGGGGTCGTCGCGCGCGCGCAGAAGTGCTGCCCGTTGCTCAGCGCGAACCCGCCTGGCTTCTTTTGCAGCGAAGCGCGGGCGCAGCGCCACATCGCTCAGGATCTCGAACAACGCATCGAAGTCGCGGGACAAGCCGCTGATGTGGACGCCGACCGAGTCCCAACCGGCCGTTACCTGCAGCGTGGCGCCGAGCGCGTCAACGGCCGCCGCCAACTCGAGGGCGTCGCGCTCGCCGGCGCCGCGCTCCATCAACGCGGCCATGTAGGTCGCAAGCCCGGCCTGCGCGATGGCCTCGACGCCGGCGCCACGCGGAACCACCACGCCGATGCTGAAGGTCGGCAGCCGCGCATCTTCGAGCAGCAGCACGCGCGCGCCGTTGGCAAATGTTCTGCGCTGCAGCTTCGAAGCGTCCACCACCGGGGCGTCCAGGGGCGGCGGCAGGGGTTGACGCCAGAGCGGCTTTGATGTGGCGCAGGCGATGCTCGAGCCGAGCGCAAGGGCTAGACACGGGACGGCGACGGCGCGGCGCACGATCTCAATTCCCCTTCTTGTCGGCGTCGGCGTCGGCGCGGGGCACCATGCGCACCACGCTGCGGCCCGTCTCGGGCAGGTATTGACCCGCCACGCGCTGCACATCGGCCGGCGTCAGCGAGCGGAACTTCGCCAGGCGCTCGGCCAGCGGGCGCACGCGGCCGAAGCTCGTCCACTCCCGCCCCATGCGCGCGGCCAACTCGTAGGCGCTGCCCTGCCCGGACACGTTGGCGACCTCCAGTGCGCGCAGCGCGCGCTCGAGCTCCGCGTCAGTGGGCGGGGCACGGCCAAGACGCGCGAGCTCGGCGAGCACCAGCGTCTCGGCGCGCTCGGCCGATTCACCCGGGCGCAACTGCACCTGCACATAGAACACCCCCGCGCGCTCGAGCTCCCAGTAACTGGCGGAGACCGAGAGCGCGATCTCCTCGTCGTACACCAGACGCCGGTGCAGCCGGCTGCCCAGCCCCTTCGAGAGCAGCAGGCTCAGCGCGTCGAGCGCCTCGGCGTCGTCGTGACCGGTGGGGGGCGCGTGCCAGCCCATCAGCAGCAGCGGGGCTGCCACATCGAACTCGATCGTCGAGTGACGCGGGCCGAGCTGGCGCGGCTCCTCCTGCGGATTGCGCGGAATCACGGCCGCGCGGCGCAGTTGGCCGAAGTGCCGGCGCAGCAGCGCGAGGGTCGCGTCCGGGTCGAAGTCCCCCGCAATCGCCACGACCATGTTGTTCGCCGCGTAGTAGGTGTCGAAAAATTCGCGGCAGGCCTCGACCGTCATTTTTTCGAGGTCGCTCATCCAGCCCACCGTCGGAATCCGGTAGGGGTGCGCGAGGAAGCTCTGCCCCATGAGCTGCTCGAAGGCGCGCCCCTCGGGGCTGTCCTCGGAGCGCCAGCGACGCTCGCTCATCACCACTTCGCGCTCGCTCGCCAGACTGCTCTCATCAATGATGAGGTTCGTGAAGCGCTCGGCTTCGAGCGCAATCACCACCGGCAGGTGCTCCGAGGTCACATCCTCGAAGTAAACGGTTACATCGCGGCTGGTGTAGGCGTTCCAGCGGCCGCCGCGTTCGTCTATCAGGCGCGAGTGCTCCTCGGGGCCGAGTTGCTTCGAGCCACGGAACATCATGTGCTCGAAGAGGTGCGCGATGCCGGTCCAGCGCGCCTCGTCGCCGCTGCCCGCGTTGACCCAGATCTGGAACGACACCACCGGCGTGGTGTGATCTTCGAGCATCAGCACCGTGAGCCCGTTATCGAGAACCCGCACCTGCATCGCCGCCAGCGGATCGAAGACCTGCGCGGATTCGGCAAGCGCCGTGTGCGCGCCGAGCGCAAAAAGAAACGCGATGGCGATGGCGGCGGGGCTGCGACGGCGCGGCGGGGATGTCATGGCGGCGAATGGTATCAAAGCGCGCGACGAGCTGCGCCCGCCGCCAGACCTGCAAGAACCCTCACCCGGCGACGGGCTTCATAACCCGTCGCCCCTCTCCCAGAGGGAGAGGGAAAATTAACCAAGCGCGAAAGAGCAGCCTCTGCTCCCTCTGGGAGAGCGCCGTCTCCCCTATGGGAGACGGCGGGGGTTCGGGTTCTTGAAGGCCGGGGGAGCTGCTTGCGGGGGGCATCAGCCCCGCGCAAGCAGCTCCGGGTTGCGCACCTCGACCATCTGGCGCAGGCCGTCGCGCCAGTGAACCCGGCTCGGCCCGGCGACGGCTTCGAGTCTGGTGGTGTCAATGTGCAGCGGCTGCAGCGCGCGCTCCGTGGTTTCGAACTTCGGCTCGAAGCCGGTCAACGCGCCGAGCTCTTTGCACCACGCCTCGATCGTGGTCGGCTCGCTGCCGGCCCAGTTCACAAGCGTCGCCGGGACGCTCGCCATGCCGAGCAGGGCCTCGACCTGACGCGTGTAGTCGTCCTCGTGCAGCAGCGGGAAGTGGTTTAATCCGGCGGGGTGCAGCGGAATCGGCGCGCCGTTTTTCATCATCATCAAGTGGAACCAGGGCCAGCCGCCGCCGGCGCCGTAGGGAACCGCCAGCCGCGCGATCGTGGTCGGCAGGCCGAGGCTGCGCGCGCTCATTCGCACCACGGCCTCGGCTGCGATTTTGCAAATGCTGTAAGTGGGCAACAAGTATTGGTGGTGGTCGGCCAGCGGGCTCTCTTCGCTGACCGGCCCGGCTCCTCCCCGGTACACCCCCGTTGACGAGCAGTGCAGGAACGCCTTCGCCTGGCGGCAGTGCGCCATCAGCAGACCCACACCCTCGGCGTTCATCCGCAGGTCGGCGTTAAAATTATTGTCGCCGCTTTTGGCGACGGCGAAGTGCAGCACAAAGTCCGGGTCGCTCGGAACTTTTGCGAAGTCGCCAGCAGCGATGTCGCAGTACCGGGGCTCGGCGCCGATGGCGCGCACCCGTTCCAGGTCGCCTTTGCCACCGAAGCGGCCGAGCGCCAGCACGCGGTTCGCACCGGCCAGCCTCGCCGCCACCGGGAACGCCACCTGACCGGTGACGCCCGTGATCAGAATCGTCTTGCCCTCAATCATCGGCCCTGCCTCGCGCGCGACGGCTTGAAGCATAGCCGCGCTGCGCGGCTTCGGGCGCGCACAGCGACGGCGGCGCGGCCCCACGAGCGGGAGCGGCTCTGCGGGCGCAGCGGCGTCTACAGGCGCTCTCATAGTGCTGTCCGATGGGGGCTTCATCGGCTAACATACGACGCGAACACCACACCCCCGTCGGAAACCGCGGGCTGCAGCCGCGGCCCGGGCACGCAGAACGATGTCACGAAAGGAGTTGGTATGCCCCCCGAAAAAGCGGAGCTTCGCTACGGCGAGCAGGTGATCGAGTTGCCCGTCATCGAGGGAAGCCAGAGCGAGCGCGCGGTGGACATCAGCAACCTGCGCGCCGAGACGGGCTTGGTCACCCTCGACCCCGGCTATGCGAACACGGGATCCTGCGAGAGCAACATCACCTTCATAGATGGTGAGCAGGGCATTTTGCATTACCGCGGCTACCCGATCGAAGCGCTGGCCGAGCACTGCGGCTTCCTCGAGGTCTCCTACCTGCTGGTCAACGGCAGGCTGCCGAACCGGGCGGAGCTCGATGAATTCACCCACTCGATTCGCAATCACACGATGATTCACGAGGACTTCCGGCTCTTCTTCCGCGCGCTGCCCAAGGACGCGCACCCGATGGCGGCCTGCTCGGCGATGGTTTCGGCGCTGGCGACTTTCTACCCGGACTCGCTCGATCCCCGCGACCCGACCGAAGTGGAGATCTCCATCCACCGCCTGCTGGCGAAACTGCCGACCATCGCGGCGTATGCCTACAAGCACTCGATCGGGCAGCCCTTCATGTACCCGGAGAACTCCCTGTCTTACGTGGGCAACTTTCTGCGCCTGATGTTCGCAACGCCCTGCGAAGACTTCGTGGTGGACCCGGTTGTCGAGAAAGCCGTTGACCTGCTGCTGATCCTGCACGCCGACCACGAACAGAACTGCTCCACCTCGACCGTGCGCATCGTCGGCTCGTCGCATGTGAACCTGTTTGCGGCGATCTCGGCCGGCATCAACGCGCTCTGGGGGCCGCGCCACGGCGGCGCCAACCAGGAAGTGATCGCCATGCTCCGCGCCATCGCCGACGAGGGGTTGACGGGGCGGGAATTTGTCGAGCGCGCCAAGAGCCGCGATGACACCTCGCGGCTCATGGGCTTCGGCCACCGCGTGTACAAGAACTTCGACCCGCGCGCGAAGATCATCAAAAAGGCGGCATTTGATGTGCTCGAGCGGCTCGGCATCCACTCGCGGCTGCTCGAGATTGCGGTGGAGCTCGAAGAACTGGCGCTTAAAGACGACTACTTTATCAAGCGCAACCTGTATCCGAACGTGGACTTCTACTCGGGCGTCATCTACACGGCGATCGGCACGCCCGAGAACATGTTCACGCCGAACTTCGCCATCGGACGGCTGCCGGGCTGGATTGCCCAATGGCTGGAAATGCACGAGCACCGTCACAAGATTGGCCGGCCGCGGCAGATCTACACCGGGGCGACGCAGCGCGCCGTCACAAAGATTGACGAGCGCTGAGTTGCGCCTGCACTCAAAGCGATGACCCGTCCCACGCAATTCGCCATCACCCTGCCCGCTGCCTTCCACGATGCGAGGCAGTGCGTCGAGCTGGCGCGCCGGGCTGAAGAAGAGTGGGGCTACGACGCCATCTGGATGGCCGAAACCGCGGGGCCGGATTCCTTCACGCTGGCCGGCGCCATGGCGATGGCGACAAAACGAGTGACGATTGGCACCGCAATCGTGCCCGTCTATAACCGCACACCGACGGTACTGGCGATGAGCGCGGGCACGCTCGACCAGCTTTCCGGGGGGCGTTTCATCCTCGGTCTCGGCTCTTCGAGTCACGCGATCATCGGCGACTGGAACGGCGTGCCCTTCGAGGCGCCGCTCGGGCACGTGCGCGAATCGGTGGCGATTGTGCGCAGCGCGCTCGCTGGCGAGAAGACTGCCTTCGAGGGCAAGCACTTCCGCTCGAAGGGCTTGCGTCTCGGCAGTTGTCCCACGGGTCCGATGCGCATCTACCTCGCCGGCTTGCGCGAAAAAATGCTGGCGCTGGCGGGCGAAATCGGCGAGGGCTTGGTCATCAACTTTCAGCCGCAGAGCGCGATGCCGCAAATTCTCGCGGCCTACCGCAGCGGCGCCGCGCGCGTGGGACGCGACGCCACGAACGACGAAGTCGTGTGCCGCTTTCAGGTCTGCATCAGCGACGACCGCGAGCGGGCGCGCGCGCTGATACGCATGGGTTTTGGCGGCTATCTCTCGACGCCGGTGTACAATCGCTTCCTCGCCTGGTGCGGCTTCGAAGCCGAGGCGCGCGCCATCGCCGAGGGTTTTGCCGCACGCGACCGCAAGGCCGTGGCCGCGGCCATGCACGACGATTTGATTGATCGCATCGCCATCATCGGCAGCGCCCCCGAGTGCCGGGAGCAACTCGCGGGCTTCATCGAGGCCGGCGTCACGACGCCGGTGCTGACGCCCATTGCGACCCGTCCAGACGCGGTGGTGTCCCTGTTCGAAGCCTTCGCCCCGGCCCGCGCATGAAACTGCTCATCAGCGGCGCGAGCGGACTGATCGGCGGCGGCCTGCTGCGCGCGCGCGCTCTGCTGGGCGACCACCTGCGGTTGCTGACGCGCACACCGGACGCATTCGAAGCGCAGCTTCGCGCGCAGGCGCCGGGGCATGACGCGCAGGTCGTACCCTGGAATGGTTTGCGCGTCCCCGAAACGGCGCTCGACGACATCGACGCCATCGTTCATCTGGCTGGCGAACCGCTCTTCGGCGGACTGCCGACCCGACAGCGCCTCACACGTCTGCGCTCGAGCCGCGTGACCTCGACGCAGCAACTGGTGGCGGCCCTCGCCGCGCGCGCGCCACAGCAACGTCCCGCCACACTCGTCTGCGCTTCCGCGGTCGGTTACTACGGCGACCGCGGCGACGAGGAACTCGACGAGCACGCCGCCGCGGGCGCGGGCTGGAGCGCCGAACTCTGCGCGGACTGGGAAGCGGCCGCGGCGGGCGCGCGCGAAATCGGAATGCGCGCGGTTTCGATTCGCTACGGCGTGGTGCTGGCGCGCGGCGGCGGCTTCCTTGCGCGCGTAAGTCCGCTGTTTCGCTTCGGCCTCGGCGGACGCCTCGGCAGTGGCACGCAATTTTTCCCCTGGATTCACCTCGACGACGCCGTCGCGCTGACCGCGCTCGCGCTCGACGACCCGGGCATTGACGGCGCAGTGAACGCCGTCGCGCCGGAGCCAGTGCGCAACCAGACGCTGACCAGCGAACTAGGCCGCGCCCTCAACCGCCCGACACACTTCGCCATGCCCGCAGCGCTGATTCGCGCCACGCTCGGCCCGCTCGCAACCGAATTGCTCGGCAGCCGCCGCTGTCACCCGAAACGCGCCGAAGCCGCCGACTTCCGCTGGCGCTTCCCCACCCTCAAAGCCGCCCTCGAGCAGGAATTGGGCTGAGGCAAACCCGCGCCGGTACGAGTTTGTACTGACAGTTCTGTTTTTCACCGGCAAAAATAATGCCACCGCATTCACCGAAGTCCGCGCGGGCTATGCTGGCGAGGTTGTGCTAGCAAAAAGTCTCGCTCTCTGCTGAGGAGGAAACCATGCTTCCGTGGCTCTACTCGCTTTTTGTGCTCGCGCTTTTCCTCGTGCTGATGACAGGCGTCCCGATTTTCCCCGAGGCGCTCTCGAAACCCGTCGCGGGCATCTTCAATCTCGGCATGGTGGTGTTCGCGCTGCTGCACACCGTGCCGCTGGCGCTCGCCTGGCTGCACTTGAAGCAGCGCGACGCGCAGAAAAAAGACTGATGGCCATCGCATTCTTCCTGCTGATCGTCGCCGTCACCATCGGCATCACTTTTTTCGCCGCGCGCCGCACGCGGACAGCGGACGACTTTTATGTCGCAAGCGGTCGCGTCGGCGGTTTCTCGAATGGTCTGGCGATTGCGGGCGACTTCATATCCTCCGTAACGCTGCTCGGCATTTCGGCGACGATTCTCAGCAACGGTTTCGACGCCGTCATCTACCTCGGCGCGCCCCTCGTGGCGTTTTCCATTCTGATCTTTCTGATGACCGACAAGCTCAAAGAGCTGGGCCGCTACACCTTCACCGACATCGCCTGCGCGCGGCTGCAGGAACGCCCCATCCGCATCTTCGCGGCCATCTCGACGCTCGTCTTTGCGATGATGTATTTGATGGTGCAAGTCGTCGGCGCAGGCGCGTTAATTCAGGTGCTTTTCGGCATCCCCTACGCCGTCGCCGTCGTCATCGTCACCACGCTGATGGTGTTCTATGTCGCCATCGGCGGCATGCTCGCAACGACCTGGGTGCAGATTACCAAGGCCGTGCTGCTGGTGCTGGGCATCACCTCACTCGCGCTGCTGACGCTCGCCGAATTCAATTTCGATTTCACCGCGCTCTACGCGATCGCGGATGCCAACCACCCGACCGGAAACCCCGTCATGCAGGCGGGCGGGCTCGACCTTTCGGCGTTCTCTTCCCTCTCGCTCGGCCTGAGCCTCTGCTTCGGCCTCGCTGGTTCTCCGCATTTGCTGATGCGCTTCTTCACGGTTCCCGACGCGCGCGCGGCGCGACAGTCCGCGGCCGTCGCGCTGGGCGCCATCGCCTTCGTCAATATGATGATCTTTTTTGTCATCGGCGCCGGCGGCACGGCGCTGGTCCACGGAAACACCGCCTATCAAAACGCGGAAGGAACGATGGAAGGCGGGCGAAATATGGTCGCGATGCACCTGGCGCACGCGGTCGGCGGCGAGATCTTCTTCGGCATCATGGCGGCCATTGCCTTCGCAACGATCCTGGCCGTCGTCGCCGGCCTGACGCTCGCCGCGGTGTCTGCCCTTTCGCACGACCTCTACGCGAACGCAATCCGGCGCGGACAGGTGACGGAGCGCGAACAACTGCGCTTTTCGCGTCTGGCGACGGTATTCCTCGGCGTGGCGGTGATGGTTCTCGGCATCGCGTTCGAAGGGCAGAACATCGCGTATCTGGCGTCGCTGGTGATGGCCATCGGCGGCAGCACCAACTTCCCGCTCCTGATTCTCAGTATCTACTGGCGTGGCTTGACAACGCGCGGCGCGGTCATCGGAGGCGCCACGGGACTCGTCACCGCAATCGCCTTGATGGTACTCGGCCCCGCGATCTGGGTCGGCGTATTCGGCAACAGCGAACCGATCGTGGACGAAGCCTACCCCGCCCTTTTTGCAATCATCGCCGCCTTCGGCACGATGTTCATCGTCTCGATGCTCGACCGCTCGCCACAAGCCGCAAGCGACCGGGAGCGCTTCCGCGTCATGACCCCGCGCGCAGACGTATAAGAAGTTTCAAAACCAGGGCGCAAGGCGCAGCGCTACCTTCTGCGGCGTGACGGACACGCATGCTTCACTCGAAGGTTTTGCCCCGGCCGCGCGCGCCTGGTTTGCGGCGAACTTTGCCGCGCCGACACCTGTTCAGGATCAGAGCTTTGGCCGCATCAAAGCGGGTCGCCACGCGCTGCTGATTGCGCCGACCGGCAGCGGCAAAACCCTCGCGGCCTTCTTCTCCTGTCTCGACGCACTCGGGCGGCGCGCCGAAGCCGGCCCGCCGGGCGTGCGCGTGCTCTACATCTCGCCGCTGAAAGCGCTGGTCTATGACATCGAGCGCAACCTGCGCGCGCCCCTTTCCGGCATCGAGCGCGAGGCTTTGCAGCGCGGCGAGGCCTTTCTCGCGCCGCGCGTAGCGGTGCGCACGGGCGACACAAAAGCCGCGGCGCGCCGGGCGCAAACGCAAAAGCCAGCGGAAATTCTGGTGACGACGCCGGAATCGCTCTACCTCATCCTCGGCTCGAAGCAGCGCGAAACACTGCGCAGCGTCGAGATCATCATCGTTGACGAAATCCACGCGCTCGCGGCGACCAAACGCGGCGCGCATCTGGCGCTGACGCTCGAGCGCGTGGCGGCGCGCTGCCGCAGCGACCCGCAGCGCATCGGGCTTTCGGCGACGGCGCGCCCGCTGCACCGGGTCGCGCGCTTTCTCGGCGGCGACCGGCCCGTCGAGATTGTGGACGCGAGCCAGCAACCCGAACTGGAGCTCACGATTTCCGTGCCGGTGCCCGACATGACGCAGCCGGATGCGCAGCCCGAAGCCGGCGCGACGAGTGAAGAACCGACCGGCAGCCTCTGGCCCGCCATCTATCCACGCCTGATCAAAGCCATCCGCGCCCACCGCAGCGTGCTGATCTTCGTCAACAGCCGCGGCTTGTGCGAGCGGCTGGCGCGGCGCTTGAACGAAGAAGCGGGGGAAGAGTTGGTGCTTGCCCACCACGGCTCGGTCGCACACGAGCGGCGGCGGCACATCGAAGAGGCATTGAAGGCGGGGCGGCTGCGCGCGCTGGTCGCCACCAGCTCCCTCGAACTCGGCATTGACATGGGCGCGGTGGATCTCGTGCTGCTGGTCGAGTCGCCCGGCTCGGTGACGAGCGGGCTTCAGCGCGTGGGCCGCGCCGGGCACCAGGTCGGCGTCGCATCAAAGGCTGTGCTGTTTCCCAAACACCGGGGCGATCTGCTCGAAGCCGCGGTCATCGCCGAAGGAATGCGCGAGGGCGCGGTCGAAGCGTTGCGCATGCCGCACGCGCCCCTCGATGTGCTCGCCCAGCAAATCGTCGCGCTGGTTTCGATGGACGACATACAAGTACCGGCGTTGCTGACGCTGCTGCGCCGCGCTGCAAACTACCGCAACTTGTCGCGCGCGCTGCTCGACTCCGTGCTCGACATGCTCTCCGGTCGCTATCCCTCGACCCACTTCGCCGGCTTGCGCGCGCGCATCCACTGGGACCGCGAGGGCGACCGGCTCGAAGCGCGCCAGGGCGCCAGCTTTCTGGCGCTGATCTCCGGCGGCACGATTCCCGACCGCGGGCTCTATCCCGTACACGCAGGCGAGGGCGGGCCGCGCATCGGTGAACTCGACGAGGAGATGGTGCACGAGACCCGCGCCGGCGAAGTGTTGACGCTTGGCGCATCGAGCTGGCGCGTCCGCGAGATCACGCGGGACCGCGTACTGGTGACGCCGGCCCCCGGCGAGGTCGGTCGCCTGCCCTTCTGGCGTGGCGAGGGTGTCGGGCGTCCAGTCGAAACCGGCCGCGCTCTGGGTCGCTTCCTCGCTGAACTCGCCGAGCGCTGCGACGACGCCACCGACGGAAAAGACGCCGCGCACCGCCGCGCCGAGCGCTGGTTGATGACGCACTACCGGCTCGACGCCTACGCCGCGCGCAACCTGGTCGCGCACATCCAGGGCCAGCAGCAGGCGACCGGCACCCTGCCGAGCGACCGACGCCTTACGCTGGAGCGCTTCCGCGACGAACTGGGCGACTGGCGCGTGTGCATTCTGTCGCCCTTCGGCGCGCGCCTGCATGCCCCCTGGGCGCTCGCAATCGAGGCGCTTTTGTCCGAGCAAACGGGTTGCGAAACACGCGCGACCTGGAACGACGATGGTATTCTGTTCCGCTTCTCGGACGCCGACGCATTACCCCCCGCCGCCGCGTGCTTCTTCCCGAACCCCGAGGAAATCGAAGAGCGCGTGGTCGCGCAACTCGAACGCTCGGCTCTGTTCGCGGGGTTGTTCCGCGAGAACGCCGCCCGCGCGCTGCTTCTGCCGCGCCGCCGCCCCGGTCTGCGCGCGCCTCTCTGGGTGCAGCGCCTGCGCGCGCAGAATCTGCTCGAGGTCGCACGCGCACACCCGTCCTTTCCCATCATGCTCGAGACCTACCGCTCTTGCCTTCGCGATGTGTTCGATATCGAAGCGCTCGAAACCCTGCTCCGGAATGTGCGGCAGCGCGCCGTACAAATTGACGAGGTCGAAACCCGCGCGGCCTCGCCCTTCGCGCGCTCTCTCCTTTTCGCGCACACTGCGGCCTATCTCTATCAGGGCGATGCGCCCGCTCTGGAGCGGCGCGCGCAGGCCCTGACGCTCGACCGCGCGATGCTTCAGGAGTTGACGGGCCGCGCCTCGCTGCGCGACCTGCTCGACGCCGAGGTGATCGCAAAAACCGAGGCCGAGCTGCAGGGCTGCGAACCCTCGGCGCGCGCCCGACACGCCGACGCGCTGCACGATCTACTGCGACGGGTGGGCGATCTCTCCGAAACTGAACTCGCCGCGCGCTGCTTTGATGCCCCGAAGCCGTGGTTGCAAAAGCTCGAAAGTAAAAAGCGCGCCGTGCGCGTGCAATTGCAGGGCGAAGCGCGCTGGATTGCAGTCGAGGACGCCGCGCTGCTGCGCGCGGTCACGGGCGTCACCCTGCCCGAAAACCTGCCCAGCGCCTTCCTCGAAGCCCCTCGTGACGCGCGCGCGCAGTTCCTGCTGCGCTTTGCGCGCTGTCACGGCCCCTTCACCAGCAAAGCGCTGAGCGCGCGCTATGGCATCCCGCTCGCGCAAGTCGAGGCGGAGCTGGCCACGCTCGAAGCGCAGGGGCTGATTCAGGAAGGCGCGTTTCATCCCGAGGGCGTGACCCGCGAGTGGTGCGAGCCGGATGTACTGCGACGGCTGCGACGCCGGACGCTGGCAAAGCTGCGAAGCCAGGTTGCGCCCGCGTCGAACGCGGCGCTGCTGCGTTTTCTGCCCGCGTGGCAGAATGTCGGCAGCAAGCGAAGCGAAACCGCGCTCGAGCGCGCGCTCGAGCAATTGGAGGGCGTTCCGCTGCCCTTCTCGGATCTCGTGCGCGCGATTCTGCCCGCCCGCGTCCCCGGTTTCGATCTCGGCATGCTGAGTGAACTCGGCGCCGAGGGAAAGCTGGTCTGGATCGGCGCCGGTGCGCTGGGCGCGCGCGACGGGCGCATCGCGCTCTATCGCCGCGAGCGCGTGGCCCTGCTCGCAGGACTTCCCGAAACCCCGGCGGAACTCTCCGAACTGCAACGCGCGCTGCTCTCGGATCTCGAAGCGCATGGCGCTTCCTTCTTTGCGGAACTCAGCGCCCGGCAGACAAGTGCGACGCAGCAGGCGTTGCTCGATGCGCTCTGGACTCTGGTCTGGGCGGGACTGGTCAGCAACGACACCGTGGCGCCGCTCGACGCGCGCCTCGGGACGGCGACGAGCGAGCGGCAACGCAAACGCGCGCAGGTTACGAGCAGCGCCGGACGCTGGTCGCTGGTAGCGCCCTGGCTCGACACCGGCGTATCCGAAACCGAGCGCGCACACGCACGCGCGCTGCTGCTGCTCAAACGCTACGGCGTGGTGGCGCGCGAGTGCCTGGCGCTCGAAGCCACTTCCATCGGCAACTGGAGCGGTTTGTATCCCGTGTTTCGCGCCCTCGAAGATGCCGGGCGCGTGCGCCGGGGCCACTTCGTGCTGGGCTACACGGGCGCGCAGTTCGCCCTGATCGGCGCCGTCGAACGCCTGCGCGCAGGAGCCTTGCCGGTTGACCGGGCGAGCGGCGCACGGCTGCTCGCCGCCACCGACCCCGCGCAACCCTTCGGCGCGCTTTTGCCCTGGCCCGAAACGCTGGCGAAGGAGGCCCGGCCGCAGCGCAGCGCCGGGGCGCGCGTGGTGTTGTCCGACACGGCGCCGCTGGCCTGGCTCGACCGCTCCGGGCGGCGGCTCTTTAACTTTTTCGCTGTTCCCGATCTCGAACCAGCCGAGGCCGCCACCCGCACGGCTCGCGCCCTGCGTGATGGTGCGGGCGATCTGCGGCGCGGCGTGCTGCGCATCGAGCAGATTGATGGCGAGGCCGCGACGGCCAGCGCCTTTGTCGAGATATTTTTGCAAGCCGGCTTTCGCCGCGGCTACCGCGGACTCGAACTCGAGCGCACGCGCTCATGAGAAACGGCCGCAGGCGCGCAAGTCTTTTTCACCCCTCTCCCCGAGGGAGAGGGGCTGGGGGAGAGGGGTCTTCAGGCTGGGTGGCGGGCGGAGCCCGCCAGAGCGGTTTCGCGCAGCAGCGCGGTGAAGACCAGCACCCAGAGCGCGGCGAGCGCCGAGTGCAGACCCGTCACCTCCACCGGCAACTTGAGCAGCACGTTGGCGATGCCAACGATCCCTTGCGCAAGACCGAGGCCCGCACCGACGATCAGCAGACGCCCGACCGGGCCAGCGCACCGTGCCGCACACGCCGCGCCAACGAGACCCAGAACAAGTATGTAGCCGACGCTTCGATGCAAGAGATGCAGACCGACCGCGCCGCGCCAGGTGGGCGCCCACTCGCCGCCGTTGCAGGTCGGCCACTCCGGGCAGGCGAGTCCGGCATAACTCGATGAGACCAGCCCGCCGAGTGCAATCTGCAAGACGCCGAGTGCTGCGAGCACAAAGACCACGACGCGAAGTGACGCCCGAACGGGCGGGCGCGCGCGCGGGCGCAGTTCCTCGCGCAGCCGCAGCACCATCAGCAGCAGCGCCATGTTGAACGCGTTGCCGACCAGCAGGTGCGCGGTGACCGTCCACACCGCCAGCAGATTCCAGACGGTGAGCGCGCCGAGCAGAATCTGAAGCAGCAGCAGTGCGGTGGCGACGAGCAGGTGGCCGCGGTAACGCCGGAGTTTGAAACTCAGCCCGGCGGCCACTGCGAAACCCAGGCTGATGGCCGCGGCCGCAACGCGGTGCGCCCACTCGAAGCCCACCTTCAGATCGAAGGCCGGCACGAAGGCGCCGAAGCAGAGCGGCCAGTCCGGGCAGGCGAGCCCGGCCCCGTGCGCGCGAACCAGCGCGCCGAGGACGATCAGCCCAAACACGAAGGCCACCAGCACCGCGTAGGCGTGGGCGAGGACGCGCAGGCGGCGGACGGATTCGGCGGGCGGGTGTTGCAACTAGGCGCGCAGGGTGAGCGATGCGTTGGTGATGACCGGCGCGCCGCCGCGCTCCTTCGCCTCGGCGCGCAGGTAGAGAACATCGTCCTCGCGCCACAGGTGCGTGACCATCGTCTCGCCGGGGAAGAAGACGCCGGCAAAGCGCGCGCGGTAGCGGGCCACCCGGGTGACATCGCCGCCGAGGGCGTGATCCACCGCCACCTTGCAGTTGATGCCGAACGAGCAGAGGCCGTGCAGAATCGGCGTGTCGAAGCCGCCGAGTTTTGCGAACTCCGGGTCGGCGTGCAGCGGGTTGCGGTCGCCGCACAGACGGTAGAGCAGCGCCTGCTGCGGCAGCGTCGGCGTCTCGATGACCTGGTCGGCTGCGCGCTCGGGAGGCGTGGCGGCTGCGGCCGGCCCCGGCTCACCGCCGAAGCCGCCCTCGCCGCGCAGGAACAGCGAGAAGCGGTTGGTGAAAAGGGGCGCGCCGCCCTTCTCTCTGGACGCCACCTCCATCACCAGCAGCGCGGCTTTGCCCTTGTCGTAGATGCCGGCGATGCGGCTCTGGTTCAGCAGCGTGGCGCGGGCCGGCAGCGGGCGGTGGATCTCGATGTCCTGCTCGCCGTGCAGCAGCAGCGCGGGGTTGAAATCGAGGCCGGGCGTGTCCATCGCATTGCCCATCGCGCCAAACACGGGGACGACGCCGAAGCTCGGCAGCACCTTGAGTTGCTTCTCATAACAGTATTCGAGTTCCCCGGCGTCGGTCTGGTTCGGCGCGCCGGCGCCGACGCCCAGGTGATAGAGGATCACCTGATCCTCGTCGTAGCTGGTTTCGCTCGGCTCGAAGTGCGCCTGCAGCGCCTTTTCGGGATCAATCGGCATGGCTTACTCCTTGCCCTTCATCAGCGGCAGCAGCACTTTCATCTCATCGGCAATGGAGTCGGGGATGATGTAGCCCTCGGTGTCGCGGATGGTTTCCATCTGCGCCTCGACTTCCTCGGCCGTGACCACGGCGCCTGCGCCCTTGGTCCAGCCGGGTGTCAGGCCGATGAACATGCGCGCGAAGCGGCCGCCACCGACGGAGAAAACCTGGTGCGTGAGCGCGCAGTTCTCGGAGACCAGCCAGGTCACGAGCGGCGTCACGCACTCGGGGTCGAGCACATCGGGGATGCCGAGATCGCGGGTCATGCGCGTCGCCGCAATCGGCGCAATCACATTCGAGCGGATGTCATACTTCGCGCCTTCGAGAGCGAGCACGTTGCTGAGGCCGACGAGCCCCATCTTCGCCGCCGCGTAGTTGCTCTGGCCGAAGTTGCCGAGCATGCCCGCCGCCGAGGTGGTGAAGACGAAGCGCCCATACCCCTGCTCCTTCATCTGCCGGAAGGCGGGCTGCGAAACATGGAAAGCGCCCTTCAGGTGAACATCGAGCACAATTTCGAGGTCGGCGGGCTCGAGCTTGGCGAAAGTTTTGTCGCGCAGGATGCCCGCGTTGTTGATCACCACATCCACCTTGCCGAAGTTGTCGAGCGCCGTTTGCACGACGCGCGCGCCGCCCTCCGGTGTCGCCACCGAGTCGTAGTTGGCGACTCCTGTGCCGCCCGCTGCGCTGATCTCCTTCACCACCTGATCGGCCGGCGCGGCGCCGGCGCCGGTGCCATCGGCGGCGCCGCCGAGGTCGTTCACCACCACCTTTGCGCCGCGCCGCGCAAGCTCGAGTGCGTAGGTGCGCCCCAAGCCGCCGCCCGCGCCGGTGACCACCGCCACGCGCTCATCGAAACGAATCTCGGACATTTAAGGTGCTCTCCTGTCGGGTCGGCGACGCCGGCGCCGCACCCGCTTCGGGTTGATCCAGGCGCGCAAGCCTAGCGCGCCCCCGGGCGGGCTTGCGCCCGCCGCGCAGCCCCTCGCGCTCAGGCGGCGCGCAGCGCCTTGGACATCACGCGGCGCTTCTGGTTGATCTGGGCGAGTTCTTGCAGCGCGGCCTCGGCCACCTCGATGCCCGCCACCTCGTCGTCCTCGCGCTGCAGCTCGCCCATGTCCACCCATGCGCTGTACACCTCGCGGGTGCGCTCGGTGATGATGCCCGCTTTCAAGAGCGTCTTGATCAGCACGCGGAAAATATTGGTGCTGTCGCGCATGTCCTTGCGCCGGTCCTCGTCCGTGAAGACTTCGAGCACGGCGCCGCGCACCCACTTCCAGTCGAGCCCGAACCGCGGGTAGATGTGCTGCTTCTGCTCGGAGTTGATCAGGTTGAAGAGGAGAGTCTGGAAACAGTGCGCGGCCCAGTCCTCGACCAGCTCGTGCTGCTCCGGCGTCAGTTTGGGCACGGTTCTGTCCGCCCAGATTTTTCCAAAGCGGTGATGAAAGGCCTCGTCGCTCATCACCAGTTGCACGAGACGCTTCAGGGTCGGGTCGTTGGTGCGTGACTGAAAGGTCGCAAAAGCGCCCATCGCCAGACCCTCGATCAGCATCTGCATGCCGACCAGCTTCTTGTACACCTCGGGCGCCATCACCACCTCGTTCATCAGCCCGGCGAGCGTCGGCCCGCAGGCGATGGGCTTGCCGAAGCGCCGCTTTATGTACTGGCTGAAGCCGTTCACATGCCGCGCCTCTTCGCGCGCCT
>JAHRAN010000126.1 GCA_020027245.1 Myxococcota bacterium
CCAGCCGCGCGCTCGTTTTCAGGAAGGGCCGTGCTGTTGTACGCGGACGACGCTGGCTTCGCTGCGGAAGCGGCGCGGGCCAGCGAGTTCCGGCCGGGCTTTGGGTTCGAGGCTCGGCGGATCTTTCTCGGGGTCGTCGAAGCGCCGCAGGATCTGATACCGGGTGTTGCGCTCCACCGGCGTGCGCCCGACCTCGCGGATCAGGCGGCGCATCTCCTCCGGCGGCAGGTTCTCACCGTGGTCGGCGCCGCTCTCGCGGCTGATGGATTCCTCCATCAGCGTGCCGCCCATGTCGTTCGCGCCCGCGAGCAGCGCCATCTGCGCGAGCTTCGGCCCCATCTTCACCCATGACATCTGAATGTTCGTGATCCAGGGACGGAAGAACAGGCGCGCGAGGGCGATCAGCTTGAGATCCTCGCCCGCGCTCGGCCCGGGGCGCGAGAATTTCACCTGCCCCAGCAGATTCTTTTCGTGAATGAAGCCGAGCGGCACAAACTCGGTGAAGCCGCCGGTCTCTTTCTGAATCTCGCGGACCAACTCGAAGTGCGAGACCACATGGCGCGGCTTTTCGATGTGGCCGTACATGATGGTGGCGGTCGAGCGCAGGCCCACGCGGTGCGCGGTGCTGACGATCTCGCGCCAGCGCGCGGTCATCAGCTTGTTGGGCGCGAGCACCCGCCGCACCTCGTCGTCGAGAATCTCCGCCGCGGTTCCGGGAATGGTTCCAAGCCCCGCAGCCATCAGCCATTTGAGGTACGCGTCGAGCGGCATGCCGCTCTTCTCGTGTCCGAAGTCAATCTCCTCCGGCGAGTAGGCGTGAATGTGCAGCGATGGAAATTCCTTCCGGATGCCGAGCAGAATGTCGCGGTAGTCCTCGTGGTCTTTGTGCGGATCAATGCCGCCCTGAATGCAGACCTCGGTCGCGCCCCGCGCCACCGCGTCCCGGCATTTTTCGAGAATCTGGGGCAGGCTGCGGTCGTAGGCGTCCTCTTCGTCGCGGTGACGCGAGAAGCCGCAGAAAGAGCAGCCCACATAGCAGACATTCGTGAAGTTGATGTTGCGACAGACGACGAAGGAGACGTCACCCCCGTTGTCGTCGCTGCGCGCGACATCGGCGGCGCGGCAGAGCGCCTGAAGATCGGCGCCTTGCGCGCCGAGCAGACGCAGCGCATCGGAGCTGTCGAGCTCCGCGCCCGAGAGCGCGCGGTCGAGAATTTTTGCGACATCGCGGGACACATCCTGGTAGAGTTGCTCCAGCATCAGGCCGCCTCCCGGTCGGCAGAGCCGCGCGCGTAGCCCCGCTCGTCACTCATGGTCAGGCAGCGCGCGCGCATCTCGCCCGCAAAAAATTCCGCCTGTTCGAGATGGCGCGGATACACCGGCAGGCGCTCGACCAGCCGCTGCCCGGCCGCCTCGGTGCGCCGCCGCAGTTCAGAAAGCGCAGGCCAGGGGGCCTCCGGGTTGATGAAGTCGAGGGTGAGCGGCGACACGCCGCCCCAGTCCGAGACACCGGCGTGCAGCAGCCCGTCGAGCAGCACAGGCGTCAGGTTCGGGGGCGCCTGCACTTCGATGCGTCGGCCCAGCACGAGCCGCGCGAGCCCGACCCAACCCGCCACTTCATCGTCCGGCAGCGACGAGGCCCAGCGCATGCGCGTCCCCGGCTTCGGGTGGAAGGGTTGAATGATCGCCTCCTGAATGTGGCCAAAGCGCTCGTCGAGTTCGCGGATGGCGAAGAGCGTGTCCACGCGATCCTGCGCGTCCTCGCCGATGCCGAGCAGCAGCCCCGTCGTGAAGGGAATGCGCAACTCGCCCGCCTGCTCGTGCATCAGCAGGCGCTTCTTCGGGTCCTTGTCGGGCGCGTGTTGATGCGCCTGTCCGCGCCCGCGCAACTCGCGCGTGGTTTCGAGCATCAAGCCAAGCGATGCGTTGACGGGTTTCAGCGCCTCCATCTCGGGGACGCTCAAAAGGCCCGCGTTGGTGTGCGGCAAGAGCCCCCCCGCGACGCCGATGCGGCAGCCTTCGAGCAGATACTCGGCGGTGCTGCGGAAGCCCTCGCCGGCGAGCCACTCGCGATAGCTGCGGTAGGCGATCTCGGGTTTGTCGCCGAGGCAGAAGAGCGCCTCGGCGCACCCGGTGCGCACGCCGCCCTCCACCAGATCGCCGACCTCGGCAAGGGTGTAAGTTTTAGCCTCGGGCGAATCCGGCAGCTTGGCGAAAGTGCAGTAGGCGCAGCGGTCGCGGCACAGGTTCGTCAGCGGGATGAAAATGTTGCGGCTGACGGTGACCCGGTCGCCACACGCGAGCCGCTTGCTCTCCGCCGCGCCCGCGCAGACCACCGCGCGCAGCCGGGCATCGCCGAGCCGCTCACCCAGCCAGGCGGCCCGGTCGCGCGCGATGCCACCAACCTCGACCGCCTCGCGCACAATCCGC
>JAHRAN010000144.1 GCA_020027245.1 Myxococcota bacterium
GGCCCCTACGATGCCGAGACCGTGGACAGCTTCGAAGCCGGCCTGCGCTCGGACTGGTTCGGCAACCGGCTGCGCATCAACCCGACCGTGTTCTACTCGCTCTACAAAGACAAGCAGGAGCAGATCATCGAAGCGGGCGGCGCGGCCACCGATACGACGACGCTGAACGCCGCCGATGCGACGCTTTACGGCGCGGAGCTCGAAGTGTTTGCCGCGCCGACCGAGGCGCTCGAGCTGCGCTTCTCGGTGGGTTATCTGGACACCGAATACGACGAGTTCGGTGCGCGGCTGCCCACTGCGCCCGACACCATTACGGATGTATCGAACCTCGCCCAACTGCTGCGCGCGCCGGAGTGGAACATTTCCGCCGGCTTCCGCTATGCGCTGCCGCTCGGCCCGGGGACGCTGGTGCTGAACGGCGACTGGGATTATGTGGACGAGACCATCACTTCGCCGCGCACGCTGCTGTATGGCGTCACGGACGGTCGCGACATCATTGACAGCGGGAGCCGCTTCGACTTCTCGGCGGGCTACCACTTCGAGGAGGGCATCGGTGTGCTGGAGAGCGCGCAACTGACGGCCTTCGTCAAGGACGCCTTCGAAAGCGACGCTGGCAGGATCGCCGCAACCCTGGATGTCGGCCCCTTCTTCTTCGGCGTGCTGGCGCCGCACCGCCTCTACGGAGTCGAGTTGACGGTCAACTTCTAAGGCGTAGCGGCGCCGGGCGTTACATCAGCTTTCCGGCAGCGGTTTTAAGCCGCGGTCAAAAGGCGGGGCGGGGCGCGAAGCGCCCCGGCGGGGGCTTCTCCGGTGACGCGGGCGTGTTTGCTATTCTGGCAATCGTCGCCCGCAGAGCCGGAGAAGCCATGCCCGCAATCGAGACCACGCCCGCGTTGATGCAGCAGACGCTGGCTTCGCTCGAAGCCAGGCTCAGCGTCGTGCGAAGGCGCCTCGGGCGGCCGCTCACTTTTGCCGAGAAGCTGCTGCTCGGCCATCTCGACGACCCCGAAGGTCAGCCGCTCGAAGCGGGTAAGAGCTACCTCGAACTGCGGCCCGACCGCGTGGTGATGCAGGACGCCACCGCGCAGATGGCGCTGCTGCAATTCATTTCGTCGGGGCGCGATGAGACGGCCGTCCCCACCACCGTTCACTGCGACCATCTGATTCAAGCGCACCGGGGCGCCGCGGCCGACATGGAGCAGGCGCAGGTCAGCAACCGCGAGGTGTATGACTTTCTGCGCAGCGCATCGGCGCGCTACGGCATCGGCTTCTGGGGGCCGGGCGCCGGCATCATCCACCAGGTGGTGCTCGAAAAGTACGCGTTCCCGGGCTGCATGATGATCGGCACCGACTCGCACACTCCCAACGCCGGCGGCCTCGGAATGTTCGCCTGCGGCGTGGGCGGCGCCGACGCGGTGGATGTGATGGCCGGCTTTCCCTGGGAGGTTCTCTATCCAGAGCTCGTCGGTGTGCGCCTCGTCGGCCAACTGGGAGGCTGGGCCTCGCCCAAGGATGTCATTCTCAAGGTCTGTGAAATCCTGACCGTGAAGGGCGGCACCAACCGCGTGGTCGAATACTTCGGCCCCGGTGTGGCGACGCTCTCCTGCACCGGCAAGGGCACCATCACCAACATGGGGGCAGAACTCGGCGCCACCACTTCGCTCTTTCCCTACGACGCGCGCATGGCGTTGTATCTGAAGGCGACCGGGCGCGAGCAGTTGGCGGACCTGGCGAACCAGCACGCCGAGTTGCTGCGCGCCGACCCCGAGGTGGAGGCCGACCCGGAGCGCTTCTTCGACCGCGTCGTCGAACTCGACCTCGGGGCGCTTGCGCCGCACATCACCGGGCCGCACACGCCCGACCGCGCGCGCACGGTTTCGCAGTTGCCGGCAGAGCGCCGCGCCGAGGGCTGGCCGCCGGCGCTCTCCTCGTGTCTGATCGGAAGCTGCACCAACTCGTCGTATGAAGATCTGTCGCGCGCCGCCGAAGTGGCGCAGCAGGCGCTGGCGCATGGCGCCGTGGCGAAGACCAAACTCTGGTGCACGCCGGGTTCCGATCAAATCCACCGCACCATAAAGCGCGACGGCCAGTTGGACGCTCTGGCTGCCATTGGCGCTGTGGTGCTGGCGAACGCCTGCGGCCCCTGCATCGGCCAGTGGAAGCGCGACGACAGCAAAGCCGGCGAGGCGAACGCCATCTTGACCTCTTTTAATCGCAACTTCCCCAAGCGCAACGACGGCAACCCGGAAACGCTGGCCTTCATCGGCAGTCCGGAAATCTGCGTGGCCTATGCGCTTGCGGGCACGCTCGACTTCGACCCGCTGCAAGACGAGATCGAAACTCCCGACGGCGCGCGCTTCCAGCTCAAAGCGCCCGGCCCTGCGCCCGATGTCCCCGAGCGGGGCTTTGTCACCAGCGCCGAGGGTTACATCGCGCCGCCCGCGCAGCGCGAGAATGTGGTGGTCGAGATTGCGCCGGACTCCGAGCGGCTGGCCTTTCTCGAACCCTTCGCAGCCTGGGATGGCAAAGACTTCGAGGCGTTGCCGCTGCTGCTCAAAGCGGCGGGCAAGTGCACCACCGACCACATTTCGATGGCCGGCCCCTGGCTGCGCTACCGCGGCCACTTGGACCGCATCAGCGACAACATGTTCGGCGGCGCGCGCAATGCCTTCACGGGCGACGCGGGTACGGGGCAGAACCTTTTGAGCGGCGAGACCGGCGTCGCCTTCTCCGCCATCGCGCGCGACTACAAGGCGCGCGGCCTGCGCTGGGTGGTGGTGGGCGACGATAACTACGGCGAGGGTTCGAGCCGCGAGCACGCCGCGATGGAGCCGCGTCACCTGGGCGTGGCCGCCGTGCTGGCGCGCAGCTTCGCACGCATCCACGAGACCAACCTGAAGAAGCAGGGCGTGTTGCCGCTTTGTTTTGTGGACCCGGCCGATTACGAGAAGGTTCAGGAGCGCGACCGCGTGAGCATCACGGAGCTTGCGGCGGGCGCGCTCCAGCCGGGCCGGAATGTCGGCATCACCTTGCATCACGAAGGCGGCGAACAGGAAAGCTTCGACGCGCAGCACACGTTGAACGCGGATCAGATCGTCTGGTTCCGCGCCGGCAGCGCGCTGAATGTGCTGAAAGACGGGGAAGGGCATTAAGGCCCCTCGATGCTCGAACCCGGCGACTTTGCCCCCGACTTTCGGCTCCCCGACGAGAGCGGCGAAGAGCGGCAGTTGTCCACCTTGCTGCGCGCTGGCCCGCTGATCCTCTACTTCTACCCGGCGGACTTCACGCCGGGCTGCACGAAAGAGGCCTGCGATTTGCGCGATC
>JAHRAN010000170.1 GCA_020027245.1 Myxococcota bacterium
GAGGCGTGACCCAGACGCTGCGGCGGATTGGCCTCGTGGCGCTGCTGCTCGGCGGCAGCCAGTTGCTCTCGCGCGGCCTCGGCGTGCTGCGCGAGATGGTGCTGGCCTTTCAGGTGGGCGCTGGCCCCGAGGCCGATGCCTACCGCGCGGCCTTTCAGTTGCCCGACTTATTGAACCATCTACTTGCGGTGGCTGCGATTGCGACGGCCTTCATCCCGCTCTATCGGCGCGCGCTCGAGCGCGATGGCGAGGCAGCCGCCGCGCATCTGTTTCAAATAGTTTGGGGCACGCTGACCCTTGCGGCGACGCTTTTCACGCTGCTGCTCTTCGCCTTCACCGAACCCTTTGTGACTTTCTACTTCCGCGACTTCGACGCCGAGACACAAGCGCTGACGGTGCGGCTCACGCGCATCGTGCTGCCGGCCCAGGTGTTCTTTGTGAGCGGCGGCATCCTGCGCGCGGTGTTGATGGCGCAGGGCCGCTTCGGCGCGCAGGCGCTCGCGCCCGTGCTCTACAATCTGGGCATCATCGCCGGCGGCGGTCTGCTCGGCGGCGCACTCGGCGTCGAGGGTTTCGCCTGGGGCGCGCTGGTCGGCGCCGCCACCGGTCACCTGCTGCTGCCGCTGCTCGACGCAAGGGGGCGCGTGCCGCTGCGCCCGCGCATGGCGCCCCTCGACCCGGCATTCCGCCGCTACCTGTGGCTGGCGCTGCCGCTGCTCGTCGGCGTGACGCTGGTGTCCGCCGACGAATGGCTCGACCGCTACTTCGGGCAGTTCCTCGGCGCGGGCGCGATCGCGCTGTTGTTCTACGCCCGCGCGCTCTTGCAAGCGCCGGTGGGTCTGGTCGGGCAGGCGGTCGGCACCGCCGCGCTGCCCGTGCTCGCCGAACTCCACGAGCAGGGACGCGCGGCCGAGTTGCGCGCACTGGTTGAGCGCACGCTTCAGGTCACCCTGTTTCTGGGCGTCTTTGCGGCGGCTGCGTTGTATGTGCTGGCGCTGCCGCTGGTGCAAGTGCTCTATGTGCACGGCGCGTTCACCTCGGCTGACGGGAGCGTGGTCGCCGCGCTGCTCGGCATCTTCGCGCTGGGTCTGCCGGGCTGGGTGCTGCAGAGCGTGACGCTGCGCGTCTTTTACGCGCGAGGTGATACCTGGCGGCCGATGTGGCTCGGCAGCATCATCACCCTGCTGGCGATTCCGCTGTATGCCGTGCTGGCGCGGCGCTTCGGGGCGCAGGGACTCGCCGTGGCGGGAGCCATCGCCATCACCGTGAACGCACTTTTGACGCTGCTGCTTTCGCGCCGGCTTCACCAGACGCCAGGCCTTATCGAACTTTCCAAGACGGGGCTGCGCAGTGTGCTGGTCAGCGTCCCGGTCGCCGCGCTCGCGCATGTGCTCGTGCAACAGGTCGCCGCGCCGCCGCCCGGCGCGGGCTTTCGCACCGCGCTTTTGCAACTCGCGCTCGGCGGCGCCGTATTCCTCGTCGCGGGTCTGCCCCTCGCGTATCACTTTGCCGACGCCGCCACCCGCACGCGCCTGCGCGCGCTGCTCTTGCGCTCGCGCTCGGACGCGGCGCGGTGAGTGACGCGATGTCAAAACATTTGGAGCCGACGCCGCCGGCGACTCCGGCAGCCGCTCGGGGCGGTCAAAAGGCTGGGCCGGGACGCGAAGCGTCCCGGGTGGCGTGGCAGTTCTGGATTGATCGCGGCGGAACCTTTACGGATTGCGTGGCGCTGGCGCCGGACGGCGTCGTGCACAGCGCGAAGCTGCTCTCTTCAGAAACGGCGCCGGTCGAGGCGGTGCGGAAAATCCTGCGCGAGGCCGGGGGCTTTGGCGCCGACGATCCGCTGCCCGCTGACGCCGTGGAGGTGAAACTCGGCACCACGGTGGCGACCAACGCGCTGCTCGAACGCCGTGGCGCGCCGACCGCCGTGGTCACCAACAGCGGCCTCGGCGACCTGTTCGTGATCGGCACGCAGCAACGCCCGGAGCTCTTCGAACTCGCCATCGAAAAACCGGCGCCGCTGCACACGCGCGCGCTCGAACTTTCGGGGCGGCTTGCCGCCGACGGCAGCGTGCTCGAAGCGCTGGACATCGAAGCGGCCCGGCGCGCGCTCGGCGAGCTTCGTGCGAGCGGCATCGAGTCGCTGGCCATCGTCGGCATTCACGCGACGCTCGACCCGGCCTGGGAGCAGCAGGTCGCCGAACTCGCGCGCGAAGCCGGTTTCCCGCTGGTGGTGTGCTCGGCCCGCGCGAGCCACGAGGTGGGGCTGCTCGCGCGGGGTGAAACGGCCATCGCCGACGCCTACCTGACCCCGCTGCTCAGCGCGCATGTAAAGCGTCTCGAAGAGGCGCTGCCCGGCGCGCGGCTGCGCTTCATGCAATCTTCCGGTGGCCTGACCGACGCCGCGCGCTTCCGTGGCTCACGCGCGCTGCTCTCGGGGCCGGCAGGTGGGGCCGTCGGTGCGGCGCGGGTCGCCAGCGAGAGCGGTCTTGACCATCAGCGCGCCATCGGCTTCGACATGGGCGGCACCTCCACCGATGTCTGTCTGGTGGTGGACGGCGAAGCCGAACGCTGCTTCGAAAGTCTGGTCGCCGGCATTCGCGTGCGCGCGCCGATGCTGAAGATTCACACCGTGGCGGCGGGCGGTGGCTCGCTGTGTCGCTTCGACGGCTTCCGTCTGACCGTCGGCCCCGAGAGCGCGGGCGCGAACCCCGGCCCCATCTGTTATGGCCGCCCCGAAGCAAACGAGCTGGCGCTGACCGATGTGAACGCGTTCCTCGGGCGAATCCATCCCGCGCGCTTCTCCTTCCCACTCGACATCGCGCGCGTGGCGGGCGCCTTCGAGCCTTTGCTCGCGCAGCTTTCGCGCGCCGGTTTGCCGCGCAGCGCGGAGCAGGTGGCCGCCGGTTTCGTCGAGATCGCCAACGCTGGCATGGCCGAGGCGATTCGTCAGGTCTCGGTCGCGCGCGGCGTGGACCCGCGCGACTGCGCACTGGTGGGTTTCGGCGGCGCAGCCGGGCAACACGTGTGCGCCGTGGCGCGGCGGCTCGGCATCGGCACGGTTCTGCTGCACCCGCTCGCGGGTTTGCTCTCGGCCTACGGCATCGGCGTATCGGAAGCGGCCTGGGACGGCGAGCGCGCGCTGGGCTCAAATGCGCTGCGGCTCGCTGACGACGGCAGCGCGCCAGCGGAACTCGAAGCCCACTTCGTTGCGCTCGCGCGCGAGGGCCAGCGCGCGCTCGCCGCCGAGGGTGTGGCGGCAGCGCGGCAGCGCGTCGAGCGGCGTCTCGACCTGCGCTACCGGGGTGCGGAGACCGCGCTCTCCGTGCTTCGCCCCACCGATGACAACTGGGCGCGCGCCTTCGGCGAAGCGCATCAGGCGCGCTTTGGCTACACGCGCAGCGGTCGCGCCATCGAGATGGTGACGCTGCGCGTTTCGGTGCGGGGCGGCATGGAGGCGCCCCGCGTGCGCGCGGCGTTCGAAACACCCGCGACCGCTTTCAAGCAGCAGCAGAAGCCCGCGCCCCGCCGCGAGACCGTGGCCTGGTTCCCCGGCACGGGCCGCGTTCCCGTCCCGCTCGTGGACCGCGAGGCGCTGCAGCCGGGCGCAGAACTCGCCGGCCCCGCCATCGTGCTCGAGTCCGTCGGCACCGTGGTGATTGACCCGGGCTTCCGGGCCGTCGTCGAAGAAAATGGCCTGCTGCGCCTGCGGTGGGCTACGCCCGCCGCCGAGCCTGGGGAACCCTCTCCCCGGCGGGCTGCGCCCGCCGCCCAGCCTGAAGAACCCTCTCCCCGGCCCTCTCCCGGGGGGAGAGGGAGCGGAGGTCCCGATGGAGCTCATGTAATTCCTCCCGCTCCCACAGGGAGCGGGGGCGATGGGCGACTTCCGGCAGCCGCTTGGGGCGGTCAACAGGATGGGGGCGGGCGAACGCCCGCCGATGCCGATGCCGACGACGGGCTCGAGTCTGCCGACCCGGTGCGGCTCGAAGTGTTTGGCAATCGCTTCATGTCCATCGCCGAGCAGATGGGCGCCGTGCTGCGCAACACCGCGCTCTCGACCAACATCAAGGAGCGCCTCGACTACTCCTGCGCCGTGTTCGATGCGGAGGGCGGGCTGGTCGCCAACGCGCCGCACATTCCCGTGCATCTGGGGGCGATGGGCGCCACGGTGCGCGCGGTGAAGCGGGCGATTCCCGATCTGCGCGCGGGCGACGCCATCGTCACCAACGACCCCGCCGCCGGCGGCTCCCACCTGCCCGATGTCACCGTGGTCTCGCCCATCTATTACGGCCGGGCGCTGCGCTTCTTCGTGGCGAGCCGTGGCCACCACGCCGACCTCGGCGGCATGACGCCGGGTTCGATGCCGGCTTTTTCGACGACGCTCGAAGAGGAGGGCGTGCTGCTGCCGCCTTTCCCGTTGCGGCGCGACGGCGTGTTCTTCGACGCGGAACTGCGCGCGCGTCTGCTCGGCGCACGCTACCCGGCCCGCAACCCGGACGACAACCTGGCTGACCTCGAAGCCCTGCTCGCCGCCAACCAGTGCGGCGAGGCGCTTCTGCGCGCGATGGTGGATGAACTCGGCCTCGACGCCGTGCGCGTCACCATGGCGCAGTTGCAGCAGGCGGCAGCCGGAAAGGTCGCCCGCGAGATTGCGCGCCTCGGCGAGGGCACGCATTTTTTTGCCGACGCGCTCGACGATGGCACGCCCCTCGAAGCCAGGCTCACGGTGCGCGGCGAGCGGCTGCACGTTGACTTCACCGGCACCGGCCGCGCGCGCGCGAGCAACCTGAATGCGCCCCGCGCCGTGGTCGAGAGCGCCGTGCTCTATGTGCTGCGCTGTCTGGTCGCGGAGCGCATCCCGCTGAACGGCGGCTGCCTCTTGCCGGTCACGATCAAAATCCCCGAGGGCTCGCTGCTCGATCCGCCGCCGGGCGTCGCGGTAGTGGGCGGCAATGTCGAGACCGCGCAGCGCATCGTGGATGTGTTGCTCGGCGCCATCGGCCGCGTCGCCGCAAGTCAGGGCACGATGAACAACATCACTTTCGGCGACGAGAGTTTTGGGTACTACGAAACCGTCGGCGGCGGTGCGGGTGCGGGCGATGGCTTTGCGGGCGCGTCGGGCGTGCACACGCACATGACCAACACGCGCATCACCGACCCGGAGCTGCTCGAGTTGCGCACACCGGCCATCGTGCGGCGCTTCGCCCTGCGCCGGGGCAGCGGCGGCAGCGGACGCTTCCCCGGCGGCGACGGTCTGCTGCGCGAACTCGAATTCACCCAGGCGGTCGAGGTCTCGCTGCTGACGGAGCGCCGCGCGCGCGCCCCCTACGGCCTGGCCGGCGGCGGCCCGGGCGCGCGCGGCGAGAACCGCGTGCTGCGCCGCGACGGCAGCGTCGAAGTTCTACCCGGCCGCGCCCGCGCCACGCTCGAAGCAGGCGACCGCCTGCGCATCGAAACCCCCGGCGGCGGCGGCTACGGGCGGGCCTGAAGTGCCCTCACCCGGCGGCAGGCCATAAATCCCGCCACCGGAACCGAACCTTAATTGAGCGGCGCCGCCCATCTCTTCTTAACCCTCTCCCTCTAGGGGAGAGGGGGGCGACGGGCCTTGTAGCCCGTCGCCGGGTGAGGGTTGCGGCCCCGCCGCTTCGACCATCGCCACTGCCGCAGCCGGAGTACTGTCGCACCCCGCCCATCCCGTTGTGACCGCGCCGAGCGGCTCGGCGTGGTCAACAAGATGGGGAAGGGCTTGAAGTTCCGTCGGGCGTGCACTTGCCCTCGCGCACCGTGGTTCGTATTTTCCGTGCGCAGCGGGCGCGTAGCTCAGTTGGTAGAGCAGCGGACTCTTAATCCGCCGGTCGAAGGTTCGAGCCCTTCCGCGCTCACCATGCGCTGGCTGCTACGCTCCGCGCCCCTGCCGGGGTGGCGGAATGGGTAGACGCGGTGGCCTTAGAAGCCGCTGTCCCTTGGATGTGCAGGTTCGAATCCTGCCCCCGGCACCAGCGCTGTGAGGTTAGATGGATGAAGGGTGACGACCTGCGCGTCGAAAGTGTCGAAACCAGTCCCGTGTTGCGCACCCTCGAAGTGGAGGTGGATGCCACGCGCGTGCGCCAGGCCTTCGAGCGCGCCTACCGGGAGCTCGCCAAGCGCGCCCGGGTTAAAGGCTTCCGCCCCGGCAAGGCGCCGCGCAGGGTTCTCGAAGGGTTGTACGGCGCCGGCCTCGGCGAGGAAGTCGGGCAGCGGCTCGTGAGCGAAACCTTCGCGCAGGCGATTTCCAAGAGCGGCGTTCTGCCGGTGGCAGAGCCGGAGATCAAGGCGGAGGGCGGCGCCACGCCGGACGCCGCCTTCCGCTACAGCGCGCGAGTCGAGGTGAAGCCGCAGATCGAGTTGCCGAACCTGGTGGGGCTGCCGGCGCAGCGCCCGGTGGTAACGGTCGGCGACGCTGAAATCGAGCAGGAACTCGAGGCCCTGCGAGCGCAGCGGGCAAGCTTTATTGAGTTACCTGAGGAGGCCCGCGCCGAGAGCGGTCACCAGCTTACGATTGATTACAAGGGCAGCGTGGAGGGCAAACCCTTCAAGGGCGGCTCAGCCTCTGGTGTTAAAATCGAACTCGGCTCGGAGCGCTTTCTGCCCGGCTTCGAGCAGCAACTGCTCGGTGCGAAGCGGGGCGAGCAGCGCAGCGTGGCCGTGGACTTTCCCGAGGACTATCAGGCGGCTAAAGCTTTGCGCGGCAAGCACGCGGTGTTCGCGGTTTCGGTGCAGAGCCTCGCGCGCCGCGAGTTGCCAGAGCTCGATGACGCTTTTGCGAAGAGCCTCGGCGACGACGAGATCACCGACCTCGATGCCCTGCGCACGATGCTGCGCGAGCGTCTCGTCGAGAGCCGCGAGCAGGCCGCGCGCCGCGCGTTGCAGCGCAGCGTGGTGGATGCGCTGATCGAGCGCAGCGACTTCGATGTGCCGCCGGGCATGGTGAACGCGCGCCTCGCGCAGCGCCTCGAAATGGCGCAGCAGCAACTCGGCCGCCTGCTGCCCCGCGAGGAATTGCAGCGGCAGCTTGGGCAGTGGCATGAGCAGTGGCGTCCCGACGCCGAGCGCGATGTGCGCGAGTCGCTGCTGCTGACTGCTGTGGCCGAGGCGCGGTCGCTTGCGGCGGATGACGCGGAACTCGCTGCCCGGATCGAAGTACTGGCGCGCGACCAGGGTCTCGCTCCCGAGCGCCTGCGAAAGAATTTTGAGAAGCAGGGCATGCTCGAAGGTCTGCGCGCGCAACTCGGCCGCGAAAAAGCGCTCGAAGCCCTGCTCGACCAGGCCCAAATCGAGGAAATCGAGGAGCCGAGCACGACGCGTGACGCGGAAGGCTGAACGGGGACGGGTGCAGGCGCTGCCGAGGTGGCAGGCGGCCCCGCAACGAAGCGCCGGTCGCGTCAGCGCTCGGCGCCCCAGACTTGCGCGAAGCGCGGCCCAAGGCGGGCGCGTTTACCCATAGCCCCCGGCAGCGTGGCTCCGGCAGCGGCTCGGCGCGGTCAACGGGCGTGGCGGGGTGGCTTAAGGCACCCCGGTCAGCGGCTCGGCGCGGTCAAAAGGTGGGATGGGCGAGGGGCGTAGGCGCCTCGGGGTTGGTTAGAATGCCGGGCGAGGGCTCGAGCCCGATTCACAGAGAGGCTTCATGTCGCTGATTCCCGTCGTCGTTGAGCAGGATCACCGTGGCGAGCGCGCGTATGACATCTACTCGCGGCTGCTGAAGGATCGCATCATCTTCCTGTCCGGCCCGATCCACGATGAGGTGGCGAACCTGATCGTCGCCCAGATGTTGTATCTGGAGGCCGAAGACCCGGAGAGCGACCTGCATCTCTACATCAACTCGCCGGGCGGCTCGGTTACGGCGGGGCTCGCCATCTACGACACCATGCAGTACATCCGCCCCGCGGTGTCCACCTTTTGCGTCGGGCTTGCGGCCTCGATGGGGGCGATCCTGCTGGCGGCGGGCGGCAGCGGCAAGCGCACCGCGCTGCCCAACACGCGCATCATGATCCATCAGCCCTGGGGCGGCGTTCAGGGCCAAGCCTCGGACATTGACATTCAGGCGCGCGAGTTGCTGAAGACGCGGGAGCGCTTGAACCGGATGCTCGCGCAGCACACGGGGCAACCGCTCGAGCGCATCGCCGAGGACACCGAGCGCGACTTCTACCTTTCGGGCGCGGAGGCGCGGGACTACGGCCTGGTGGATCAGGTGGCGCGTGAGCGCACAGCCGCCGCCGAGGGCGACGGCGCGAACGGCGCCGAGCGGGGAGGGGGGCGCTCGTGAAGCGGCGGGAGCCCGGCGCGAACCTGGTTTGCTCCTTCTGCGGAAAGAGCCAGCGCGAGGTGCGCAAACTGATTGCGGGGCCGACGGTCTATATCTGCGACGCCTGCATTGATCTTTGCAACGACATCCTCTCGCAGGAGTACGAGCAGGATCAGCAGCGCCCGGCGGAGTCCCGGGTTCCCAAGCCGCACGAGATCAAGGAGTCCCTCGACGAGTACGTGGTGGGGCAGGAGCGCGCCAAGAAGGTGCTCTCGGTGGCAGTCCACAACCACTACCGCCGCATCGAGCATCAGGCGCTGGTGGGGGATGTGGAGCTGCAGAAGGCGAACATTCTGCTGCTCGGCCCGACCGGCTGCGGCAAGACCATGCTCGCGCAGACCCTCGCGCGAATTCTCGATGTGCCCTTCACGATTGCGGACGCGACCACGCTGACGGAAGCGGGCTATGTCGGCGAGGATGTCGAGAACATCATCCTGAACCTGTTGCAGGCGGCGAACTACGATGTGGAGCGCGCGCAGCGGGGCATCATTTACATTGACGAAGTTGACAAGATTGCGCGCAAGAGTGAGAACCCCTCGATCACGCGCGATGTATCCGGCGAGGGCGTGCAGCAGGCGCTGTTGAAGATCATCGAGGGAACCATGGCGAGCGTGCCGCCGAAGGGCGGGCGCAAGCACCCGCAGCAGGAGTTTCTGCAGGTGGACACCTCGAACATCCTGTTCCTCTGCGGCGGCGCCTTCGTGGGCCTCGAAGAGTTGATTGCGCGGCGCATCGGGCGCAAGACCATCGGCTTCGGCTCCACCGTCGTGAGCCGGGGGCAGCGCGACAGCGGCGAGGTGCTGAGCAATGTGCGCAGCGAAGATCTGCTGAAGTTCGGGCTGATCCCCGAGTTTGTCGGTCGCATGCCGGTGGTGGCGACGCTGATGGAACTCGACGAGCAGGCGCTGATTGACATCCTCACCGAGCCCCGCAACGCGCTGACGAAGCAGTATCAGAAGCTCTTCGAGTTCGAGAATGTGCGGCTGCGCTTCACGGATGGCGCGCTGCGCGCCACAGCAAAGCTGGCGCTGTCGCGCAAAATCGGCGCGCGTGGGCTGCGCTCGATCCTCGAAACCGCGCTGCTCGATCTGATGTACCGGGCGCCCGCGCACGAGGGTATGGAGGAGTGCGTGATCAGCGAAGAGATGATCGAGCAAGGCAGTCCGCCGCTGATCGTGTACAAACAGGAGGCCGAGTCCGCCTGAATCGGGGCGGCCAGTTGAACCGACGACGAGGAGAGTGTGGGGATGAGCGAAGAGCGAAGCGCTGAAACGCAGGCCGGCGGCGCGCCCGAGGGTGACGCGCGGGTGCTGCCGCTGCTGCCCATCCGGGACATCGTGGTCTTTCCGAACATGGTGGCGCCGCTTTTCATCGGCCGCCCCAAATCCATCCGCGCCCTCGAGCAGGCGGTGTCCCGGGGCCGTGAGTTGGTGCTCGCTGCGCAGCGCTCGGCGGAGAAGGACGAGCCCGGCGTGGATGACATCTACCCGGTCGGCACCCTCGGTCAGGTGATCCAGTTGATGCGGCTGCCCGACCAGAATGTGAAGGTGCTGATCGAGGGCAAGTCGCGCGCGCGGATTCTGCGCTTCACGCAGGAGAAACCCTGCTTCGCCTGCGAGATCGAACTCTTCGGCAAGGAGAACGCGCCGGACGGCCCCAAGGTGGATGTGCTGCTGCGCGGCATTCACGCCGCTTTTGAGAATTACGCGAAGCTCAACAAGAAGGTGTCGTCGGAGGTTCAGGAAAACGTGGCGCGGATTCAGCAGGCCTCGCGTCTTTCGGACGCAGTCGCCACGCACCTGAATGTGAAGCTCGAAGACCGTCAGCGCCTGCTCGAAATGGCGGACCCGGTCGAGCGGCTCGAAGAAGTGTACGCGCTGCTGCAGGCCGACATCGAAGTGCTCGAGGTGGACAAGCGCATTCGCGGGCGCGTCAAGAACCAGTTGGAGAAGAGTCAGAAGGAGTACTACCTCAACGAGCAGATGCGCGCGATTCAGAAGGAGCTCGGCGAGCGCGACGAGTTCAAGAACGAGATTTCAGAACTCGATGAGCAGCTCGAAGCCAAGCAGATGCCCGACGAGGCGCGCGAGCGCTGCGCGAAGGAAATCAAGAAGCTCAAGATGATGTCGCCGATGTCGGCGGAAGCCACCGTCGTGCGCAACTACATTGACTGGATGCTGGCGCTGCCCTGGCTCTCGAACAAGGAGCAGAACAAGGACATCGCCGGGGCCGAGCGAATTCTGAACGAAGATCACTTCGGACTCGATAAACCCAAACAGCGCATCCTCGAATTTCTGGCCGTGCAGACGCTGGTCGAGACCATGAAGGGGCCGATCCTGTGTCTGGTGGGGCCGCCCGGCGTCGGCAAGACCTCGCTCGGCCGCTCGATTGCGCGCGCCACGGACCGAGACTTCGTGCGCATCTCCCTCGGCGGCGTGCGCGACGAGGCCGAGATTCGCGGCCACCGCCGCACCTACATCGGCGCGTTGCCCGGCAAGATTCTGCAAGGCTTGAAGCGGGCGGGCAGCGGCAACCCCATCTTTTTGCTCGACGAAGTGGACAAAATGTCCATGGATTTCCGAGGCGACCCCTCCTCGGCGCTGCTCGAAGTGCTCGACCCGGAGCAGAACCACACCTTCAACGACCACTACCTCGACATTGATTATGACCTTTCGAGTGTGATGTTCGTGTGCACCGCAAATGTGCTGCAGGAAATCCCGCGGCCGCTTCAGGACCGCATGGAGATCATTCAACTCCCCGGCTACATCGAGAGCGAAAAGCTTCAGATCGCGCGCGAGCACCTGGTGCGCAAGCAGCTCGAGGCGAACGGGCTCAAGGCCTCGCCGGTTGAGTTCAGCGACGCGGGGCTGCTCGAACTCATCCGCTACCACACCCGCGAGAGCGGGGTGCGTGGCCTGGAACGGGAGATCGCCTCGATCTGTCGCAAGGTCGCGCGCGAAGTGGTGGAGAAGACGAAGCGCGAAAGCCAGATCCGCATCACCCCCGCGCAGGTCAAGAAGTTGCTCGGCATCCGTCGCTACCGCCACGGTGAAATCGAGGAAGAGGATCGCGTCGGGCTGTGCACCGGCCTCGCCTACACCGATGCCGGCGGCGAGTTGCTGCAGACCGAGGTCGCGGTGGTTCCCGGCAAGGGCAAGCTGGTGGTCACCGGGCGCCTGGGCGAGGTGATGCAAGAGAGCGCCAACGCGGCGCTTAGCTATGTGCGCAGTCGCGCCAAACAGTTGGGTCTGGTGCCGGACTTCTACTCGAAGGTGGACATCCATATCCATGTACCGGAGGGCGCCACGCCGAAGGACGGCCCGTCGGCGGGCATCACCATCGCCACGGCGGCGGCCTCGGCGCTGACCCGCGTGCCGATCCGCGCCAACGTGGCGATGACCGGCGAGATCACCCTGCGCGGCCGCGTGCTGCCCATCGGCGGCCTGAAGGAAAAGCTGATCGCCGCACACCGCAGCGGCATTGACACCGTGGTGATCCCGCGCCGCAACGAAAAAGACCTGAAAGAAATCCCGTCACACCTGAAGCGCGGCCTGAACCTGCTGCCGGTGGATCACATGGACGAAGTATTCGGCGCCGCCCTGGCGCTCGAAGACGTCTCCGGCTTCCTGCAAGAAGGCGACCACGTGGTAGAAGCCATCTTCGATGTAAGCGCCGTCCGCCCCGAAGAAATCGGCGTCACCCACCCGGCGGGCATGAACTAGGTATATGGCGTGAAGAAGAAATGACGAAGGGAGGAAGCCAGGGCGTGATATTCCGGGATGGCCTGCTCTGAATCCCGGCAGGCGTTCGGGGCCTGTTGACAGCACCTTTCAACAGCACTAGGATAGAGGCAATTACTCCCCGCTGGATCAGCCCTCGGGCCTCCGGCGGGGTTTTGTTTTCCGGGCTTGTTCGCACGACAGCACGGAGGTAGAATGATGCCGATTGAGCCGAAGACGAAACGCGCTATCGCGTTCGTTGATGGGCAGAATCTCTTCAACGCGGCGAAGCGCGCTTTTGGCTACCGCTTTCCGAACTACGACATTCCAGCGCTGGCCAAGAGTGTCTGCCGGAGGTCCGGCTGGGCGCTTGAGGGCATTTACTTCTACACGGGAATCCCCAGCGAGCAAGTTGATCCTTCTCGGCATCGGTTCTGGGTCAATAAACTTGCTGTTATGGGAACTCGCGGCATTACCAGCTTCGCTCGTGAACTGAGTTACCACAACCAAATCGCTACTACGCCCGATGGTACAAAGACCACCGCGCTTGTTGGTAGAGAAAAGGGGGTAGACGTGAGACTCGCGCTCGACGTCGTGCGCCTGGGTCGTGAGAAGGCGTACGATGTTGCAGTCATCTTCAGTCAGGACCAGGACATGATAGAGGTTGCCAAGGAAGTGCGTGCGATCTCAATCTCGCAGCAGCGCTGGATTAAAGTCGCTTCTGCGTTTCCAGTGAGTCCAACTTACAACAACAAGCGCGGGATAGACAAGACGGACTGGGTGCGCATAGACCGTCATGAGTACGACAGATGCACAGACCCTAACAACTACCGAGAGTAACTGAGCAGACACGCGCTTAAAGCGCCTTCTTCGTCATACCGACGAAGACCGGTATCCAGTACGCGGCTCGGCGCGTCAAAGGCTCTGGCGGCGAAGCCGCCAAATTGGATCGAAATGCCAAATTCAACAATCTTTAAAAATCGCCTCAGATCTGCTTGAATCGCATGAAATCGACGAATTTATCTCTGGTCAAAAGAGCCAGATGGGGTGGGTTTACCCACCCGACAGCGCCTGAAGGATCTGCACCTCGTCGTCCGGCGCGAGCCTGGTGTCCAGGCTGCGGGCGCGTTTCTGGTTGATGAAGATGCGCAGGTGGCGACGCAGTTGGCCCTGCTCGTCGGCGATGCGGAAGCGGATGCCGGGGAAGCGGCGGTCGAGATCGTCGAGCAGCGCGCCCACCGTATTGCCCGTGGCCTCGACCACGAGGCTCTTCGTATAGCCACGCAGCGGCTCGGGGATGCCGACCTTCACCTGCGCCGCCTCACGCTCGAAACTCCACGGCCTCGACCGAGAACACATGAGGCAGATGCGGCGCGATGCAGCGCCAGCTCTCGCCACCGTCGGCGCTGGCCCAGACCTGACCGTTCGTGGTGCCGAAGTAAACGCCCACCGGCTCGCGCGAATCCACCGCCATGCACTGCCGCTTCACCGTGAGCCAGGCCTGCTCCCGGGGCAGGCCGCGGTCGAGACGCTCCCAGCTTTCGCCGCCGTCGCGCGTTCGATACACGGCGGGCCGGCCATCCGGGCTGCAGCGTGGCCAGACATCGGTGCCATCCATCGGGAACACCCAGGCCGTGTTCGTGTCGCGCGGGTGCAGGCCAATCGGGAAACCGATGTCCCCGATTTCACGCGGCATATTCTCACCGACGCGCCGCCAGCGCTCTGCTGGACGCTCGAGCCGGTAGATGCCGCAGTGGTTCTGCTGCCACAACTGGTCCGGCGCCAGCGGGTGAAGTTCGAGGCAATGCGTGTCCTGACCGATCTCCGGGTACGGGTCGGGCAGAAAGTTCGCCTCGACACCCTGGTTCAGCGGCCGCCAGTCGCGCCCCTGGTCGAGGCTCTCGAACACGCCCGCGCCCGAAGTCGCCACATACATATGCGCCGGGTCGCGCGGGTCTATGCGAATCGAGTGCAGCGGCGAGCCATCGGGTGAATTCGTCTCGCCCGGCGTCTCGGCCCAGTCCCAGTAACTCGGGTGCTGGTTCCAGCCGTCCACGCCGTCCCAGCTTTTGCCGCCGTCCTCGCTGCGAAACAACCCCTCGGGCGAAGAGCCCGCATACCAGACATCGGCTTCGCTCGGGTGGCCTGCCGTCAGCCAGAACACCTGCTCGACGCTGCGCGCGCGCTCGCCCGCTTGCGCCTTGCGAAAAGCGGGCGGCTTCGCAGCCTCGCGGAAAGAGCAACCGCCGTCGGTGGAGCGAAACACGGTCGGCCCGAGGTGCCCGGCGCGTGCGGCGAACAGCAGCGTGCGGCCGTCGCGCGGGTCGAGCAGCGCGTGGTGGATCACATTGCCGAGAAACAGCGGCCCCTCGGTGCGCCACTGCGCGCGCGCCTCGTCGGGGCGCAGAATCCAGGCGCCCTTGCGCGTGCCGACGAGCAGCGCGAGCCCGGGCTGATGTTGAACCCGCGCGTGGCGCCCCGGGTCGAGCGCTTCGCCTGTGCGCTGTGCGTTTTCCTTCGCCATCGAAAACAACCTCCCTCACGGCGCGGGCGCGCAGTCCGGCGGGTTCGATATGGTAAGGCATCAAAGCGCGCGCGCACGACGCGGCGCGGTGCGCCAGAGACGGCGCGTTTCGGAGGACGAATGCCCGACAAATACGGCGGCGGCTGCGCCTGCGGCGCGCTTCGCTTCGAGGCCGAGGCCCCGGTGCTGAGCGTCAGCCTGTGTCACTGCAACGACTGCCGTCGCGCAAGCGGCGCGCCGCTCGTGGCCTGGGCGATGTTCGAGCACGCGCGTTTTCGCATCACGGCGGGGGCGCTTCGCAGCCGCGCCTCGTCTCCCGGCGTCGAGCGTGGCTTCTGCCCCGGTTGCGGCACGACGCTCAGCTATCAGGCCGACTTCCTGCCGGGGTTGATTGATCTGACGGTGGCGAGCTTCGACGAGCCACAGCGTTTGCAGCCCACGCAGCACATCTGGGAGCGGCAGCGCCTTCCGTGGTTGCGTCTCGCCGACGACTGGCCCCGCCATCCCGAGTGGCCGCCGCAAGACTGAGCGCCTCGCCGGACGCCCTGCCAGCCGATATGCTTCCCTTTCCCTCTCCCTTTCCAACAGCCGCTCGGGGCGGTCAACAAGGCGGGCGGGGTGCGCCAGCACCCCGGGGCGCGTAGCTCAGTTGGTCAGAGCGCCTGCCTTACAAGCAGGAAGTCCCCCGTTCGAATCGGGGCGCGCCCACCACATAGTCACAAAATATGATAGACAAGTACGCTAGAGAATTAGATGGTTAAGTGAGTTGTGAGATGAGTTTGCCGCTTCCGCTTCGCTTCAAGGGCGCCCCCGGCTCGCCCTACACCCGCAAGATGCTGGCGCTGCTGCGCTACCGGCGCATTCCCTACGCGCTGCTGATCGGCTCTCAGGCGCAGGCGGCGGGCCTGCCAGCGCCACGGGTCGCCCTGCTGCCGACATTCTATCTGCCGAATGCGCAGGGTGAAACGGAAGCGCTGGTTGACAGCACGCCGCTGATCCGCCGCTTCGAGCGGGAATTTCCCGAGCGCCCGGTCGTGCCCGCCGACCCGGCCCTGGCCTTCCTCGACTACCTGATCGAGGACTACGCCGACGAGTGGCTGACGAAGGCCATGTTCCACTACCGCTGGCGCTTCGCTCCGGACATCGAGCAGGCGGGGACGATCCTGCCGCTGTGGACGAACCTTTGCGCCAGCGATGCGCGGCATGCTTCGCTGAGCCGCCAGATTCGCGCGCGGCAGATCGAGCGCCTTCATGTGGTCGGCTCGAACGAGACCACGGCGCCGATCATCGAGGCGAGCTACCGGCGCCTGCTCGGCATCCTCGACCGCCTGCTTCAGCAGCGTCCCTTCGTGATGGGCGAGCGGCCGGGCGCCAGCGATTTCGGCGTTTATGCCCAACTCACCCAGTTGGCGAAGTTCGACCCCACCCCCGCCGCCATCTGCCTGCGAGACGCCCCGCGAGTTGTCGCCTGGACCGACCTGATGGACGATCTCTCGGGGCTTGCGCCGCCGCCCGACGGCTGGCTCACGCGCGAGAATGCGGCCCGCGCACTCGGGGCGTTGCTGGCGGAGATCGGTCGGGTGTATGCACCCGTGCTGCTGGCCAATGCCCGGGCGTTACATAGTAGTAAAACCAAAGCCGGCCCTGGCGCAGCGTTCGAGACCACCGTGGATGGCAAAGCCTGGACGCAGCCGGTCTTCCCCTATCAGGGCAAGTGCCTGGCCGCGCTTCGCCGGGAATTCGCCGCGCTCGACGCCGACGCCGCGCGCGCCGTGCGCCACATTCTGGACGGCAGCGGTTGTGAAGCGCTGCTCACCGAGGTTGCGTGATGTCTCTCACCCGTCGTCTCGTCCGCCGCGTAGCACCACGCCTTGTTTATTTTTTAACGCATCCCCGCACGCGCGCGCTGCGTCGTCACCTGGCCGAGTTGCGCCGGCGCAGCACGGGCGCGCCGCACCGCGTTCACTACTTCCACGAGCCGGCGGATCCCCACAGTCAGTTGGTGGCGCAGGTGCTTCCCGCGCTGTGCGCGCGCTACGAGATCGCCCTCGAGACACACTTGGTCGGCCCGCCTGCGGCCGCCGCCGCGCCGGAGCGCGCGCGGCTCGAAGCGTGGGGCCGCAAGGACGCGGCGGATGTGGCGCCGTTCTACGGGCTTGCCTTTCCACCGGACGCCGCTGCGCCGGATGCCTTTGCCCTCGAACGCGCCGGCTGCCTGCTCGCGGCGTCCATTGCGAGGGGCGATTTTGTAGCGCAGGCGGCGCGGGTGGGTGCGGCGCTCTGGCAGGGCGGCGGTGCGGCGCTCGAGGCGCTGGCGCGGGAGTTGCCCGCCGCCGAGCCCGAGCAGTTGCGTCAGGCCGTGGCGCGTGGCGACGCGCTGCGCGACCGATTTGGTCACTACCTGAGCGCAATGTTGTACTACGGCGGCGAGTGGTACTGGGGTGTGGATCGCCTGACCCATCTGGAGCGCCGCCTGCAGGCGCTTCGTTTGGTGCGCGGCGCGACGGAGGCGCAGCCGCCGCTCGTCACCCGCCCCGACTTTGCAAATCAACCGCCGCCGACGGCACAGCGCCGCTTGCAGCTCGAGTACTTTCCGTCGCTGCGCAGTCCGTACAGCGCCATCGCCATGCGCCGGGTTCTGCGTCTGGCCGAGCGCCTGCCCGTCGAGCTTGTGCTGCGCCCCGTGTTGCCGATGGTGATGCGGGGCCTGCCGGTTCCCGCCGCGAAGCGCCGGTACATCGTGCTGGACGCCAAGCGCGAGGCCGAGGACGCCGGCGCCCGGTTTGGTTTCATGTGCGACCCGGTCGGGCGTCCGGTGGAGCGCGGCTTCTCCCTCTTTCCCTTTGCGCGCGCGCGGGGCCGGGCGGCGGAATATCTCGCCGCCTTCACCCGGGC
>JAHRAN010000179.1 GCA_020027245.1 Myxococcota bacterium
TCGGAGCGGGCAGGGCGTAGGCGAGCAGGGCGTCGCTCATGCGGGTGAGCGGGTTGCCGCCGGCTGCGACCACGATGAACTGCCGGCTGTCCGGGCGCAGGCGGTAGCTCATCGGCGAGGCGTTTGCGGGCGCTGGAATGCGCGTGCTCCAGAGTTCTTTGCCGCTGTTCACATCGAAGGCGCGGAAGCTCTGGTCGGTGGTGGCGCCGATGAAGTAGAGCTCGCCGGCGGTCAACAGGCCGCCGCCGAAGTTCGGCGCGCCGAGGTCGCGCCACAATGCCCAGACCGGGAACGGCGCCATGTCGCGGATGCCGCCAAGCGGCACGCGCCAGCGCAGTTCGCCGCTCGGCAAATCCACCGCGACGAGCGTGCCCCAGGGCGGCGGATTGCAAGGTGCGCCAAGCGGTGACAGGAACGGGAAGCGGCGCACCGCGTAGGGCGTCCCCGCCATCGGATAAAGTTCAATCGGGTAGCGCGGCTTTGCATCGCCCAGCGCTTCGTATTCTGCGCGCGGCAGCAGTTGCACCACCATCGCAACATGAGTTTGATTGGTGATCAAGAGACCCCGCTCGGGATGGATGGCGACGCCGCCCCAGTTCATACCGCCGGAGGTGTGCGGGAATTGAATCGAACCCTCGAGGGTGGGCGGCGTGTAGATGCCATCGAAGCGGTATTTTGCGAGCGCTCGGCGACAGGCGGCGCGGTCTATGGGCGTGAAGCCGAACATGTTGTCGCGATTCAAAGTGGTGGGATGCAGCGGCGGCGGGTGCGTCGGGAAGGGCTGCGTGGGCGAGAGCGTTTCGCCGGGCGCGCCCCCCTGCGGCGTCGGCCGCTCGGGCGTCGGGTAGAGCGGCTCACCGGTCAGGCGGTCGAGCAGATACAGGTGCCCCATCTTGGTAGGCTGCAGCAGCGCGGGCCGCCCGCCGCCGACCTCGGGGTGTTGAAACAGCGTCGGTTGTGAGGGCGTGTCGTAATCCCAGACATCGTGATGCACGAACTGAAAGTGCCAGACGCGCTTGCCGGTCTTTGCATCGAGTGCAACCGTGGCGCTGCCGAAGTGGTCGAGTCCATCGCGGCTCGCGGCCCAACTGTCCGGCGCCGGGTTGCCGGTCGGCACGAAGACCAGGCCGTGCTCGGGGTCGGCGGACATCAGCGACCAGACGTTGGGCGTGCCCCGGTGATACAACTCGCCGGGCTTGCGCTTGCGCGACTTGAAGTTTTCGGGCACCGGGTCGAAGGCCCAGATGCCTTTGCCGCTTCGCACATCGAAGGCGCGCACCACGCCCGAGGGCGCGTCAACCCGAAGCTGGTCGGCGACCAGTGCGCCGAGCACGGCGGTATCGCCGATGATGACCGGCGGCGAGGTCGGGTAGTACTCCCACTCGGGCGGTTCGCCCAGGCCTTCGCGCAGCGAGACGCGCCCGTCCACACCGAAGTCGGCGCAGAGTTTCCCGCTGTCGGCGTCGAGCGCCAGCAGCTCCGAGTCGCGCGTGCCATACAGGATGCGCCGCGTGCAAGCGCCCCTTGCGCCGGGCTGCGTGTCCTCCCAGAAGGCGAGGCCCCGGCAGGTCAGCGGGTAGGGGCCCTTGTTGCTGCGGTTTTGCAGCACCGGGTCGAAGACCCAACGCTCCGCGCCGGTCTCGGCGTCGAGTGCGAAGACGCGCATCCACGCCGTGCAGTAGTAAAGTGTATTGCCGACCACGAGCGGCGTCACTTGCAGCGTCGTCGGCGTCTGACTTCGGTCGCCTCCGGCGGTGTCGCCGCTGCGGTGCTCCCAGGCGAGGGTGAGGCGGCCCACATTGGCGCGGTTGATCTGCGTGAGCGGCGACCAGTGGAGCCCGCCCTTGTCACCGGCGTATTCGCGCCACTCGGCGGTGGGCCCGCTGTGGTCGAGAGGCGCCGCGTCCCGTGCATCAAAGCAGGCGAGCAGCAGCAGAGCCAGCGCCGGCAGCGCGATGCGCGACATCGTTCTCCTCGTGTGCAACGCCTGTCGCGCGCGCCGCTCGCGTTTGGGTTCAAGACGCAGCAGAATAGGGGCTGCGCGCCCGTGCCACCAGCGAAGGAGCATTTGATCATGAAAAATTTTGCGCTGATCCCCCGTCGCCCCGACCACACCCGCACGCAGTTTCGAGATCACTACGAAAACGTGCATGCGCCGCTCGCGATGGCGACGGTGATGGAGGGCGTCACCCGTTACATCCGCAACCACATCGCCCGTGAGTTGTACGGCGCGGCGGACTTCGATGTCGTAAGCGGCTTCTGGTTCCGCACTGCAGAAGCCGGGCGCGCGTTATACGAGCGCTTTCAGGGGCCGCAGGCCGAGCGCATCGTCGCCGACGAGAAGCGCTTCATGGATCGCCCGAGCGCGCGCATCTATGCCGTCGAAGAGGACACCATTCTCGGCGCGGAAAATCCGCGTGCGGATCTGCTGCTGATGGCTCTGCTCGGCGCGCCCGAAGATGAAGCGCACGAGGATTTTGTGCGCGACTTCGAGCGCCGTGCGCTGCCCGCCCTGCTCGACGCCACACGCGCGCCCGTCTGGTGTCTGCAAAACCGCGTGCGCACAACGGTAGAAGGCGCGCCCATCTTCGACTTCATCACCCAGGTTCACGCCGACGGTGACGCCGGGCTCGCCGACTGGGCGCGCGAAGAGCAAAAGCGCGCCGGTCGCGTGCTGCTGCTTCAGGTGGAGACCTGCGAAACCGAAATCCCCGCAGGCTGAGGAGCGCCGGGCTTCAGGCGAGCTCGGCGAAGGGCAGCACGCGCGCCCTGATCGGCGGGAAGCTGCGCGCGCCGACATAGCGAAAGAGCATCG
The DNA here is from genome assembly GCA_020027245.1 of Myxococcota bacterium. Taxonomy (GTDB): domain Bacteria; phylum Myxococcota_A; class UBA9160; order UBA9160; family UBA6930; genus JAHRAN01. The sequence continues at coordinate 2,816 of JAHRAN010000179.1, forward strand.
CGCCCTGGTCGTGCGCGCAGGTGTCGAGCCAGTTCGGGAAAGCGGCGCCGGGGTTCTGATGCGCGATGACGATGCGCACGCCGTCGTCGCGCTCGTAGTGCGCCGTGAATTTGTTCAGGTGGATGCGGTGGTAGCGGTAGTCGAGGCTCTCCATCCAGTAGTTCGAGAGCTGCAAGTTCCATGTCTCGCACTCGGGCGGCAGAACCTCGACCAGCAGCGCCTCGTCCGGCGCCAGCCGCCAGCGGCTGTTGTGATAGTAAATGTTCGCATCGCCGCCCGCGCGCTGGCAGCGCGCCTGATCGTTCGGCGGCAGCCGGTTCTCATGTGCGGCGAAGTCATTCATCCAGTTGACGAAAAGGTTTGCGCTTCCGCCGACGAAAGCCGCCGCGCGCAGCAACGCGGCTTCGATGTCATCGCTTTGCAGCGCATCGTCGCGGTCCGGGTCGAGACACTCAATTGTGTAACTGGCCGGGGCCTCGCGCTCGCGCTGCGATTTAAAAGTCTGCCGCACCAGGATGCTGTTCGTGTGCGCTTGCATCGGCAGCCAGTTGCGCGGTTGCGGTTTGGTCGAGACGCTGATTTCGAAGCGCCCCTGGGCGTCGCAGTGCAAATCGCCGTGGTCGAGTTGCCCCGTGGGTTGCATCGCGCCGTCGCTCTCGTAGCCCCCGCCCGTGCTACAGAAGCTCAGGTAACTCGCGCTGCCGCGCTGCCCGCGGATGCGATAGCTGTGGGCGCTACTCACATTGGCGTTGTGGTAGATGTTGTCCGGGTTGTCGTTGCCGATCTTGATGGTCTCGTTCGAGAGTTGAAAGAAGCGCGGGTAGCGCGGGTCCGCGGACTCGACCTGACTCTCGAGCCCGGCGCGCAGCAGGCGCGTCAGGTAGCGCAGGCCCTCGGCGCGGTGAAAGGGCGTTTCGGGCGTCCCCGGTCGCAAAATGGCGTCGCCCGCCGCTTCGAGCGCGCGACAGAATTCACGCCAGGCGCGGCCGTCCACGACGCGCTGCGAAGCCTCCGTCCACGCCATACCCGCGTCCGACGACGCATTGCGACGAACGATCATGGATTTTCGGGGCGCAGTTCCACGCGGCGGTTGCGCGCGCGGCCCTCGTCGGTGGCGTTGCTCGCAATCGGTTGCGCTTTGCCGAAGCCCCGCACGCGGAGGCGCGCAGCGGCGACGCCCTCGCGGACGAGATACGCCCGCACCGTGTTCGCGCGCCGCAGCGACAGGCGCTGGTTGTAGGCATCGCTGCCGATGTGGTCGGTGTGACCCTCGATGCGCACACGCACCGCAGGGCAGCCCTGCAGTTTGCGCGCAATCTCGTCGAGCAGCGCCCCGCCCTCCGTTTGCAGGTTGTAGCGGTTGAAGTCGAACTCGACATTCTGCAGGCGCACCACCTGACCGCAGGGGTCGCCCGCCGCCGCCACCGTCGCCGCGCCGAACATCACCTGCTGCGCGAAGCCGCGCAGTTGCTCGACGTTCAGCAGCGCGCTCGCGTGGCTGCTGCTGCCACAACTGCTGAGCGCGCCGAGGCGCTTCAGGAAGTCACCACCCCTGCGGTTCTCGCCGACCTGAATGGTGTGCAGACAAAGCTCTCCGTCGTAACGCTGGACGAGTTGCTGCGCCGCCGCGAAGGCGCGCTTCCGGTAGTCGGGGCGGCCGTCGGAGACCAGCACCACGGCGGCGCGCCCGCTGCCGTCTTCGAGTTCACGCGCGGTTTCGGCGAACACATTGCGGTAGGGTGTCTCGCCGCCGTGTTCGCCTTCTTCTCCGAGCAGTCGCAGCCGCGCCGCCGCTGCGCCGAGGGTGTCGCGGTCGAAGGGCGCTGTGCGCGCGCCGCTTCGCTCGTTGCCGCCGAAGCCGGTGATGCCGACGCGGTAGGGCGCGCCCGGGACGGCGCGCACCGACGCCTCGGGCAACGCCGCGACCAGCGCGCGGGTCAGCGCCTTGGCCATGGGGAAGGTGCGGCTGCGCTCCATCGTTCCGGAGGCGTCGGTCAGCAGCACGAGCTGGTTGGTGACGCGCATCTCCTG
>JAHRAN010000187.1 GCA_020027245.1 Myxococcota bacterium
AGCACGCGGCGTCGCAGCGCGCCGGGGCTGACCTCCTCGCTGTACAACGCCTCGACCGAGACCCCCGAGATAAGAGACAGGTAAGCGGGCATCAGCGGCATCACGCAGGGGGAGAGCACCGAGATCAACCCCGCCCCGAAGGCGGCGCCGAACGTCGCCAATGTGATGCCCGTGTCCATAGTCTGCCCCTGCACTCGCCCGCTGCGGCGGACCCGCCCCCCAAGCATGACCGGCGCGCGCGCCGATCACCAGATGCGGGGCGCTATGCGCCCCTGTCCACCTTTTGACCGCGACCGGGGTGCTATGCACCCCGCTCATCCCGTTGACCGCCCCGAGCGGCTGTCCGAACCGCTGCCGGAGCTATCGCGCCCAGGCCCATCTTTTGACCGCGACTTGAAACCGCTGCCGGAAAGACGCAAACCGGCAGCGTGTCGCACCAGATGTTGTTAGATGGTTGAACGATTAGATGGTTAAATGAGTTGGGTGGTTCAATGATTAGATGGTTAACTGAGTTTGATGGCGCACCACCCCTTCTTTGTTAAGCCACTGCGGCGGCCGCTCGTATTCGGCCACCGTGGCGCCTCGGGCCGGCTCCCCGAGAACACCCTCGCAAGTTTCCGCCTCGCCCTCGAAGAGGGTGCGGATGTCCTCGAAACCGATGTGCACCTGACCCGCGACGGGCAGGTGGTCGTGGCGCACGACGACGATCTGGAGCGCATGAGCGATGGCCGGGGGCCGCTGGCGGCGCATACCTTTGCGGAGTTGCGCCGCCTCGATGCGGGCCACGGCTTCACCCTCGATGACGGCGCGAGCTTTCCCGAGCGCGGGCGTGGTCACCGCATCCCCCTGCTCGCCGAGGTCTTCGAGACCTTCCCGCAGGTGCGCTTCAACATCGAGTTGAAGCAGGCCGACCCCGCACTCGCGCGCGCCGTGGTGGCGCTCGTGCGCGAGACAGACCGCGCGCCGCGCACCCTGCTCACCGCCGGTGAGGACGCAGCGATGGCCACGCTGCGCGCCGAAATCGCGCGCGCCGGGCTGCAGCCCGCACTCGGCGCCTCGAGCGGCGAAATCGCGGCTTTCATCCACGCGGTGTTGCAGGGCGCGCCGCCGCCCCCCGGTCTGCAGGCGCTTCAGGTGCCGCCCGCGTTCAGCGGTCAGCCCCTGGTGACCGAGTCCTTCGTCGCACATGCGCACGCGCACGAACTTCAGGTCCACGTCTGGACGATCAACCGGGAAGCGGAGATGACGCGGCTCATTGAACTCGGCGTGGACGGCGTGATGAGCGACTTCCCGGGCCGGCTCCGCGCGCTGCTCGACGCCCGCGGGGCGCGCTGACGCGCCGCCCCATCCAATTGACCGCTTATAAAGTCGCTGCCGGAGGCTGATCTGACGCGCCCGCCCTCCCCTTTCCTCGAAGCGCTGCTGCCCCGCCTGCCCGGTGCGCCCGGCGTGCTGCTCGACATCGCCTGCGGGAGTGGACGCAACGGGGCGCTGGCCGCCCGCGCCGGCTGGCGCGCCTACGGCGTTGACCACGACCGGGAGGCGCTTCGGCGGGCGCGCGCCCGGGGCCTGCCCGGGGTCATCGCCGATCTCGAGTCTGACGGCCTAAAAATCCCTTTTCAGACAGGCTCTTGTGCGGCAATTCTCGTATTTTACTTCCTCTATCGGCCGCTGCGCAGCGAGCTGTTGCGCCTGCTCGCTCCCGGCGGCTTTCTGATTTTCGAGACCTTCACGACCCGGCAGCGTGCGCTCGGCCACGCGCCCCGGCGCGACGCCTTCCTGCTGCAGCCCGGCGAGCTGCGCACGCTGTTCCCGGAGTTGACGCTGCTGCGCTACGAGGAGGGCGTCTTCTCCCAGCCAGAGCCGCAGGCCACGGCGCGCCTGCTGGCGCGCAAGTCCCAGGGACTTGCGCCAGCCTTCTGACCGCGGCTTTTAAAGCCGCTGCCGGAGTCCCAATGACGTGGCCCGTGGTGGCGGATGCGCTGGCGCGTGCTATATCCCCGCCATGGAGATGCAATCCACGACCGGCGGCGCCGCTCCGACCCGGGGAGCCGAGCCGCGTTGGGAATCGCCCACGGCACAGGTGATCTCGCTCAGTTGTGAGATCACGGCCTACGCGCCCGACGACGCGCCGCTCTTCTAAGCGCCCTCCCCGGCGGCCACCACCTCGATCTCCCGCGCCAGCCACAGCGGGGAGCGCTCGAGGTCCATGAAGTTGCGCGCGTCGGGCCAACCGTTCCAGTTCGGCGACGCCGTCGCAGGGTTCGATGTCGTCACGCGCAGCCCCGTGCGGACGAAGGCAAGCGGGCGCGTTGTTATACTCGCGCAAGCGGGAGGACACCTCGCTTGAAAAAGCTCATGCGAAAAATCCGCGCCTTGCTGCAGCGCTACTTCGTGGCGGGCATGCTGGCCTTTGCGCCGATTGGCATCACCATCTGGGCGATGGTGGCGATCGTCACCTACCTCGACAACCTGCTGCTGCCCCACCTGCTCGCGCTGCTCTTCACCGAAGTCGAGTCGCCCCCCTCGCTGCCGCTGGTCGGCGCCATCTTCACGCTGCTCGTGATCCTGCTCTGCGGCGTCATTGCGCGGCACCTCTTCGGTTGGGAGCTGGTGCGCATTACCGAGCGCCTGCTGAGCCGCGTGCCGGTGGCGCGCAACATCTACAACGCGGTCAAGCAACTCTTCGAGGCCATCTTCCGCTCGGAATTTTCGACGGCCTTCCGGCTCGTGGTGCTGGTCGAATATCCGAGGCGCGACTGCTGGGCCGTCGGCTTCACCACCGGCGCCGCAAGCCAGGTGTTTCAGAGCAGCTTCGAGGAGCCGATGGCGAATGTGTTCGTGCCGACCACGCCCAACCCCACCTCGGGCTTCTATCTGGTCGTTCCCGAGCGCGACCTGCGACGGGTTGACCTGAGCGTCGAGGAGGCATTCAAGCTGGTGATGTCCGCGGGGCTGGTGAACCCGGAGAACGAGGGCGCCGACGCGCCCTCGCTCTCCCCCCATCCCGTTGACCGCCCCGAGCGGCTGACCGGGGTGCCTTAAGCCACCCCGTCCCATCCTTTTGACCGCCCCGAGCGGCTGACCGGGGTGCTTCCGCACCCCGCCCCACCCGTTGACCGCCCCGAGCGGCTGCCGGAGCTCATGGCGGAGTTGCCGGGTAGACGCGCCCGTCTGGAGCGCCGGGGGCTGGCGCGACCGGCGCGCTCATTCGTGGCGGGTATGATGTTCTGCCTGGAATCAACCGATGGGAGGGGCGCGATGTCCCGTTACAACTACGACCGGCTCACGGCGCTCGATAATTCCTTCCTGCTGCTCGAGCGCCCCAACGCATTCATGCACGTGGCCTCGGTGGCGATCCACGAGGCCGCGCCGCTGCGGCGGGCGGACGGCGCGCTCGACCTCGACCTGCTGCGCCGGGGCATCAGCGGCTTGCTGCACCGCATCCCGCGCTACCGGCAGAAACTCGCCTGGGTTCCCATCGAGCGCTCGCCCGTCTGGATAGACGACCCCAACTTCAGCCTCGATTACCACCTGCGTCACACCAGCCTGCCCCGCCCCGGCAACGAGGCGCAACTCAAGGCGCTGGCGGCGCGGGTGATGGCGCAGCGCCTCGACCGAACGCGACCCATGTGGGAGCTCTGGGTGGTCGAAGGCCTCGAGGGCGACCGCCTCGCCATCATCAACAAGACCCACCACTGCATGATTGACGGCGTCTCCGGCGTTGACCTCTTGAATGTGATGATGAGTCCGACGCCGGAGTTCGAAATCGTCGAGGCGCCCCCCTTCATGCCACGGCCCGCGCCCGGCGGCAGCCAGTTGCTGCGCGACGAAGTGCTGCGCCGCATCATGCTGCCGCTGTCTGCCCTGCGCGGCATGGGCTGGAAGCTGATCGGCGAGGCGCAGAACCAGCGCCGGGAGCTTTTGTCCCGGCTGCGCGCGGCCAGCGAGATGATCGGCATGACGCTGCGCAGCGCATCGCCGACGCCCTTCAACCAGCCGATCGGCCCGCACCGGCGCTTCGACTGGATCGTGCACGAACTCGACCAGTTGAAGGCCATCCGCAAGAGCCTCGGCGGCTCGCTGAACGATCTGGTGTTGGCCATCGTCGCCGGCGCCGTGCGCCGCTTCCTCGAATACCGGCGCGTAGAACTCAGTGGCCTCGACTTCACGGTGATGGCGCCGGTCAGCGTGCGGCGCGAGGACGAGCGCGGCAACCTCGGCAACCGCGTCTCGGCCTGGTTCGTGAACCTGCCGGTCGCCGAAGCCGACCCGCAGGAGCGGCTGCGCCTGATCTCCGAGCGCACCCTCGAGTTGAAGCAGTCGAAGAGCGCGGTCGGCGCCGAGCTTCTGACCCAGGTGGCGGAGTGGACGCCGGCCACGCTGCTCTCCCTCGGCGCGCGCAACGCCACCCGCCTTCAGCCCTTCAACCTGGTGGTCACCAACGTGCCGGGGCCGCAGGTGCCGATTCACCTGTTCGGCTCGCGCATGGAGCGCAGCTTCCCGCTGGTGCCGTTGACCGAGAACCTCGGCCTCGGCATCGCGCTCTTCAGTTATGACGGGCAGTTGTGCTGGGGCTTCAACGCGGACTACGAGCTGCTGCCGGATCTCGACCGCTTCGTGAAATTCATCGGCGACGCCTACCAAGAGCTGCGCGTGCTGGCGGAGCCGGCCCCGGTCCCGTCGGCGAGCGCGCCACCGCCCCCGCCGCCGCAGGAACACACACCGGTCGAAAGCGCACCGGCGCCGGGTAGCGACACCGCCCCGCCAGTCGAGCCGCCGCTTCAACCCCCTCCCACCGCTGGCGAAAGCGGTAACGAGTAAAATGCCGGTCGCGTCAGCGACCGGCGCCCCGGACTTGCGCGAAGCGCCTGCCATGTTGTAACTGGCCGCGCCAAGGGCGCGGCCCAAGACGGGCGCGTCTACCCACAAGCCACGCCCTGAATCTTCCGGCAGCCGCTCGGGGCGGTCAAAAGGTGGGGGCGGGGTGCGGAAGCACCCCGGCAGCCCCGGTCAGCGCCTCGACCCGCGCTTCGAGTTCGAAGAGCGCTGGCTCATCGAAGCCCATGCTCCGCAAAGTGGCGGCGAGCCGCTTCAGGTATTCGTGGTTCGAGCCGCTCGGCCCCTGCGCCTGCGCCACTACTTGCGCAATTTCATCCAGGTCGCCGGGGCCCAGATAGTTCGGGTTGTCGGGCAGCGCGCGATAGACGAGCCCGCTCTCGATGCGCGTGCGCGCGCCGGGCCGCGTGGCGGGTAGATGCAGGGCCACGCGCTCGCGGCGGTAACCGCCCCGCTCACGCTGGTCGAGCGCTGCGAGCACCCGCGCCCGCGCGGCCCGCGCCACGCGGTAGGCCACGCCGTGGCAGCGCGCGCCCGGCGTCGGGTGCAGGGTCACCACGCGCCCGGGCGCGCCGGGCACGCCCCGGTGATCGGTCGAGCCCTGCCAGAAGCGGCGCGCAAAGCCCTCGATCCAGGCTGCCCGGCGCGCTTCGAAGACAAAGCCGGGCCGCCACATCAGCGAGCCGTAGCCGAAGATCCAGAGCGCCGGGTCGGATGTCGCGCGCGTCACTGCGGTGGCCTCCGCGTCAACCTCTTCGGGCCGGGCGCACGAGGGCGCGACCATGCAGCGGCGGGCCGTGCGCGCACCCGTCGGCGCAAGCGCGCGCTGCAAGCGCAGCGCCGCCACGCCGCCGCCCGTCAGCCCTGTTATTTGTCCAGCACCTTCGGCCAGTTCTCGTTGGCGCGCTCGATGAAGGCGTCGCGCTGCGCCTCCCACTTCTTTTGTATCTCGGGGCTGTAGTTCAGGTAGAGCTTGTCTTCGACGACCCGCCAGGCCTCCGGGTCTATCTTTGCGGTGTAGCCGTGCGCGACGGCGAAGGCGCAGTAGCCGCCGTACTGCGGCGCGTACTTTTCCGGCTCCGCCAGAAAGAGGTCGCGGTTTTCGGCGCTGGCGAAGCGCCAGGTGGCCTCCATCCACTCGGCCTCGAAGTCCGACGAGCCCTCGACATGACGCTCTTCGCTGAAGTAGGCGACGGGGTCGGCGCCCGCAATCGCCACGCCGAACAGGCTCTGCTGCACCGGGTCCTTGGCGGCCTGGCTCGCCACGGGCAAAAGCAGCAGGCCAAGCGCCGAAAGCGCAATCGCTGTGAATCGGAATCGGGTTCGGGTCATTGAACTCTCGCTCCTTCGCACCCCGCACGAGACTTCGCGCCGGGCGCAATCAACCGGGCTGTTTAAGACGCCACTTCTGATGCCGCTCCCGGGCGCTGGTCACGGCGGCTTGAAACTCGGCTATCGTGCCGTGAGCCATGCGGGGTGCTGTGCCGTCCAAACCGCTTTCCGGGGCGCAGGCGCCGCTGCCGGGGCGCGTGGTGATCGTGGGCGGCGGCATCGCCGGTCTCGGCGCGGCCCTCGGGCTCTCGCGCGCGGGCTGGCCTGTGCTGCTGCTCGAACGCGACGACGCCAAGCTGCCGCCCGACCCGGACCGCGCGTTCGCATGCTGGGAGCGGCGTGGCGCGCCGCAGCTCTGGCACTCGCACGCCTTTCTGGCGCGCTGCCGCAACCTGCTGCGCGAGCGGCTGCCCGATGTGCTCGAAGCGCTGCTTGCCTGCGGCGCGGGCGAACTCCCCTTGTCCAGCCTGCTGCGCGAAGGCATGGACGACACTTCCCCGAAGCCGGGTGACGAGGAACTCACCCTGCTCACCTGCCGCCGCGTCACCTTCGAGTGGGTGCTGCGCAGCAAGGTGCAAGACGCGCCGGGGATTGAATACCGGGCTGGCTGTCGGGTGACGGGGCTGCTGCGCGAGGGCGACCGGGTTGCGGGGCTTCGCCTGCGGCGGCACGGCCAAGACTTCACGCTGCCGGCGGCGCTGGTGGTGGATGCATCCGGGCGGCGCTCAAAGCTGCCCGACTGGCTCGAAGCCGCCGGCTTCCCGCGCCCCGCCCTGGAATCGGAGCGCTGCGGCGTCTTCTACTGCTCGCGCTTCTACCGCCTGCGACCGGGCGCCACCCCGCCGCCACGCGACACTCCCCTCGGCGCAGACCTGGGCTTCCTCAAATACGCCGTCTTCCACGGCGACAGGGGCGTCTTCTCGATCACCCTCGCCGCACTTCCCGAAGACCGGCCGCTGCGCGCGCTGCTGCACGCAGCGCCCTTCGAAGCCGCCACGCGCGCCCTGCCGGCGACAACGCGCTGGGTGAACCCGGCTCTCGCCGAGCCGATCAGCCCGGTGCACACGATGGACGGGCTGCGCAACACCCGCTTGCTGCTGAACGGGGACGCGCCGCTCGCGCCCGGCGTGGTGGCGATCGGCGACGCCGCAGTCCACACCAACCCGCTCTACGGACGCGGTTGCAGCCTCGGCCTGGTGAACGCCTTGCTGCTGGTGGACGCCATCGAGGAGCACGGTGCAGGCGACCCGGTCGCCCTCGCGCGCGCGCTCGAAGCCGGTGTGCAGCGCGAGCTACTGCCCTGGTATGAGCTTTCGCGCCGTCAGGACCGCGAGGCGGCCGAGGTGGCGCGCAACTGGCGCGACGACAACGCGGCCCCCGGCGCCCCGGCGACGGGCGAGGCGAACCCGCGCGCGTTCATGCGCGCGCTCGTGCAGCACGGTCTGATCCCGGCGCTGCACTCCGACGCCAGCGTACTGCGCGCCTTCATGCGCAGCTTCAACCTGCTCGACCCGCCGGGCGAACTGTTTAACAATCCCGAGCTTCGGCAGCGCGTGCTCGATGTCTATCACGCGCGCGACACCCGCGAAACGCCCGTGACAGGCCCCGACCGCAAGACTCTGGTTGGCCTGCTCGAAGCCGCCGCAAGCATTGGGAGCGCCCGATGAGTCCCAAAACGCCGCGCATTCCCCCGCTCCCCGAAGCCGAGTGGGACGACGAAGCGCGCGAAGTGCTGACGCCCCTTGCGCGCATCGGCGGCGGCCGGGTGCTCAACATTTTTTCGACCCTGGCGCGACACCCGAAGCTGCTGCGGCGCTGGCTGGTGTTCGCCAACCACGTGCTCGGCAAATCCACGCTGCCGGCCCGCGCGCGCGAGCTTTTGATTCTGCGCACGGGCTGGCTGTGCCGCAGCGAATACGAGTGGGGGCAGCATCTGCTGATTGCGCGGGCGCTGGGGCTCGACGAGGAGAGCATCGCCCGCACCCGCGTCGGCCCCGATGCAAAGGGGCTCAGCGTCCAGGACGCCCTCCTGCTGCGCGCCGCCGACGAGCTGCACCAGTCTGCGCGCATCAGCGACGCGACCTGGCGCGCGCTCGGCGCGCATTTCGACACAAAGCAGTGTATGGATCTGGTGTTCACCGTCGGGCAGTATCATCTGGTTGCGATGGCGCTGAACAGCTTCGGCGTCGAGCGCGATCCGGGCGTGCCCGGCTTCGAGAGCCACCCGGATGATTGAACCGGCCACGCCGGGCGGGCCGCCGCAAGCCGCCACGGTACACTCAACCCCATTCACCGGCAGCGACCGACCCGGAGGGCCTCGTGCGCTACGACGAATTTTGTGAGCGAGATCACCTGACGCAGCAGGAAATTCTGGCGATCGGCCACGGCACGTTGATTGAAGACCCGCCCGAGGGGTTCATCACGCGGCTGCCGATTCCGCCGATGCTGATGCTCGACCGCGTCACGCACATTTCGCGCAGCGGCAACCGGGGGCGCATCAGCGCCGAGCGCGACATCCGGCTGGACGACTGGTTCTTTCAATGCCACTTCCTGCAAGACCCGGTGCAACCCGGCTGCCTCGGCGTGGATGCGGTGTGGCAGATGCTCGGCCTCTACTGCGCCTGGAACGGCGGGCTCGGCAGCGGGCGCGCGCTGGGCATGGGCGAAATCGAATTCGCCGGGCAGATCCGCCCCCACAACAAGGTGGTGAACTACGAGGTGAAGATCGTGCGCTTCGTGAACTTCGAGGCCAGCGGCGCCTCGATGGCGATTGGCGACGCCACGGTCTCGGTGGACGGCGAGCCGATCTACACGATGAAGCGCGCCAAGGCCGGCACCTTCCGGGAAATCGCGTATCCGGATTACCCGAACCCCTCGCCCCGTTCCATCGGCGGACGAATGGAAGACTGATCGACGGGCGGCTGGAGCGCGAGACCGGACTCGAACCGGCGACAGCCTGCTTGGGAAGCAGGGGCTCTACCAACTGAGCTACTCGCGCAACGCCGCCGAGCTTGCCATCTCAGCCCGCGCGGGTCAATAACCAGCCGACGATCAACGCTCGAGATGTTCGAGCAGGGCTTCGAGACCCAGGCGGTAGCTGCTCGCTCCGAAACCGCAGACCACGCCCAGCGCGATGTCCGAAATCAGCGATGTATGGCGGAAGGTTTCGCGCGCGTGAATGTTGCTGAGATGCACCTCGACGATCGGCAGCGCGCAGGCGAGCAATGCATCGCGCAGCGCGACGCTGCTGTGGGTGAAGCCGCCCGGGTTGATCACGAGCCCCTGCGCGTCGGTTCGGGCCTGCTGGATGCGGTCTATCAGCGCGCCCTCGTGGTTCGACTGAAAGCTCTGAACCAGGGCGCCCCGCGCGCGCCCGAAGTCAGCGAGCTGCGCGTCTATTTCCTGCAGCGTGACGCGGCCGTATTGCTCGGGCTCGCGCGCGCCAAGCAAATTCAGATTCGGCCCATGCAGTACCTGAACGCGGTGAACAAGGGACTTCCCGGCCATCGCCCAAGCCTAGCGGCCAGCCGCTGGCGCGTCTCGCATCACGGCTGCGCAACGCCGCTCAGAGCAGGTCGGCGTGCTCGCGCAACAGGTTGCGCAGGTGAAAGCGGGCGCGCCGGGGGCTGGCGCCCCGGGTCAAGAGCAGGAGCAGGCTGCGCTGCTCGTCGAGCGCATGCAGCAGCACCTGAAAGCGGGTGAAGCGCGCCTGAAACTCCAGCAGCGCGCCGCTGCTGACATCGGCCGCGCGCGACAGCGTTGCGAACGCGGGAGCAAGCGTTGTGACCTGCGCATGCAGGGCGGCTTCCGAATCCTCTGCGGGCGCGCACTCGA
>JAHRAN010000208.1 GCA_020027245.1 Myxococcota bacterium
TTCAGGAAGCGGCGCGCGTTCTCTTTGCCCTGGCCGATGCGCTCGCCGTTGTAGGAGAACCAGGAGCCGCTCTTCTCGATCATCTTCTCGGCCACGCCGAGGTCTATCAGGTCGCCCTCGAAGGAGACGCCCTCGTTGTAGATGATGTCGAACTCGGCCTGCCGGAAGGGCGGCGCCACCTTGTTCTTCACCACCTTCGCGCGCGTGCGGTTGCCGACGATCTGATCGCCGTCCTTGATCGCCGCGATGCGCCGCACATCAATCCGAACCGAGGAGTAGAACTTCAGCGCGTTGCCGCCGCTCGTGGTCTCCGGGTTGCCATACATGACGCCAATCTTCATGCGTATCTGGTTGATGAAGAAGACCGTGGCGTTCGACTTGCTGACCGTCCCCGTGAGCTTGCGCAGCGCCTGACTCATCAGCCGCGCCTGCAGGCCGACGTGGTGGTCGCCCATCTCGCCCTCGATCTCGGCGCGTGGCACCAGCGCCGCCACCGAGTCAATCACCACCAGATCAATGGCGCCGCTGCGCAGCAGCACGTCGCAGATTTCCAGCGCCTGCTCGCCGGTGTCCGGCTGCGAGACCAGCAGATCCTCGATCTTGACGCCGAGCCGCCGCGCGTAGTTCACATCAAGCGCGTGCTCGGCGTCAATGAAGGCGGCGACACCGCCCGCGCGCTGCACCTCGGCCACCGCGTGCAGCGCGAGCGTGGTCTTGCCGCTCGACTCCGGCCCGTACACCTCGACCACCCGGCCACGCGGGTAACCGCCGATGCCGAGCGCGAGATCGAGGCTCACGCTGCCACTCGAGAAGGTGCGCACGCTGCGATCAACGGAATCCTCCGTCATCGTCAGAATGGCGCCCTTGCCGAACTGCTTCTCGATCGAGCTGAGCGCCAACTCGATCGCCTGCTTCCGCTGATCCTTTTTCGTGCTCGGTGCGTACTTCGTTCGCGTTTCACTTCTGGCCATCAGTCTTTCTCCATTCGCAAAGTGGGTTGGTTGTCCGTGGCCACCGACATGGCGGACACGAGGGGAATCGTTGCAAGCGGCGTGTAGCGCGGGCCCGCGGCTTCGAGAACGCTCTGAAAGAGCAGCACGCGGTCGGCGCGCCAGCGGGCGATGGCCGGGCCGGGCGCTGTGTGCGGCGCCTCGAGCGCCGGGCAGCGCCGCGCGCGCAGGCGACCGAGGGTCAGGTGCGCCTGAAAGCTGCGCTTCTCGGCCTCGAAGCCGAAACTTTCGAGCGCCCGCTCGATGCGCTCGGCCAGCGCCTGGATCAGCGCGAGCGGCGCGCAGTCGAGCACCACCAGGCGCGGCTTCGAGGCCGAGGGAAACGGCGCGGGCGCGCCGAGTTCGATGTCGAAGGGCTTTGCATCGCGCAACTCGTCCGTCACGGCGTCACTCAACTCGGGCACCAGCTCGCGCGCCACGTTGCCGAGAAAGCGCAGGGTCAGGTGGTGGTTGCCGGGCTGCACCCAGCGCACCGAAGCGCCGTTGTCGCGCGCGCGCAGCGCCTCGACGAGTGTGCTCACTGGCGCCTGCAACGCATCCGGCAGCGGCAGGGCGAAAAACGCGCGCAGCACCGCGCCGTGGCGGCGGGCGGAAAGGCCAGCGGCGCTCATCTTGCCTGACCTCCACCACCGGCGCCGCCCGCGCGCCCGGCGGCCCGGGGCGCCGCGAAGCCCGCCTCGAGTGCGGCGGCGCCCAGCAAGCGGCGGCGCAAACCGTCGAGCGCCGCCTGCACGGTTATCTGCCGATGCCGCTGGCGGTCGAAGGGGAACCAGAAGCGCCGCGCCTCGCTGCCCTCCGCGCTGGCGAAGCCAACAAAGACGGTGCCGACCGGCTTCTCGTCGCTGCCGCCGGCCGGGCCTGCGATGCCGGTGGTGGACAACGCAAAGGTCGCGCCGAAGCGCTCGCGGGCAGCCTGCGCCAGCGCGCGCGCGACCGGCTCCGAGACCGCACCGTGGCGACGCAGCACCTCCTCTGGAACGCCCAGCAGCGCGCGCTTCGCATCATCGGAATAGGCCACGACGCCGCCGCGAAACCAGGCGGAGCAACCCGGCACGGCGCTTACGCGCTCGCCCAGCAGGCCGCCGGTGCAACTCTCGGCCACCGCCAGCATCGCGCCCTGCGCGCGCAGCAACTCGCCGACCACGCGCTCCATGGTCTCCTCTTCACCGCGGCCGTATACCAGCGTGCCGAGCCTGGCGATGATGTCGGCGCACAGGCGCTCGAGGCGCGCGCTCGCTTCCGCAACGCTTGCGCCACGGGCGACCGGGCGCAGGAAGTTGTCCGGCCACGCCGTGCGGAAGCCGAGGCTCAGGTGCG
>JAHRAN010000200.1 GCA_020027245.1 Myxococcota bacterium
CCCTCGCTGTCCTTCGCTTTGGCCCAGGCGTCGAACTGTGTGCGCGCGCCCTCGTAGCGGTAGCGCGGCACGCCGAAGCCGCAGGAATCGGCGATGCGCTCGACTTCGACATGCACGATCGAGCGGGTCAGCGCGTGCGCGTCAAAATGCGCGACAAATTTTTTGAAGTCGGCGTCGCCCGGCTCCAGCACGCGGCCCCGTCCGTGCAAGCGCAGGAGCAGCGGCTGCTGATCGAAGGAGCAGAAGAGCAACGCCACGCGCCCGTTCTCGCGCAGGTGGGCGATGGTCTCGGCGCCGCTGCCGATCAGGTCGAGCCAGGCCACTTCGCGCGGCCCGAGCACGCGCAAACTCGGGTTGCCCTTCGGCGACAAATTGATGTGACCGCCCTCGCGCGGCGCGCTGGCCACGAAGAACAGATGTTGCGCCTCGATGAAACGCTGCAAGCGCTCGTCAATCGCGTCGTAGACTTTGCCCATGGGCTACGAAACCTCCGTCCGCTGCGCGCGTTGCCAGACGCTAGCGCAAGCCCGGCGGGCCTTAAGAACCCTCACCCGGCGACGGGCTTCGTAGCCCGTCGCCCCCCTCTCCCAGAGGGAGAGGGGATAAGAGGAGGCTGCCCTCCCGCGCTCGATTAATTTCCCCTCTCCTCTTCTTCTTATCCCCCTCTCCCTCTGGGAGAGGGGTCAGGGGTGAGGGTGCTCAAGACTCGGTCAGCAGGTTTCGGTAGAGCCGGGTGTGTGCGGCGATGGTGTCCTCGATGCGAAACGCGCGGCGGATGCGCTCGCGCGCGGCCTCCCCGAGTGCGCGGCGCAGCACCGGGTCGGCACGCAGCCGCGCGATCGCGCGCGAAAGCGCCGGCGCGTCAGCGGGCGGCGCGACGAGACCGCTCTTCCCATCCTCCACCAGCTCGGGAGAGCCGCCGGAGTTGGTGACGACGGAAGCCACGCCCTGCGCCATGGCCTCGATAACCGTTTTGGGCAACCCCTCGCGGCGCAGCGACGGCAGCACCGACACCTGACAGGCGGCGATCAACTGCGCGGCGTCGGGGCGGTGGCCGATGCGGTGAATGCGCGCGCGCGCCGGGCTGCGCGCAATCACCCGCTCGAGGCGCGGGTCGTTCATCTGGCCGACGAGCAGCAGGTGCAGCGCCGGGTCATCGCCCAACTCCTGGAAGGCGCGCAGCAAAAACTCGACGCCCTTGCGCGGCCGGTAGTTGGCGACGCAACCCACGACGAAACTGCCGGCGGGAATGCCGAGCGCGTCGAGTTCAGCGGGCTGCTCCTGATACCAGGCGAGATCGTGCCCCTTGTAAATGGTGACGAGCTTGTGCGGCGCACGATGAAAACCCGGAACGCCGGCGGTGAGCAGACCACGGCGCACGGCCTCGGACACACACACGATGCGGTCGAGACGCGGGTTCAGGTAACGCGCCCAAGCCATCGGGTTCCACGCGCTGACATTGCCGACGATACCGCGATAGGCGACGAGTTTGATGTCGAGCCCGCGCGCAGCAAAGAGCCCGTTCGTGATGACGCGGTTGTTGAACAGATGCAGCACGCCGAAGCGCCCGCTCGAAAGCAGCGCGCGCAAGAACGCCGCCGCCTTGCGGTCGAAGCTGCCACGCGGCGCGAGTGCGTGATGCGGAATGCCGGCGGCGCGAATGCGCTCGAGATGCGGCGCGTCGTCGGGGCAGAGCACGCACAGGTCGAAGCCGAGACTTTTGAGGCCGATAAAGGTCTCCGCCTCGGGCCGGTCGCTGCCGCCGGTGGCGCACAAAATCCCCGTCGGTCGCCGCGCGCCCGGAACCTCGAAGGGCTTTGCCTCGGGCTTCGCTGCCGGCGTCACGCTCAACGCTCGCGTTTTTCGAGGAAGGTCAGGAGCGCGCGGTTCAGGGCGTCGCTTTGCTCGATGTTCAGACAGTGGCCCGCGTCTTCGATTTCAATATGGCGCGCATTCGGCAGTTTGTCGGTCATCACCTGCGCCGCGGGCCGGTAGGCGTGATCGAGGCTGCCGACCAGCACCAGCGTCGGCTGGGGGATCTCGCCGAGCCGGTCGAGGGTCGCGGGGGCCGGGCCGCTGATGCGCCGTCCGAAGTGCGCCACGCCGCGCGGGTTTTGCGCCTCGATGGCGCGGGCTGCCACGCGCGCCGCCGGCAACTCGGGCCGCAGGCCGACGGTGCTCGGGCCGGCGCGCCCGCTGGTGTAGCCCTCGAAACCGATCCGCTCGAGCCGGTCGGCGGTGCGCCCGACCTGCGCCTCCCAGGTCGCCTGCGAGCGGGGATTGCGAAAGCCCGGCCCGCTCGCAAGCAGAATCAACGCCGCGACGCGCGCGGGCGTGCGCAGCGCAAAATGCTGCGAGGCCAGGCCGCCGAAGGAAAGGCCAGCGAGTACGACGGGCGCTTCGGGTGCTTCAGGCGCCGCCCAGTCGAGCACGCGCGCGAGATCATCGAGCACCTGCTCCAGCGAATAGGCTTCGGCCAGAGCGGGCGCGTCGCTTCGTCCATGCCCACGGTAGTCCCACAACACGACCCGGTAGCCGGCGGCGACCAGCGGCTCGACTTGAGGGCGGAAGTTCTCGTGCGTCTGACCGTAACCGGGCGAGAACACGATGGCTTCGCCCTCGCCATGCGCTTCGGCATGGAGCGCGATGCCGTCGCTGGCAATGACACGGGCCATGGGTATGGCGCCCGCGACCTTGTACCCGCACTGCGACAAGACCCGCTTTGCACTCAGCGAATCTCCAACCAGGCGGCGGGCAAGAGCAGCGGCTGACCCGACTCGAAGTGCGCGAGGGTGCGCGCCATCTGCCCGAGCGGCGCGGGGATTTGCGCAAGCCCGAGCTGGCTGCGCACGCCGAGCGCGACCAAGTCGAGCAACTGCTCGAAGAAATCCTCGGACGCCGCATACTCGATCAGCGCGACATCCACTTCGGCATCGAGACCGGCCAGCTTCTTGCCCGCCAGCACCGCTTCGTGCAGGCCACCGAGTTCATCCACGAGCCCGTGCTCGAGCGCCTGCGCGCCGGTCCAGACGCGGCCTCGTCCGACGGCGTCAATGGCGTCGCGCTCGAGTTCGCGCCCGCTCTCGACCCGCGCCAGAAACTTTTCATAAATGGAATCAATTTGCCGCTTCAGCACATCGCGCGCAGCATCGGAGAGCGGTTCGCCCGAAAGCAGCAGGTCGGCGCGCGCGCCACGGGTGACGGGCGATGTGCCGAGACCGAGCTTCTGATAAAGCCCGCCGAAGTAGGGACGCAGCGCGAACACGCCGATCGAGCCGGTGAGCGTGCCGGGCTGGCTGACGATGCGATCCGCCGCGCTCGCCACATAGTACCCGCCGGAGGCGGCGAGGTCGGACATCGAAACCACCACCGGCTTTTCGATGGCGTGGATGGCGCGCCACACCAGATCCGAAGCCAGCGGCGAGCCGCCGGGGCTGTTCACCCGGAACACGATCGCCTCGATGTCATCGTCCTTCGCCGCGCGCTTCAGATTTTTGACGACGGTGTCGGCGGCCAGCGCCGGGTTGTTGCTGTAGGCGTTGCCCTGGCCCGTCACCACCGGCCCGACGCCATACACCAGCGCGAACTGCGCCTCGGGTGAGAAGTCCAGGTCCGCAAACTCCACCTCGTCGTAGCGACCGGCGCTGACCCGTGGCGGGTCGCCGAGTTCGTCCAGCACTTCGTCATACCAGGCGATGGCGTCCACCAGGCCGGCGTCGCGCAATTCTTCCGGCGTCGTCGGCCCCGTGTCTATCAGCGCGCGCAGCGCATCGGGGCTCATGCCCCGCGCGCTGGCGATGTTTTGCACGAAGATCGCGTTGATCGAATCAAAGAGCGCCTCGTCCATTTCGCGGGTCGCGTCACTCGGCCCCGTTTCCGCATAACTTTCGGCGGCGCTCTTGTAACGACCGATGCGCTCGTAATCCACCTTGACGCCGATCTTCTCGAACAAACCGCCGAGATACAGCGACTCGCCAGCGAGCCCGACGAAGGGATTGTGCGCCGCCGGCGTGATGACGACCCGCTGCGTGGCGCTCGCCAGATAGTAGGCCGCGTTGTCGCCAAAACCCTCCTGCTCGAGCAGGGCGATGGTGTTCTTGCCGCTCTCGCCGAGCACCTTGATGGTGTTGCGCAGTTCCTCGACGCGGCCCCAACCGAGTTGCAGATCGCGCAGCCGCAGCAGCACGGTCTCGATGCGCTCGTCACGCTGCGCCTTGCGCAAGCGCGAGAGCTCGGCGACAAAAGACGGGCTGCCCGCATCGAGGAGCGAGAGCAGCGGGTTCGAAACGCCCTCGGGGTAGGCGCCCTCGAGCGTGATCACCAGCAGGCTGCCCGATTCGATGCGCGTGCCGCCCGAGCCACGCCACACGAGCAGCGCGAACAACACCACGCCGAGGGCGATAAACCAACGCCATTTGCCTCGCATGCAGTCCTCCAGTCCGGTGACTCGGTGCGCGCTCCTGCGGGAGCGTACCACAGGCGGCTTTGCTGTCGGGCTGGCTGGCGCGGCTATACTCGCCGCCATGGACGATGCCCGCGCACTCTACCGGCAGGCTTTTGCGCACTACGTCGCCGAGCGCTTCGACGATGCCATCAGCGGCTACCGCCGCGCGCTCGAAGTGGACGAGACGCTGGCCATCGCGTGGAACGGGTTGGCCATGGCGCTCGACCGCGCGGGTGATCTGGACGGCGCCGTAGCGGCCGCCGAAAAGCTGGTCGCCCTCGACCCCGGCGATGTGCTGGCCCACACCAGCCTTTCCCGTCTCTATCAGCGCAAGGGCATGATCCCCGAAGCCGAGGCCGAGCAGGCGAAGGCCGCGCGGCTGCAACAGCAACAGGGCGCCTGATGGCGAAGGGCCTCGGACTCGACCCCGCGCTGCTGGCCTATCTGGTGGCGCACGGCGCGCCGCCCGACGAAGTGCAGCGGCGGTTGATTGCGCGCACCGCAGAACTCGGTCCGCTGGCGATGATGCAGATCTCGCCCGAGCAGGGCGCCTTCATGACGCTGATAACCCGGGCCATCGGCGCGCGGCGCGCGATCGAGATCGGCACCTTCACCGGCTACTCGGCGCTGGCCATTGCGCGCGGCCTGGCCGAGGACGGCGCGCTGTTGTGCCTCGACCTATCCGAAGAGTGGACGGCGCTGGCGCGTGAATTTTTCGCGCAGGCTGGCGTCGCCGGGCGCATCGAAATACGGCTCGGCCCCGCCGCCGAAACCCTGGCCGCGCTGCCCGAGCGCGCCGACTTCGACCTCGCGTTCATAGACGCCGACAAGACCGGGTATGCGAACTACCTCGAACTGCTTTACCCACGGCTGCGCGACGGCGGCCTGGTGCTGGTGGACAATGTCTTGTGGAACGGTCAGGTGATCAACACCGCCGACCAGAGCGATGACACCGTCGCACTCCGCGCCTTCAACGACGCCGCAGTCCTCGACCCCCGCTTCGACTGCGCCATGCTCCCCCTGGCCGACGGCCTGACCCTGCTCCGCAAACGCTGACCGCGCGGGGTGCATAAGCATCTCGGCTGCGGCAGTGGCGGGGATCGAAGCGGCGGCGACGCCACCCTCACCCGGCGACGGGCTACAAGGCCCGTGGCGATGGGCTTTATGGCCCATCGCCCCCTCTCCCTAAGGGAGAGGGTTAAGAAGAGATGAAGCGGCGCCGCTTAATTAAGGTTCGGGATCGGTTCCCCTCTCCTCTCCGGTTCCCTCTCCCTTTGAGGGAGTGGGTTAGGGTGAGGGTGGCGGTGCCGAACCTTAATGGGCGACGGTTGTGTCCTCTTGTTCCCCTCTCCCGCTTCCGGCAGCGGCTCGGCGCGGTCAAAGGGATGGGGAGGGGCGTTAGCCCCTCGGGGGTTAGGGGAGAGGGCACCTAAGGTTAGAGATCCCAGTCAATCTCCAGCAGGATGCTGTGTGCCGGTTTCTGGTTGTTGTGCTCTTCGCGCAGGGCTTCGAGGCGGCTGCGGAAGCCGTCGCTGGTGTGCAGGCGGCTGCCGAGACGCCAGATGTGGCCGTCGTCACTCAGCGTCAACGCTGCATACGGCGTCAGCAGCGACTCGCGCAGGCCCAGGCCGTAGCCGAGTTCCATTTCGAGCCGCCGGTTGCTCGGCTTGTGACGGGTGTCCCGGCTCAGGTTCTGCTCCAGCAACTGGTCGAGGCTGCGCGGCGTGGTGCCGAGGCTCGGCGTCAGGCTGAGGGAGAGACCGCGCCCGCCGGCTGCTCCCAGCGCGAGGCCGCCATGGACGCCCCACTCGCTGTAGTCGTCCCGCCCGAAGAGGCCGTGGCCGCCGAGTTCCATGCTCAGACCCGTGGCCGGGTTGATGTAGCGCACGCTGCCGCGCAACTCCGCGCCGTTTTCGCCCTCGGCGTGCTGGACTTCCTCGTCCCGCCCCTCGTGACGCCAACCCGCCGCAAGCTCCGTATGCAGCGTCCCACCGTTATCCAGCTGGGCGCTCCACGCCGCCTCGAAACCCAGGTTCGTGCGATAGACATACATATCCACCGCAGACATCCCCTCCGCCTCTTCTACATCCAGGGTGGCATAGCTCGCCCGGCCCCGGACATTCAGCGCGAAGCCGCCCGTCCGCCACAACGCGCCGCTAAAGCCGATGGCCGCGCTCATCATTTCCGCCTCGCTTTCGATCTCCGCCTCGCGCTGTCCCGTCGGGGTGATTTCGAGTTCGCCCTGGCCGTAGCCAGCCGTCGCCCAGAGCGACAGGCCGTCCCGGCTCCAACCCAGGTACGGGTGCGCGCTGGCCATGGCGAGCCGGTGCTCGCCGCCGTCGCCGCCCAGCTCGTAATCCACCACGCTCTCGCTCCACGAAAGCGCCAGGCCCGCCAGCGCCGAGGGCGAAAGCCAGAAGTCCGCCCCCAGGTGCGCGCCGTAGAGCTGGCCTTCCCAGTCCACGCCGCGCGCTTCGCCGTCAATGTTTGTGTAGTCGCCCTCGCCCCACACGGTGACACCGGCGGCATCCGCCGAACGGCTTGCCGCTTGCAGCGGCAGCACGAAGTCGCCACCGAGGAGCAGGTCGCGCGCACTCAGGCTGCTGCCGCCGTCGTTGTCCAGGGTGTGGATGACCTGCCGGAGCAGATGGTTGCCGGCGTTCGCGCCGAGCAGGTCGCCGCCGGCCAGCGTCAGCGCGCGCCTCGGGCCGCCTGCAGCCCGCTCGGCCTCGGCGCGCTTGATGCGCCCCTCGATGGCCTTCGCCGTGCGCCCCGCCATCGCCCGCAAAACCTCCGGCAGCACCACCTCGTTCAGTGTGTCGAGGTTCGCGCTGCTGGTCGCCGTCACCGTGGCGGTGGGTTGGGCATCCGGGGCGATGGGCGCGATCAGGACATTGGACACGGCGGCGCGGATGGCGTCGCCACCGCCATCGAGCGCAACCACATTCGCAATCGTCACGCGGAGCTCGCCAGCCATGCCCGGCGTCACGCCGAAGGTCGCGCGGGTTTCGCCCGCGGCGATGGTGGCGCTGCCCCGGTCGTGCGTCGTCCTCACAGTGGAGTGCTGTGCCGCGCGGAGTGCGGAGCGGGGAGTCGTGAGCGTCGTCGCTGGCGGCGGCGTCACCGTGAACTCGTAGTCCACGCGCAGCGCGCTGAGCGGCGGCGCGCTGACCCTGACCGTGAAGGTGGCAGCGCGGCTGACCGTCGCACTCGCCGGCGCTTCCAGCGCCACGGTCGGCGGCGTCGCATGCGGCGTGCCCGAAAGATCCAGCATCGCAAGCGTCCCGGTGACATCATCGAGCGCGCCGGGCGGAATGTTCAGGTTGGCGTTGCCAGACAAATCCAACGCCTCGAGCGCGTCCAGGTCTTCGAACACACCCTCGGGCAGCGTGGTCAGCATGGTGTTGCCGCTGAGGTCGAGTTCGGGCACCGATGTCAGACCCTCGAAGTCGTTCGGCGCAAGCTCGGTGATGCCGCCGCCGGACAAGTCCACCGGCGCGGACAAGTCGTTCAAGTCCATCATGCTGACCGTCTCGCAGGCGGGGTTGCCGGCCAATGCGGCGAGGATGGTGTTGCGCACCGCCGCCGTGCGCGGCGCGGCATCGGTCGCGCACAGGCCGAGCGGTATCGGCTGCACCCGCACCGCAACCATCGCGTTGTCCGTGGCGTTGGCCGCGCCGCTGCCGTCGTTCACGGTGAGCGTGAGCGTCACCGTCAACACCGGCTGACCAGCAGGCACTTCGGGCGCCATCCACAGCGTGTCGGGGTCGGGGCCGGTGGCGGTGGCGATGACACCGGCGCCCACCGGGTTGCTGCGCCAGGTGTAAGTGAGCGTATCGCCCGCATCCACATCGCTGGCCTGCGCCATCAAGTCAACCGGCGCGCCCGAGGGGATTTCCAGGTCCGCCGCCGGCTCGTCAATGGCGGCCATCGGTCGGTCGTTCGCGCCGCTGACGGTAATGGTGACCGCGCCGCGCGTGCCATCGCCGGACTGGATCGCAAAGGTGTCGGTGCGCGTCGCGCCCGCGCCAAGCGCTTGCACGGCGTCGGCGGCGTTGGCGAGCGTATAGGTCCAACGGCCAGCGGCGGTGATGGTGAAACTGCCGAGCGCGCTCGTGGCCGTGTCCGCCATGAACACATTGTCGGGGTCCGAAGCGTCGAGGTCGGTATGGGTCGCCGTGCCGCTCGTCGTGTTCGGCGCCGCGTCTTCGCTGATGCCACCGGTCAGGTCGCCGGCGAAAATCGCCGCGCGGTTGACGGGCGGCTGCACGGTCACGGTTACGGTGTCGGTGTCGCTCAGCGCGGCATCGCGCACGGTCAAGGTCAGCGTAACGGTCGTGGTCGTGGCGACGCTGTGCGTCCAGCCAACCGACGCGGTGTTGGTGACGCCGCCCGTGAACGAGCCGACCGCCGGCATCGCACTCCACGCATAACCTATGCCGTCGC
>JAHRAN010000215.1 GCA_020027245.1 Myxococcota bacterium
AGCACCCCGGTCGCTTGCGCCTTGAGGCGGCTGACGCCGGCGCGCATTGCCTGGCATCTGGCGCTTTTGGCAACGCTCGCTCTGCTCGCTGCGTTGCTTGGCGTTCTGCTGGGGCCGAGTGATCTCCCGCCGGCTGAAGTCTGGCAGGCGCTCACGGGGGACGAAGCGCGCAGCAGCGGCAGCAGTCACGACATCATCTGGCGCGTGCGCCTGCCACGGGTGTTGCTCGCCGCCTCGGTGGGCGCGGCGCTTGCGAGTGCGGGCACATTGTTTCAGGCGCTGCTGCGCAACCCGCTTGCCGACCCGTACATTCTTGGCGTCTCCGGCGGCGCGGCGCTCGGCGGCGTGCTGGTGTTGTCACTCGGCGCGGGCTTCGGCCTGGGCTACACCGTCGTTCCGCCGGCCGCCTTTGCGGGCGCGGTGATCAGCGTGCTGGCGCTGCTCGCCCTCGCCGGCCCGCGCGGCCGGCTCGCGCCGAGCACCCTGCTGCTGACCGGCGTCGTACTGAACGCCTTCGCCTCGGCGGTCATCGTTTTTCTCGCCACGCTTTCGGACCGAACCCACGGCGCCTCAATTTTCCTGTGGCTGATCGGCAACGTGTCCGCCGCCCGCGCCGATGTGGCGGGCTGGGTGGCGGTGTTCCTGTGCGCGGGTCTCGCCTGCGCGCTGCCACTCGCCCGCGCCCTCGACCTGCTTGCGCTCGGCGAGGAAAATGCTTCGGCGCTCGGCGTCGAGGTGGAGCGGGTTAAACGCCTGCTTCTGGTTGCGGCCTCGTTGATGGTGGGCGCCGCCGTCGCCGTGGCGGGGTTGATCGGCTTCGTCGGCCTCATCGTGCCGCACCTGCTGCGCCTCGTGCTCGGCCCCGATCACCGTCAGTTGCTGCCGGCGTCGGCGCTGGCGGGCGCGGGCTTTCTGGTGCTCTGCGATGTGCTGGCGCGGCTCTTCCCGGGCGGCCTCGAACTGCCGGTCGGGGCCGTCACCGCCTTCGTCGGCGGGCCGTTCTTTTTGTGGCTGCTGCGCCGCGCAGGCCGGGAGCGCGCGGCGTGACTTTGCTCGAAGCGCGTGGCGTGGGCGTTGTGCTGGGTGGTGAACGCGTGTTGCGGGGTGTTGATCTCGTGCTCGACGCGGGCGAAGTCGTGCTGCTCGCCGGTCGAAACGGCGCCGGCAAGACGACCCTGCTGCGTCTGCTCGCCGGTCTGCTGCCGCCCGCAAGCGGCGTGGTTCACCTGCAGGGGCAACCGCTCGCCACCCTCGGGCGTCGCGCCAGCGCACAGCGCATTGCGCTGGTTCCGCAGGACACCCTGACGCCTTTCCCCTACCGCGTCTTCGAACTGGTGTTGATGGGGCGCGCGCCGCACCTGGGGCCGCTCGGTTTCGAGACCCGCGCCGACCACGCGCTGGCGATCAAAGCGCTCGACCGGCTTGGCATCGAAGCGCTCGCCGAGCGCTCGATCTTCGAACTCTCGGGTGGCGAGCGGCAACTCGTCGCCATCGCGCGCGCGCTTGCCCAACAGCCGCGCGTGCTGCTGCTCGACGAGCCGGCTGCGCACCTCGACCTCGCCCATCGCCAGCGCCTCGGCGGGTTGCTGCGGGAACTTTCGCGTGCGGGCTGCAGCGTGCTGCTGGTGTCGCACGATCTGGGGCCGCTGATGGCGCTGGCGGATCGCGTCGCGCTGCTCGCCGAGGGCCGCCTGCTCGCCACCGGCCCCGCCACCCGGGTGCTGACCCGCGACACCCTGCGCGCCACCTTCGGCGTCGAAGCCGAACTGCTGAACACACCCGCCGGCCCGGTCGTCACACCGAGGGCGGGGCCCGTTTAACTTTCAGATTTTTTCTCGAAGCGACCGCTCGGTGTTGGCGGGCGTCGTGGGTTATGGTGCGTTTCCACCCACCGCGCACTTTGGCGATGCAACACCGGAGCGGTCAATGCCGGTCACAATCGAACAAGTCCGGGCGCTCGAGATTCTCGACTCGCGGGGCAACCCGACGCTGTCGGTGCGGGTCACGACGCAGAGCGGCCGCAGCGGGCAGGCCGCCGTGCCGTCCGGGGCTTCGACCGGCGCGCGCGAGGCCTTCGAATTGCGCGATGGCGACCCGGCCCGTTTTGGCGGCAAGGGCGTCACCAGAGCTTTGGGGCATGTCAACGGGGAGATTGCGGATGCCGTCACCGGCTTCGAACTCGGCGGTCTGGCGGAGCAGGCAAAACTGGACGGTGCGCTCGTCGCGCTCGACCCGAGCCCCGGCCGGCGGCGACTCGGCGCCAATGCGCTGCTCGGGGTTTCGCTTGCCGCTGCGCACGCCGCCGCCGCCGAGGCTGGCGTGCCTTTGTATCGCTTCATCGGCGGCGCGGACGGTGGGGCGGCGTTAAAGCTGCTGCCGGCGCCGATGATGAATGTCATCAACGGCGGCGCGCACGCCGACAACAATGTGGACCTTCAGGAGTTCATGCTCTACCCGACCGGCGCGCCGACTTTCAGCGAGGCGCTGCGTTATGGGGCGGAAACTTTTGCGTGCCTGCGCGCGCTGCTCGTCGAACAGGGCCTGTCCACCGGCGTCGGTGACGAGGGCGGCTTCGCGCCGAACCTTGGCTCGAACGGCGAGGCGATGGAGCTTTTGATGCAGGCCATCGAGCAGGCCGGCTTCGAGCCGGGGCGCGACATCGGCATCGCCCTCGACCCGGCTGCAAGTGAATTCCACCGCGATGGTTTCTACGAACTCGAGAGCGAGGGCGCGCGCCTTACTCCGACGGAGATGGTCGCATTCTGGGAGCGCTGGTGTGCGCGCTACCCGATCCTGTCCATCGAAGACGGGCTGGCCGAAGACGACTGGACGGGGTGGCAGGCGCTCACCACCGCACTCGGCGCGCGCGTACAACTGGTGGGCGACGACCTGTTCGTGACCAACCCCGAGCTGCTGGCGCAGGGCATCGAGCGCGGCGTTGCGAATTCGATTCTGATCAAGCCGAACCAGATTGGCACTTTGAGCGAGACCCTCGAAACCATCGCACTTGCAAAGCGCGCGGGGTACGCGGTGGTGATTTCGCATCGCTCCGGCGAGACCGAGGACACCACCATCGCCGACCTGGCGGTCGCCACCGGCGCGGGTCAACTGAAGACCGGCTCGCTGTGCCGCAGCGAACGGGTGGCCAAGTACAACCGGCTGCTCGAAATCGAAGCCGAACTCGGGACTGCGGCGCGGTACGCGGGCGGGTCAACACTCCGTGGCGAGCGGTGAGGATTTTAACAACGACGACGACAACACCGCCGCCGCTGGCGCTTGGTCTGCTGCTGTGTGGCGCGGTGACAACGGGCGCGGTCGAACCCGCCCTGGCCCGCGCGCCCGCTCCCGAGGTGGTGGCCGAGGCCACGGCTCGTGTGCAGCAGCGCGCCCGGCGTAGCGCGCCGACACAGTTTCGTGTCACGGTGTGGGCGCTGCCCCGCGCGCCCGCCAGCGATGGCGCGGCCGACGACACCGCGCACGCCGTCAACACTTTCGAGCGCACCGCTGCGGAGATGACCAGGGTCGCGCGTGGCCGGCTTCGGGTGACGCCGGAGGGGCGTGCGCGCCTCGAAGTCGAGTGGCGGGATGGCGGCATCGAGCGCCAGTTGCGCCGGGGCGCGCAGTTCGGAGCCGCCAAAAACGGCGTGCGCCTGACCCGGCCGCTGCCCGTGCTGCCGCCGCTCTGGTTGCTTCAGACCATTCGCGCGGAGCTGCTGCTCGAACAACTCGCCGCACTCGGCGGCGACCCGACGCGCTTGCAACTCGGCTACGACGGCGACCACGACTTTTTTGTACTCGGTGGGCGCAGCGGCGGCGCCGCCCTGTGGATTGATCGCGAGGACTTTGTGCTGCGGCGCATCACGCTGGCGCCGGGTCTGCACTACCGCTTCGGCCCGGTGGCGGAGGGCGGCGTCTGGCCCGCTTGGTTCGAGGTCGAAGCGCCGGGCCTGCGCGCGCTGCGCGTCGAACTCGAAAGCCCCGAAGCCGCAGCACCCGGCGCTTGGAACTTCGACCCGGGCTGGCTTGCCAACTGAGCGCGCTGGCGGCGCGGAAGGTCCGCTGCGCGGCCCCTTGCTGCTAGTTTCTCGCGCGCCGTGCGAAGCGTCGAAACCATGCGCCCCTGCCCGGGGCTGTCGGTTCCCGTGGCGACCGTGCTCTCCGAAGCCGGCGAAGTGCTGGAGCGGGAGCAGCGCGCCGTGGTGCGCTTCGTCATGCAGCAGGGCTACGGGGCCGATGTCGTCTTTGCGGCGGGAACCAGCGGCGAGTGGAACCGCCTGTCGGCGACGAAGCAGCGCTTTGTCGTGCAACTCTGCGTCGAAGAAGTGGCGAAGCAGAACGCCGCGCTGGCGCTGGCGCGACCGGTCGAGGCCTGGGCCGGCGTCACCGCGCACACAAAGACCGGCACGCTCGAAAACCTCGAGGCCGCACTGGCCGTCGGCGCCGACGCTGCCGTGCTCGCGCCGCTTTCGATTCGCGGGATCAAAGACCCGGTGCGCTTCGTGGCGCGCGAAGTGGCCGACCTGCTCGACGCATCACCCCGCCGCATCCCCGTCTATCTCTACGACAACGCCGAGATCGCCGTTGACCCGAAGCACGCGCACATCCCCACGCGTCAGGTGAAGGCGCTGTCGCGGCTCGACTTCGTGCGCGGCGTCAAGGTGAGCGGCTCGCGCAAGGTGCTTGGCAACTACACCCGCGCCGCGGCCAACTTCCGCGAGCGCGGCGCGTTCGGCATTTATGTCGGCAACGCGCTGCTCATTTTTGACATCTTCGCGCCGCGCCAGGGTCTTCTCGGCGCGCTGATCGAGCACTGGCAACGCCGCCGCATGGCTGGCGGTCTGCCGGTGGGCGTGGTGGCCGGCCCCGCCAACGCGCTCCCCCGCGAGTGGGCGCGCGCCTGGCAGGTGTGTCGCGCCGGCGATGTGGAGCGCATGCGCGATACAAAGCGCGTGCTCGAGGCCTTTCGTCAGGCGACGCGGCTGGTCGGCGGTCACCACACGATTGCCTGTCTGAAGCGCGCGCTGTTGCAACGCGGCGTGATCACGAGCGCCGCGGTCGCCGAGGGAACACCGGCGCTTTCACCCGCCGCTGCCGCGCGCTTCGACAAAGCCTTCGCCGATGTGCGCGCGCTTTCGACAAAGACGCTCGCGCCCATCTGGGCGACACCCGTCTTTGCGGAAACGGAGCACGCGGCGTGAGCGGCGGCCGCACCGTCGGCATCGGCAGCATGGTGGTGGATCGCTACCACCGCGTGCCGCGCATTCTGAAGGGCGACGAGAAGGGCCTGCTGCACGCCTTCCCGGACGGCGCCACCACGCACACCCGCGTGGGCGGCGTGGTGCTGAACCACCTCGGCTGGGCGGCGGCGCTGGGACTTCCGACCGCCATCTTCGGCCAGGGCGCCGACGACAGCGGCGGCCGCCTGTTGCGCGCGGCGATGGCGCGCTTCGGCATCGCCCGGCGGCTCGCGCCCGGTGGTCGCGCCACGACCACAGCCGACATCTATCTGGCCGACGACGGCGCGAGCGCCATCTACATAACGCCCGGTGATACTTCGGACACGCACGCCGCGCACATTCACGAACACCACGAGGCGTTGATTCAAAGCGCCGCGCGCGTCACCACCGAGGTCTCGCAGTTGCCGCTCGACGCGGTGCAGGCGGTGCTCGAGCTTGCGCGCGCGGCGGCGACGCCGAGCGTGCTCGATCTCGATGTGCCGCCCGAGAGCGCCGTGCCCCGTCTGGGCGACGCCAGAACTCTGGACGCGGTGCTGCAACTCGCCACGCATTTGAAGGCCACCGCGTCTGCTGCGCGCGCGTTTGCGGCTGACGCTGCGGATGATGCGCTCGCGCTCGCCCGTGCGCTGCGCGCGCGTTTCGGCAACGAGGTCGTGGTGGTGACCGACGGCGCGCGCGGTTGCGCGATCGCCAGTGCGGCGGGGGCGCTGCGCGTTGCGGCGGCGCCCGCCCGCAAGCTGGTGGATGTAACGGGCGCTGGCGACGCCTTCCTCGGCGGCTGGCTGGTGGCGCTCGAAGCCGGTCTCGCGCTGCCGGATGCGGCAAAACTCGCTTGCGCCTGCGGAGCAGCCTGCGTCGAGCACTTCGGCGCCTTGCCCGACGACCCGGAGCTTGCGCGCGCTGCCGTGCTCGAACACTACGACGGCCCGGCGTTCGACAAAGTAGAGCACGCTGCCGCCGCGCGGGACGCCGACACGCCAGCGTCACCGACGGACGATGCGCTCAAAAGTTTCGACACCGCACTCGAAGAGCTCGCCGCACTGCGCGCGCGCCTCGACCACGCGGCCTTTGCGCGCGCCGTGGCGTTGATTCTCGAAGCCGTCGGCAAAGGCTCCCGCGTGCATGTAACCGGCATCGGCAAGCCCGAGCACATCGCCCACTACGCCGCGTCGCTCTTCGCCTCGACCGGCACGCCAGCCACTTTTTTACACGGCACCGAGGCGGTTCATGGCAGCGCCGGTCAGGTGGTTGCGGGCGATGTGGTGATCGCGATCTCGAACAGCGGCGAGACCGCACTCGCGGAGAGTGTTGCCGCGGTGCGCACACTCGGCGCGCGCATCATTGCGGTGACCGGCGACCCGGCTTCGCGTCTGGCCTCGTGCGCCGATGTCGTGCTCGACGCCGCGGTCGCACGCGAAGGCGGCGGCCTCGGTCTCGCGCCCCGCGCCAGCGTGGCAGCCCAGATGCTGGTGCTCGCTGCACTTTCCGCCGCACTCGAAAGCGCGCAGGGTTTCACGCGCGCCGACTACCACGCGCGCCACCCCGAGGGCGTGCTCGGTCAGAAATCCCGAGACCGCAGCGAATAGAAGCCCCGACAATAAACAGTTTGGAAAGTCCGAACGGGGTGGTGGAGCCGAGCGGGATCGAACCGCCAACCTCCGCGTTGCGAACGCGGCGCTCTCCCAGTTGAGCTACGGCCCCGGCGGCTCCCAAGTTAACCAGCGTTCCCCGCGCTGGCCAGCAGCCAGGCCAGCGCCGCTCCGACGCCGAGGGCGCCGTCAACGACCCAGCCGCCGAAGCGCTCGCCCGGCTCGAAGCGCAGCACGGCGACGCTCATCGCGGCGGGAATCGGAAGCAGCGTCCACGGCGCGCCCAGTGCGAGCGGCAGCAGGGCCGCCGCCACGAGCAGCGCTGCCGCTACAAAGAGCGTGCGGCGGCGACCGAGCGCTGCCGCGAGCCCTTCGCCATCGCACAGGCTCGACAGCAGTGCGTTTGCGAGCAGCGTCGCAAAGATGAGCAGGGCGACCGGGAACACGCCCTGCGCGGCAGCCGGATCGTGGGCCGCCGGGAAGCCGACCGCCACGCCGGTCCAGGCCGCACTCAGGTACAGGGGTTTCAGCCAGAATTGCTTCATCCGTCGGTGGTAGAAGCCGAGCAGCGCGATCAGCGCGGCGGCGACGACGACGCGCGGCCCGGCGGCAAAGCCAGCCAGCAGCGCGAGCGGCGCCGCCACGGTCAGCAGCGTGAGCAGCCAGGGGCGGAAGCGGGTGACGAAGGCGCTGCGCTGCGGCGCGGTGTGGCGGTCGCGTTCGAGGTCGCGCAGCCTGTCCACCGTGTAGACGATGAAGGCGCCGCTGGCGGCGAGTGCAAGCAGCGCCGGCGTGGGCGCGACGCCGATGGCCAGCGCCGCCGCCGCACAAAGCGCCACAGCGACGAACGCCAGCCAGAGGCTGCTCCAGACCAGAGCGTCGAGCAGAGCGCGGATGCGGATGGTGATCTCCCCGAAGCCGCGTCAGCTTGACGCGGGAGGCGTTGGTCTGCACGCCGCTGCGCGTCGTTGCGCCCGAAGGCGGCGCGCGCACGGGGCGGGGTGTATCAAAAGGCAGTATTCTGAAGCGCCGAGGTGACGCCGCGATGGCCGCATCGTCCAGCGAGAACACGCGCTCCCGCCTGCCCCGGAGCGTGGCGGTGCACGCCGTCGTCGTGGCGGGAGATGGCCGCGCCGCGAAGGCCATTTATGGCGAGAGCAAGGCCTACCTGAAAGTGGCGGGCCGCTCGATGCTGGCGCGCGCGGTCGCCGTGCTGCAGCGCGTGCCCGAAGTATCAGAAGTCTGGGTGGTCGGCAACGCCGCGCGGCTCGAAGCCACGCTCAAAGTCGAGGTGCAACTCGTGAAGCCGCTGGTGGTGGTGCCGCAGTATCGCAACCTGCTCGAAAACGCCTGGCAGACCTATCGCCGTCTGCTGCCCCACGCAGGGCCCGGCGGGCGCGACCCCGAGAGCGAGGCCGAAAGCGATCTGCCGGTTCTGTATCTGTCGGCGGACTTGCCCTTCGCCACCGCCGAGGAGATCTCCGCCTTCGTGCGCGCCGGGCTTGCACTCGACTGCGATTACGTGCTGGGGCTCGTGCCCGAGAGCTCGCTGGTGGATTTCTACCCGAGCGCCACGGCGCCCGGCATCCAGATGGCCTGCTTCCACACCGCCGAGGATCGCTACCGGCACAGCAACCTGCATCTGGTGCGCCCGGCGCGGCTCGGCAACCGCGTCGCCATCGAGCACATGTATGAGCACCGCTACCAGAAGCAGTTGGGGCAGATGCTCGGCCTGGCCTGGCACATCCTGAACAACGAGGGCCGCGCGTCGCGCATTCTGTTCGACTACGCGCTGATGCACCTGGCGCTGCTCTTCGAGCGCCTGCATCTTCACCGGCTGGCCGACTGGCTGCGTCGCCGGGTGCCGCTTGCGCGCATCGAGCGCGCCTGCGCTGCCTTGCTCGGCACGCGCCTGCGTTTCGCCATCACCCGGGCGGGCGGCTGCGCGGTGGATGTGGACAACGAGCGCGATCTCGAAGTGGCGCGCGCGCGCTTCGCTGACTGGACTGCGCTGCAACAGCAACGCGCGCGCGCGCTGTATGGCGCGCTGCCTGCGCCTGCTGGCGGCGGCGGCGGCGGAAGTTTGCGCGTGCTGCCCGCCAGTCCGGAGCGGGTCAAGGCGTGACGCCGGCCACGCTCTACCCGCTCGCCGAACGGGCCGTGCTGCAATTCACCGGCAGCGAGCGCGTGCGCTGGCTCGACGGCATGCTGAGCAACGATGTCGCCAACCTGCCCGTGTGGCGCGCGCTGCCAGCGCTGGTGTTGACGCATCAGGGTCGCATCGTCAGCGACGGCTTCGTGCTCGCGCTGCCGGACGCGCTGTACTTCGACCTCGAAGCCGCAGCACTCGAGGCCACGCGCGCGCACCTCGAGCGCTTCATCATCGCCGACGATGTGCAGGTGTACGACCTGCGCGCGCGCACGGCAAGGCTTTCGCTCGACGGCCCCGGCGCCGCCGCCGCCCTCGAAGCCTGCGGTTTCGGGACCGCGCCCGGCGCGGGCGCCATCGCCCAAACCGAGTGCGCGGGCGCGTCGCTGCTCGTCGCCGGTTATGGCTTCACCGGCGAGCCGGCCTTGCAGTTGTTTGCGCCGCCCGCGGCGGTCGCCACGATGACGGCGCGGCTCCTCGAAGTGGAGGGCGTGGAAGCGGGGGACGCTGCGCGCTTCGAGTGTCGGCGCATCGAGGCCGGCACGCCGCGCTTCGGCTCTGAACTCGACCAGAGCGTGCTGCCGGCGGAGGCGCGTCTCAGCGCCGCCGTCTCCGACACCAAAGGGTGTTACACGGGGCAGGAAGTGGTGGCGCGCATGCGCAGCCGGGGCCGCGTCGGCCATCTGCTGGTGGGGCTGCGCTTCGAGGGCGCGCCGCCCGAAGCCAGCGTCCAACTGATGTTTGATGACAAGGTTGTGGGCGAAGTGAGCAGCGCCGTGCACTCGCCCGAGTTTGGCGCCATCGGACTCGGCTTCGTGAAGGCGGCCCATGCCGAGCCGGGCCGCGCCCTCGCGCTGCGCACCACCCTTGAAACCGGGCAAGCGGGAGCGCCAGCCCGGGCGCAGGTGGTGGCGCTCCCCCATCGCCCGCAATGACACGCCACCTGCCCCGGTTGCTGACGCCACCCGTCCACCGGCCCCTCGGCTTCGGCGCAATGACGCGCATCGGTCGAGCGCGCCACCCGGCCCGGTTGCTGACGTCGTGACGGCGGCGCTCGTGATCTTCGCCAAGGAGCCCGCGCCCGGTCGCGTGAAGACGCGCCTTTGCCCGCCCTTCACGCCCGAGCAGGCGGCGGATTTTTACGCGGCGCTGCTCGAAGATGTGCTCAGCGCGAGCGCCGCCTTCGCCGCCGGTCGCGGCGTCACGCCGATTCTGGCGCTCGACACCGCCGCCGCCTGCCGCGCCTTCGCCGCGCGCGCACCAGCAGGCATGCAGCTGACCTTGCAGCGGGGCGACGGGCTGGCAGCGCGCATGGAGCACGCGACCGCCGCCGCGTTTTCAGCCGGCTTTGCGCCCGTGCTGCTGCGCAGCAGCGACAGCCCGGGGCTCGACTGCGCCACGCTCGAAGCCGCGGTGCGCGCGCTCGCGCGGGCCGAGCTCGTGGTCTGCCCCGACCAGCGCGGCGGCTATGTGCTAGTTGGCCTCGCGCGTCCGGCCCCCGGGTTGTTCGATCACCCGATGAGTACCCGGACGGTGCTCGAAGACACTTTGACCCGCGCGCGCGCGCGCGGGCTTCGCATTACGCAGTTGCCCGCCAGTTTCGACATCAATACCGCGCAGGATCTCCATCATCTGCGCGCGCTGCCGACGACGAGCACATGCGCCGCCACAAGCCGCGCCTGGCTCGACCAGCGCATTCCGTTGACCGCGGTTTAAAGCCGCTGCCGGAAGGACGCTGACGCGCACGTCTTGGGCCGCGCCTTTGGCGCGGCCAGTTACAACATGGCAGGCGCTTCGCGCAAGTCTGGGGCGCCGGTCGCTGACGCGACCGGCGCTTCGTGTCGAGGCTGCCTGCTGGCTCGTGGCGTTCTCACACCGCCACGGTTGCGGCAGTGGGGGTGGACGATTGCGCGGCGACGGGCTTTATGGCCCGTCGCCCACCCTCACCCGGCGACGGGCTACAAGGCCCGTCGCCTCCCTCTCCCTTACAGGGAGAGGGTTAAGAAGAGATGGGCGGTGCCGCATAATTAAGGCTCGGGTTCGGTTCCGGCGGCGGGCCGACGGTTTCAACTTCGAGAATCGGCATCACGCCCTCCCCCACCGACGACCAGCACCCGCATCACCGGGGTCTCCCCTTCACTGTGGAACGCGCAATGATGGCGCAGGCCGAGGGGCTTTGCCCATCGGAAGACACAGAAGAGACGGGGCCACCACCGTCATCCCTGCCTATACAGGGATGACCCCCGCGCTCTCCCATAGG
>JAHRAN010000019.1 GCA_020027245.1 Myxococcota bacterium
CCCTAGACCTGCACCACCCTGGTTACTTCGGGGATGGCTTCGCGCAGGCGGGCTTCGATGCCGAAGCGCAGGGTTGCGGTGGAACTCGGGCAGCCCACGCAGGCGCCCTGCAGCATCACCTCGACGACGCCCTCGTTGAAGCCGACGAACACGACATCGCCGCCGTCCATGGCCACTGCCGGGCGCACCTCGTTGTCGAGAATCTCGCGGATGCGCCCGACCAGTTCGCTTTGCGGCAGCGCGGGGCCAGCCTCGAAGGCGGGGCCGAGGCCCGCATCGCCGGACGCCATATGCTCTTTGATGGCGGCCATCACCCCGGGCGCAAGTTCCGTCCACTCGAATTCTTCGCGCTTCGTCACGGTCACGAAGTTCGCCGCAAGAAACACGCCGATGACGCCAGTCACTGCGAACAGACGCGCGGCGAGCGGCGACACCGCCTCGTCCACCGGCTCCTGGAAGTTCGCACTCTGCGCGTGCGGAACAACTTCCTCGCTGAGCACCCACTTGAGGCTCTGCGGGTTCGGCGTGCGCTCCGCGTGCATTCTGAAACCGGGGTCGAGAGCCATGACCGGAAGCTAGCCCCTGTCCTGTGTGGACGCGAAGAGCAGCGCCTCGAAGGCGTCGAGGGTCGGCGTCGCAAAGCCCAGCGCCTGCGCGCGCTGGCGTTCGCGCTCGCCGTTGTAGCCCCACCCGGCCAGCAGGCAGCGCGCGCCGAGTTGGGCCACATCTTCGAGATGGCGAACTTTATCGTCC
This sequence comes from Myxococcota bacterium, assembly GCA_020027245.1. Lineage (GTDB taxonomy): Bacteria > Myxococcota_A > UBA9160 > UBA9160 > UBA6930 > JAHRAN01. Next base: position 754 of record JAHRAN010000019.1, read on the forward strand.
ACAAAAATCACCTGCGCGGGTTCGCAGCCGAGCGTGTGCGCGATGGCGGAAATGTGCGCGCGCTTCGAAACGCCCGTTTCCTTGTCGTGGATCAGCTCCTCGGAAAAGAGATCGGCGATGCCGTAGCGTTCGAAGAGCTGCAGCACCGAGCGGCGATCTTTCGAGGTCGCCACGGCCAGAACGAGCGCGCCCCGGTGACGGCGCAGCATTTCGCAGATGCCCGGATAGGGGCGCATCAGCGCGTACCAACCTTCCGGGTCGGCTTTTTGGAAGGCGTGTCGCGTGCGATAGAAGTGTTTGTGGAACGCCCGCAACACGGCCCGCGAATGCGATGCGTAGAAAGCGTCATACGCGCCTTGATCTTCGATCACCGCGCCGCGCTCGAGGGCGAAGAGCGCCACCGCGTAGTCTTCGGCGCGGTTGCCGAGCGCCATCAGCTCGAGGAAGCCGGCGTAGAGTTCGGCGTCGTCTTCGGAAGCGCTGTCGAAAGCGCAGTCGGGAAACTGGGCGCGGAAGCTGCGCAGGGCGACGCGAAACGCCTCGGGCGCGCTGTCGGAGATGACGCCGTCGAAGTCGAGCGCGAGCGCCTTCACGAGCCGCGGGCGCTAACGCGCCCCGCCCCATCCGTTGACCGCGGCTTGAAGCCGCTGTCGGAGGTCCCGACCGGCGCGCTCAGCCGCCTTCGCGTTGCTGCGTGCGGTCGCCGCCCAGGTTCAGAATCTCGCGGGAGAAGGATTCCACCAGAAACTGCACGACATCCTTCACCGAGGCCACGAACACCGGCCGGCCGGCATCGTCCACCACGGGCACGTGACGGAAGCCGCCGACGCTCATCATCTGCAACGCCTCGGCCACGGTCTGGTCGTCCTTCAGGCACTCGGCCTCCTTGGTCATCACATCCCGGAGCGCCAGCGTCGCCGGGTTGCGCCCGCCATCAACGATGCGGAAGAGGACATCGCGCTCGGTGAAAATCCCCACCACGCGCGTGCCGACGGTGCCGTCCTCGGTGATCAGCACTTCGCCCCGGTGTTCGCCCTTCATTGCGCGCATCGCTTCGGTCACCGTGTCGTGCTGCCCGAGCACAATGGGCTTGCGCATGCGCAAGGTGGTGACGGGCTCGCGCAGCAGATCGGTGTCGAAGGGACGCGGCTCGTCCTCGTCCTGAACTTCGTCGAAGTAGGCCTCGTCCTGATGATCTTCCAGATCACCCGCATAGGGCGTCTTTTTGTCCGGCATGATTCCTCCCCTCCTCATTTGAACTGTCTACCAGCCCACATTATACACCCGCCGCGCCAGCCCCTCCAGACGGCGCAGAGAGGGCGTTTTGCGGCCTTATTCGTGTGCCCCGGCGCGCGGCCCGAAGGCGCTGCCGCTTGCGCGCCGCTTCGCCACCACCGGCGCGGTCTCTGAAAAATCGAGCACGCGACAAAGGCGCGTCAGCAATTCCCGCACATCCGGGTGCAGTTCCTCCGGACGCATGCGGCGCGCGATGCGCCCGAGCGGCAGCCCTCGACCTCGCCCGAGTTCGAGCGCCAGCGGGCCGCGCGGGCCGAGCAGATGCTTGGCGTGCAGCCGCAAAAATGCAGCCTCGTCGTCCGGCGCCGGGAAGTGCTCGGCCAGAAAGCGGCGCAGGCGGCCATCGTGGTCGCGCCTGCCAAGGCCACGGCGGATGGCGTCCGGCGCCAGCAGATAACTTTCGATGTGGCGTCGCCCCCAGGTGTACACTTCGAGTCCGGGAGCAGGCTCGTCCCGCCCGCTGCCAGCCACATCCCGGTCGAGGACGCAGAGTCCGCGCAGCCCCGGCTGCTGCTCCTGCAGCTTGGCCAGGTGGGCGCGGGCGCGCGCTGGCTGGCGCCCGCCGAGAATGATTGCCGCCTCGCGCACCGCCCGCTCGAGACGGGGCGAAACCGTGCGCGCCCACCCCTCCAGAATGGCGCGGTCGCCCGCCCCCTCGACATAGAGCAGCGCGCGCCGTGGCGCCTTCGGTTGGGCTGCCTTCGAGCGCTGCGCGCGGGGCACGGGAACCTCCGATCAAAGAAGTCCTGAAAACTCGGCCCGAAGCAAACCAGAAGCCCGAACAGGGTGAAGGAATCACCACCGCCACGCCAGCCCGGTCGGTGACGGCGTGCGGTTGCGCCCCGGGTTGCGGCGAAGCCGATACACTGACGGCTCGGTTTCTGGCGTGACAAATCAGGAGGAAAGCCATGCTCTTCCGCACCCGGTTGCTGCTGTTCACCGCCGTGCTGGCCGGCGCGCTGCTGCTCGGTGTTGCAGTGCGCACACCGTCGCTGGCTGGCGCCTCGTCCGCATCGCCGGCCGACGGCGCGTCGCCCGCCAGATCATCCGCGCTGCTGCATGCCGACCCGGAGTTGGCCGCCGCCGTCGCTCGGGGCGGCGCCTTTGGCGGTGCGTTTTCCCGCATCGTCGCTGGCGACATTTTCGGTAGCAGCGCCGAAGCGGTGCGGGATGTGCAGCAGAAAACCCGCATCGTCGAGGTCGCGCCCCGCACCTGGTTGATCCGCATGCCCATCGTCAATGTGGCGTTGTTCGAAACCGACGCCGGCCTGCTGCTGGTGGATACCGGCATGCCCGCCGCTGGCCCGGCCGTGTTGCAGGCCATACGCAGCCTGAGCGACAAGCCCCTGCACACGGTGATCTACACCCACGGTCATGTGGATCACGCCTACGGCGCGCAGGCGCTGCTCGACGCTGGCGAGCAGCCCGAGATCATCGCCCACGAGAACCTGCCCCGGCGCTTCGATCGCTACCTGCGGCTGCGCGGTTCGCTGGCGCGCTACATGGGGCAGCCCCCGGAGAGCCTGCCGCGCGAGCGGGCGGACATGGTCTGGCCGACGCGCACCTTCAAGGATCGCCTCGAGCTGCAAATCGGCGGCGAGATGTTTGTCTTGCAACACCACCGGGGCGAGACCGACGACCAGCTTTATGTCTGGGCGCCGGCGCGTCGGGCGCTGGCCAGCGCCGATTTCTATCAGGGCTTCCTGCCCAACGCCGGCAACGGCAAGCGGGTGCAGCGTTACCCCGAGGAGTGGGCTGTCGCCCTGCGGGAGATGGCGCAACTCGGGGCCTTGCACCTGTTGCCGGCGCACGGCGCTTCGATCAGCGACGATGCGGGCCTGATTCGCCGCAACTTTCTGCTGCTTTCGGAGGCGCTGCAGTCCATCGTTGACCAGACACTGGCCGGGTTGAACCGGGGCCTGCGTCGGGATCAGATCTACCGCTCGGTGACGCTGCCCGAGCATCTGGCGCGGGAGCCCACGCTGCGCGAGCAGTATGTCTCGGTGCAGGACATCTCCAAGATGGTCATACGCCGTTACACCGGCTGGTGGGATGACATCCCCTCCCGCTGGTCGCCAGCGCCGCTCGAGGCGCAGGCGCGGGAACTCGCGCGCCTGGCTGGCGGCGCCGAGCGTCTCGCAGCGCGCGCCCGGATGCTGATCACCGAGGACATCCGCCTGGCCTCCCACCTGGTGGACTGGGCCTGGTACGCCGAGCCGGACAACCCCGAGGTGCAGGCGGCGGTGCTTCTCGTATATCGCGCACGCGCGCTGCGTCCGGACAGCAACACCATGGAACTCGTGGCCTATATCAAGCAGATGCAGCGCGCCCGGGAGCGGCAACTCGAGGCGCAGCGGGACTGACCGTCCGTCGTTCGCCCGTCACGCTCATGCCAGGCGCACGAGCACTGCCAGCGTCTCGACATGCGGGGTTTGCGGAAACAGGTCGAAGGCGCTGAGCTTTGTCAGGCGGTACCCGTGTCCCCGCAGCCGCCGCACATCGCGCGCCTGCGTCGCGGGGTCGCAGGCGAGATAGACGATGCGCCGTGGCGCGAGCGTGGCGATGCGCGCTGTGGCCAGAGCGGTTAGTCCCTTGCGCGGCGGGTCGAGCACCAGCACTTCGGGGTCGAAAGCCGCAAGCCTCGGGCTTTTGAGTTCGCGCTCGGCGGCGCCGCTGACCACCGTCACGTTGCGAAGTTTCGCCGCCGCGAGGTTCTTCTCGAGGTCGCGGCTCGCGCGACCCTGCGCCTCGACCACCAGCACCTGGGCGAAGCGACGCGCGAGGCCAAAAGTCAGGAAGCCCGCACCGGCGAAGAGTTCGAGCACGCGCTCGCCACGCCCCGCCGCAGTGTGCACGGCGCGGGCGAGTTCGGTCCGCAGCAGCGCGTTGGCCTGAAAGAAACCGCCGGGTGAAACCTCAAAAGCATCGCCCTCGACCTGCAACCGGGTCGCCGCCGCCGCCCGTCCGTCGCCGCTGATGCTGACGCGGCCGTCGTCGCCCGCCGCAAGCGTCAACTCACCCTGGCCGCGCGGCGGATGCTTGGAAAGTTCGAGCAGCGCGGCGTCGAGTTCTGGGGTCAACACCGCGCACTCCGTCACCGGGCAAAGGGTGTGAGAGCGCGGGCGGCGGTAACCGACCTGGCCGCGCCGGAAGCCAAGCCGCGCGCGCGAGCGGTAGGCGAAGGGGCTGGGGCAGGGGTGACACACGACCGGCGCTTCCGGCAGCGCGCCGGCGATGCGCGCGAAGGCAGAGCTGACGCGCTGCGCTTTGGCGCGACACTGTTCGGTGTAGGCGATGTGCTGCCAACTGCAGCCGCCGCACTCGCCCACCTTCGGACAGCGCGGCGTGCGGCGGGAAGGCCCGGCCTTGATTACCTGAATGAGTTTGCCGCGCGCGAATGAGCGCCCGGCCCGGGTGATGCGCGCCCTGACCGTGTCGCCCGGGCAGGTGGCGGCGACGAACACCACGCGACCCGTCGCGTCGCGCGCCACACCCTCGCCGCCCGCCGAGAGGCTTTCGATCTGAAGCGTCTCGGTCTCGTCTGCGCGCTCGCCCTCGAGCGTGGCGGTGGTCATGGGCTAACCGTCCGGGTCGCCGAAGCCCAGTGCGCGCAACTCGGCGCGCAGCGGGCTTCCCGGCGCGAGTAATGCGCGCAGCCGCCGCACCGGCTCGCGCTCGAAGCGCGCTTCGGGAATGATGAAGTCATACCGCTCTTCCCGCAGCGGCAGAAAACGCAGACCGTGTTGCTCGACGACGGTCTCGATCGCGACGCCCCAATCGGCCCGCCGCTGCGCCACCGCCGCTGCGACGGCGTAGTGGGAGCGCGGTTCGTAAGCGAAGCCGGGCGGGCGCCGCTCGCCCAGCACTTCATCAATCAGCGCGCGCGTTCCGGAACCCCGGTTGCGGTTGACCATGTGCAGCGCGTCGTCGTCCAGCAACTCTTTCAACGCGCGCGTTTCGTCCTTGCGGGTGACGACGCCCTGCATGCGCGTGTAGCCCGCCACGAGCCGCAGCCCCGGTTTGAGGAAGGGCGTGTTGTAGCGGCCGCTGGCGGGGTCGAGCAGGTGCACCGGCGCCACATCGCACTCGCCGCGTCCGGCCGCTTCGAGGCCGCTCTCGCTGCCGACGGCCAGCAACTTGATCCGCAAGCCCTGCTCGGACAGCGCTGCGGCGATGCGGTCGAGGCCCACGCAGTGGCTGCCGATGATCAGGAGGTCGGCGAGCGGAAGTTCCGAGCCCATCAGCGTGACCTCGACGGCGGCGTCGGCGTCGAGCAACTCGGTGTTGCGCGGGATGCGGATGAAGCCGTCGGCGCGCGAGAAGGCGGTGACCGAGCCGCTGCCCTTGCCCATCGGCCAGGCCTTGAGTTCGCCCGAGCCCGTGGCCGGGCGCGTCAGCCCGACCAGCAGATATTCGAGCCGCCCGCGTTCGGATTGCTGCGCCAGAGCGAGGCGGGCCGGGCGGGTCTCGCGGTTTTCGGGGGGCAGGCCGAGCATGTTGCGCAGCAGCGGCGCCACGAATTCGTGGAAGGTGAAGATCGCAGAAGTCGGGAAGCCCGGCAGCACGACCACGGGTTTCGCGCCGCTGGCCGCAAGGCAGATCGGTTTGCCCGGCTTCAGCGCGACGCCGTGCACGACCACGCCCGGCTCGAGTTCGCTGACCACGCGCGCGCCCAGGTCGCCCTCGCCCTTCGATGTGCCGCCGGAGAGCAGCAGCAGGTCGGCGCTTTCGAGCGCGTGGGCGATGGCCGCGCGCAACGCCTGCTCGTCGTCGCGCACGACGCCGAGGAAGCGGGGCGTGGCGCCGAGCTCGGCGACCGCGTCACAGAGGATGCGCCCGTTGCTGTCAAAAACAAAGCCCGGTTGCAGCGCCTCGCCCGGTTGCACGATTTCGTCACCCGTTGACAGAACCGCGACCAGCGGGCGGCGAAACACCGGCACGCGAGCTGCGCCGATGGCGGCGAGCACGCCGGTTTCGCGCGAGCTGAGTCTGGCGCCGGCGAAGAGCACGGTTTCGCCCTGGCCGATGTCGGCGCCGGCAAAGGAGACGGCTGCGCCCGGCGCCCGTGCGTGACGCAGCAGCAGGGTGCGTCCGTCGGCGTCGAGATCGGTGTGCTCGACGGGGGCCACGGCATCCGCGCCGCGCGGCAGTATGCCGCCGGTGGCGATCGGCGTCGCGGTGCCGGGCTGAACCACGAGCCGTGGCGCAACACCCGTCGCCAGGGTTTCGTCGTTCAGGCGCAGTTGCTTCGGCTTCTCTTCGCTCGCGCCATAAGTATCGGCGGCGCGGATGGCGAAGCCGTCCATGTTCGCGCGGTCGAAGCCGGGCACATTGCCCACCGCGCGCTGGTCACGCGCCAGCACGCGACCGAGCGCCGCTTCGAGCGGCACCTCCTCGATGCCGACGGGCGCCGCCGAGACGACGCTGCGCCACTTCCGCTCGGCCTCGTCGCGCTCGAGCACTTGCAGAAACTGGTGTTGCTTCACGGCGCCTCGCCTGCGACTTCCGTGACTTCGTCGTCGTAGAGCAGCACCTCGACCACCTCGCCCTCGGGCAGGCCTTCGCAGCCGCGCGGCACCAGCACGGCGCCGTCGGCGCGCACCGTAGAAGACAGGATCGAGGCGCCCGAAGTTGCGAGCGGAACTACGAAGCCCGCTTCGATGGCCACGCGCACGTAGTCCACGCGCCCGATCTCCGAGTTGAGTTTGCGCGCGAGCGGTAGCCGCCGGCGGCGGTGCGGCCAGACGGATGAGCGGCCGCCCTGCGCGCGCAACACCGGCCCGGCAAAGAATTCATACGCGCACAGACAACTCACAGGGTTGCCCGGCAACAAAAACACGAGGCGTTCGCCGATGCTGCCGACGCCCGCCGGGCTCGAAGGCCGCATCGCCACGCCGTGAAAGTGCAGTGTGCCGAGTTCGGCGACGAGGCGCGGCGCGTGATCCTCCCGACCGACGGAGCTGCCGCCCGAGACCAGCACCGTGTCCGCGTCGTCGTCGGCGAGCGCCTGACGGATGACATCGGCGCGGTCGGGGAGCAACTCGAAGGGCAGCGCCACGGCGCCATCGCGCGCGAGCAGACCCCGCAACACGACCGAGTTCGAGTCCACGATGCGCGGGCCGGCGGGCGCGCTGCCGGCGGGCAGCAACTCGTCGCCACTTACCACGAGGCGCACGCGCGGGCGGCGGTGGCAGCGCGGCGCGGCGATACCGAGCGACGCGAGTAGCCCGGCGTCCTGCGGACGCAACCTTCGCCCCGCGCGCAGCACGCGCTCGCCCCGGCGGATGTCCTCGCCCCTTGCTCCGACGTTGCGCTTTGGCGGGGACGCCTGACGCAGCCGCACCACCTGGTCGTGCTCGCTGCACACTTCGGCCATCACCACCGCGTCGGCTCCCTCGGGCAGCGGCGCGCCGGTCATAATGCGCACCGCTTCGCCGCGCGCGACGCTGCCCTCGAAGGGTTGACCCGGCAGCGCCTCGCCAAGCAGGGCGAGCGGCAGCGGGCTTTGCTCCGAGGCGCCAAAAGAGTCTTCGCCGCGCAGCGCGTAGCCGTCCATGGCGGCGCGGGCGAAGCCGGGCACATCGAGCGGCGCCTCGATGTCGCTGGCCAGCACGCGCCCCACGCATTCGAGCAGCGGCACCGGCTCGGGCGGCAGCGCCCGGCTGCGGGCGGCGAGGAAGCGCTCGACCTCCTCCACATCCGCCCGCTCGGCGAACCCCCTCATGCGCACATCTCGATGCATTGCGCCCATCTTACAGCGACAGCGCGGTCAAAGATGACGGGCTGGGACGGGGTGGCTTAAAGCACCCGGTCGGTCTAGCCGCTGGCCTTGGTGACGAAGAGGTCGTCCTGCGCCGGCAGCCGCGTGTACATCTGCTTCACCACGTCCGCCGGCACATCGAAGACCTGACCGGCAATCGGGTCCTTGCGCAGCGGCTCCGAGAGCGAATCGTCAGCGGCGGTGAGGCCGGCGCGGCGGTTGAACTCCCACTCGTCGTTCAGGCAGGCCCAACCCTGATCGTGGATCTCTTCCCGCGTCACCTCCTCGCCGTACATCGCGCTGTAGAAGTTGCGGATGTCGTCGAGGGTGGGTTGCAGGAACTGGCAGAAGCCGGAGCTGTCGCAGACCGCGTTCACGATCTGCGATTTCTGACTCTCCCACACATACTGCTCGGGCTTGAGACCGGGGTTCACCACCAGACCGGCGGTGTGGTCGGCGCCCATCGGGCTGGTGCAGTAAGTGACGCCGGTCGCCTTCAGCGGGCGCGGATCCCAGGCCGGGATGGACTGCCCCTTGGCGTGCGGCACGCGGTGATGGCCGGTGAGTTTGCCGGTCGCCACCGCGCCGTTGCCGATGGCGCGCCCGACTTCGCTGCCCCGGTCAATTTCGCCGAGCAGTTTCTTCATGGCAAAGGCGTCGCCCCAGTCCATCTTGCCCGCGTCCATGTAAACCGCCAGCGCGGCGCCGGTTTCGATGGTGTCGAGGCCGAGTTCATCGCAGAGCCGGTCCATGTCGGCCACGTCTTCCCAACTCTGTACGGCGCAGTTCGAGCCGAGCAGGGTCAGGGTTTCGAACTCGAGGGCCGAGGTTTTGTATTCGCCCTGTGCGTCGTGCACGACGTTCGAGCACTTCACGATGCAGCCGGTCATGCAGTTGTGCATGGCGCCGCCGCGTTCTTCGAAACTCTCGACGATGCGCGCGCCGTCGAGGTTCTGAACATCCGGGCTCTGGCCCTCGACGCGGTTCTTGTAGACGAAGGTGTTCAACTGGTTCGCCATCGGCACCACCGCGCTGGTGCCGAACTGGAACATCTGCGGGCCCGCCTGATAGTCCTTGGTGTAGCCCTTGCAGAGTTTGCCGAAGCCGGCGCGGTCGGCGGGCTGACGCACGCCAGCGCGGCCCGGGTCCACCATCACGAACTTGAGCCCCTTCGAGCCCATCACCGCGCCGAGGCCGCCCCGCGCCGCGTGACGCGCCGGGTAGCGGTTGTCCTGGTCGGTGGTCGCCACCGAAGCGCCGGTGAGGCGCATTTCACCCGCCGGCCCGCAACTGATAAACGACGCGGTCTTGGGATACGCGCCGTGGAGATCCAGGCAGAGCTGGTAGTTGCGCTTCATCTTGTGCGCGTCGGCTTTGATCAGCCGCGCGCCGTCCGCCGAGACTTCGAGGCCGAAGCGGGCCTCTTTGTCAGCCGGCTGCCCCGTCACCACGATGGCGCGGATGCCGAGCTTCATCAGGTGCTGACCGGGTTGCCCGCCCGTGTTGGCCTCCTTGATGCCGCCGGTGAGGGGGCTCTTGCCGCCGACCGAGAGCCGCCCCGAGGTCGGCGCCGCGCTGCCGGAGAGCACGCCGGGCGCCAGCACCAGCAGGTTGTCCGGCCCGAGCGGGTCGCAGGTCGGGTCGCACTCGTCGCACAGAATCCGGGCGGAGAGCGCGCGACCGCCGAGCAGCGTCCACGCCGCCGGGAAGTCCACCAACTCGGTGGTCTGCTTCGTCATGTCCACACGGAGCATCTTGTCGCCAGTCGGGCCGGGCATTCGGTTCTCCTTTGCTTGGGCGTTGGCGCGGTCTAGCCGCCCGCCACCGAGGATATGATTTCGAGCGAGTCGCCAGCGGTGACGGGCTGCGCGAGCACGTCCTTCGTCAGCTTGTCGCCGTTCAGGAAGAGCGTGGCGAAGCGGCGCAGTTGGCCGTCGTCGTCGAGCATCAGCGCGAGAAAGCCGGGGTGTTTGCGCTCCACCGCTTCGAGGCAGCCCCGCACCTTCGTGGCCTCGACCTCGAGCTCGGCGGCGCCATCGGTGGGCCCCCGATACGGCGGCGGAATCACAACCCTCGGCAACGCGCGCTCCTTCCTTGCGAGCCGCGCAATATAGCGCGTCAGGGTGCTTCGCACCCCGGCCCACCTTTTGACCGCCCCGAGCGGCTGCCGGAAGCTTCGCACCCCGGCCAGCCTTTTGACCGCGCCGAGCCGCTGCCGGAGCCCTCACCCCTGACCCCTCTCCCATGGGGAGAGGGGAATTAACCAAGCGCGAAAAGGCAGCCTCCGGCCCCCTCTCCCTATGGGAGAGGGTTGGGGAGAGGGCACTTAAGGCTGGCGGCGGGCGGTAGCCCGCCGGGGCGGGCGCAGCTCGCCGGGGCGCAGGCGTCCCGTCGGGGGTAGACTTCCCGGCTGCGGTGGACGCTGCCAGCCAGACGGCCCGCCGCCGGGGATGGGGGTGATACGGGGATGAACGGGGTGGGAAGCCGCTTCATCGTCTGCGATGGCGCCGAGTTGGCGCGGCTCTGGGCGCGCATCGGCGCGAGCGAGAGCGAGGAGCTCACCTGGGTGCCGCGCGAGGATGAGTCCCGCGCGCGCCCGCCGGGTTTTCGCGTGCTGCAGGGCGGGGCCACGGCCCAGGCCATCCGCCGCCTCGACCCGAAGGGCGACGACGAGTTCGCGCTGATTTCGGATGACGGCCCCTTCGTGCGCGCCGCCGTGGCCGCCGTTTCAGACGCCGCCCCGGATGCCCCGGTGCTGGTCATGTCGGACCGGCTCACGGACGAGGATTTGCCCGAGCACCCCTGCCTGCGCCACACCGGCCTGCGCACGCAGATTCGCGACGATGTGGATCACGAGTTCGCGCACCTCGGCAACCTGCGGCGGGTGGTGCGGCTGCAGGCGCTGTTCGAGGCGCGCGACCGGGTCGGCATCATGCTGCAGCCCGACCCCGACCCGGATGGCATCGCCGCCGGGCTGGCGTTGCGCGCCGTGCTCGGTCGCAAGGCGCCGACCGCGCCGCTCATCAGTTTTGGCGAAATCACGCGGCCCGAAAATCAGGCCATGGTGCTGGCGCTCGACATCAATGTGCGCACCGTCACGCCGAAGGAGCTCGACGAGTTCGATGGTCTGGCGCTGGTGGATGTGCAGCCGAATGTGTTCGGCGAGAGCCCGCCCGCGCGGGTGCTGAGCGTGGAGGCGGTGATTGACCATCACCCGGAGCGCGGCGGTTATGACGCGGTGCTGAAGGACATCCGCAGCAGTTATGGCGCGACCGCGACGATTCTCACCGAATACATTCGCGCCGCCGGCATCGAGTTGACGCCCCGGCTTTCGACGGCGCTGTTGTATGGCATCAAGAGCGACACGCGTTTGCTCGGGCGCGACGCCAGCGCCGCGGACATGCAGGCCTTCGGCTTCGCGCACAGCACCCACAGCCCGGCGCTGCTGCGGCGCATCGAGCGCCCCGCGCTGCCCTGGGACGGGCTCCGCGCGCTGGGCCGCGCGCTCGCGCACACCCGGGTGGACGAGGGCATTCACCTGCTGGTGCTCGGCCGCGTGCGCGAAGATGTGATTGCGCAGGTCGCCGAACTCGGCCTTCAGGCGGAGGGCGCCGAGTGGGCGATCGCCGCCGGCGCCGTCGGGCGCAACCTCGTCTTCTCGGTGCGCAACACGGGCCATGTGCGCGCCGCTGGCGAAGTGGTGCGCGCCGTGGTGGAGAGCATCGGCGGCGGCGGCGGCGGTGGCGGCCATCGCTCGATGGCGAAGGGCATCATCCCGCTGCGCGTCATCCGCGAAACCTGCGGCAGGGCGGATCGCCACACCATTCATCAAGCCCTGTTCGACGCCTTCGTGCGCGCCATCAACGAGCAGGTCTGAGCGGCGCGAATTGGAAAAGTCAAACCAGACGGTGATCGAGGGCGACGCGCTGCGCGATGCGCTTGCCACGCTCGAGGGCTGGAGCCTCGAAGCCGGCAAACTCCACAAGGTTTTCGAGTTTGGCGACTTCAGCGAAGCCTTCGCCTGGATGACCCGCGTCGCGCTGCTCGCCGAGCAGTTGAACCATCACCCCGAGTGGTCAAACGTCTGGAACCGCGTCGCCGTGAACCTGACAAGCCACGACACAGGCGGCATCACCAACCGCGACATCAAACTGGCCCGCCAGATGGACGGGTTGATACGGAAAGCCGAATAAAGGCCGGAGACACCCCGTAGAGGGCGATTCCGGGCCACACAAGGCGTAAAACATGATCTTGACTTTGTTGCAGTTTGTATATGGTAGGTTATACAAAGCCTCTTGAGTTGATCCTCCAACCACCACCAACCCGGCAGGACACCTATGTCTGAACCTTCCCCGCTGGATGTCGCCATCGCGGCCACGCCGTCTTTCGAGTCTCTCCGGCGCCCCCTCAACGCCGAGGAGCGTCGCGCACTCTGGGGCGAGCAGGACGCGAGAGATCCCCAGCGGCTGCTGAACACCTTGGCAATTGCCTTTGAGCAGGGCGATGGCGAGACCCAGGAGTTGGCTGCAGCGATGCTCGGTGTGCTGATACAGCGAATGATGGCGAGGCGTCTGCTCGACCCGCAAAACGGGCCAGTGCCTCGGTTGGCCAGGGACATCAAGAAGGCTGGCAGAGCGTTCAATGGGTATCTCCGTTGAGCGATAGCAAACACTCTCAGGGTCCGCAGGGAGAGTCGCACTTGTCGCAGCAAGGCTCTCAAGATCCGCGCGTAGATGCGCCGATACCGCCGACGATACGAGAATTTGCAACGCTTATCTCTCGATCCGGTCCCGACTATCACCCTATCTTTGACAGGCTTGAGCCCCAGCATGTCACCCAGTTTCTCGACAATTTTCACGAAGCAGAGAAAGATGAGCGTCAGCTTCGTAAGGGCAACCGGTGGTTTGTAATTTTTGAGAGAGTCTTTTTCTCATTGACTATTGCAGGTCTCTTCGTTTTTCTGACGATCCTGCTTCTGCCCGGGCAACCAGATTTCTTTCTGGAAATTTTAAAAATATTCGGAGCAGCAATCCTTGGCGGCTTTGGTGGTTATGGGATCAGGGCGCATCAGGACCAACGCCGATATTGATTGCGCGGCTTGCTCTCTAGTTTCTAGTGCGTTTTCGTCGGTTGGCGGCGGTGATGGGGGTGACCGTCTTTTCGTAGAGGGCGAAGAGGTGCTCGGCGCGTTCCCGGTCGGAGTGGAAGGCGGCGCGACGGTAGAGGCGGTCCACGGTGCGGTCGAGTTTCTGGTGGGCGCGG
>JAHRAN010000023.1 GCA_020027245.1 Myxococcota bacterium
TCAGTCTTCGCCGCGGAAGTATTCGCGGGTGCCCTGGCTTTCGATGGCTGTGGCGAGGCGGCGCATTGCCACCGTGTAGGCGCTCGCGCGAAGGGAGCGTCCCTCCTGCTCGTGAATCTCCCAGATGGAATCGAAGGCGCGCGCCATCACATCGGCGAGCCGGGTGCGCACTTCATCCAGCGTCCACGGGTAGCCTTGGCGGTTTTGCACCCACTCGAAGTAGGAAACGGTGACGCCGCCGGCGTTGACCAGCACATCCGGCAACACGCGGATGCCGCGTTCCTCGAGGGCATCATCCACATCGCCGTGGATCGGCCCGTTGGCGACCTCGGCGATGATCGGCGCCTTGATGCGCTCCACATTGCCGGCGTGAATCACGCCCTCGAGTGCGGCGGGCACGAGCAACTCCACATCGAGTTCGAGCAGTTCCTCGTTGCTGATCTGCTCGTGGTCAACGAGTTCACACACCGAGCCCTCGCAGTAGACGCCGCGCAGCTTGCGGGTTTCCTGCTTGTGCTGATACAGGCTCTCGACATCAAAACCTTTGTTGGAGTAGATCGCGCCCTTCGAATCCGAGACAGCGACGATGCGGTAGCCCGCGCGCTGCAGCAGCCGCGCCAGGTGGTAGCCAGCGTTGCCGAAGCCCTGAATCGCAACGCGCGTCGCCTCGGGTTTGCGTTCGAGCCGCTCCGCCAGCCGCTCGATGGCAAGAAACGCGCCGCGCCCGGTGGCCTCGTCGCGCCCCAGGCTGCCGCCCTGTGAAATCGGCTTGCCGGTGATGACGCCGGGCGCGCGCCGCCGATGGATCATGTTGTACTCATCCGCCATCCAGCCCATGATGCGCGCGTTGGTGTACATGTCGGGCGCCGGGATGTCGCGGTCGGGGCCGACCATGTCCGCCATCGCCCGCATGTAGGCGCGCGCCAGCCGCTCGAGTTCGAGCGGCGAGAGTTCCTTCGGGTCAACGACCACGCCGCCCTTGGCGCCGCCATAAGGGATGCTGACGACCGCGCACTTGATCGTCATCCACAGCGCCAGCGCCTGCACTTCTTCGAGCGACACCTGCGGGTGGAATCGGATACCTCCCTTGGTCGGGCCGAGCGCGCTGTTCCAGCGGCAACGGTAGCCGGTGAAGTGGCGCGTCGAGCCGTCGTCCATGCGCAGCGGCAGCGTGGCGATCAGGCATTCGCGCGGGTGCTGCAAGCCGGCCACGACGGCGGGGCGGACGCCGGCCTCGGCGCCAAGCCGCTCGACCCGAGCGAGCGCGTCTTCGAGTACGTTCATATCTCTCTCCCGTCGGAATTCGGTTAAATGGAGTGCAATTAAAAGCGCAGCCGCCGCCGAATGGTCATCAGCATCTCGAACAGACGCGCAATGCGGGCGGTGAGCCGCGTGCGGGTGTAGGCGCCGGCGGCCCGTTTGATGGCCTCGCCCTGCGTCGGGTAGGGGTAGATCAAGCCGGTGAAGCGGCCGAGGCCGATGCCCGCGCCGATCGCCAGCGTGAGTTGGGTGATGAGTTCGCCGGCGTGGCTTGCGACCACGGTCGCGCCGAGGATGCGGTCGCTGCCGCGCTTCACCAGCACCTTGACCAGGCCCCGCTCTTCACCGTCGGTGACGGCGCGGTTCGCCGCCGCAATCGGTACCTCGTAGCGGTCGAACGCGATGCCCTGCGCGCGCGCATCGTGTTCGTAAAGGCCAACGTGCGCGATCTCGGGGTCGGTGTAGGTGCACCAGGGCATCACCAGTTGGGACAGCCGCCGCCGCCCGAGCGGGCCGAGGGAGAAGAGCGCATTTTGCACCACCAGCTTGGCGGCGGCGTCGGCGGCGTGGGTGAACTTCCACTGCATGCAGCAGTCGCCGGCGGCGTAGATGCGCGGGTTCGTGGTGCGAAGAAAATCGTCCACTTTGATGCCCGTCACGGGATCGAAGTCCACCTTCACGGTTTCGAGTCCGAGTCCCTCGACATTGGGCGCGCGCCCGGCGCCGACCAGAATTTTGTCCACCGCGAGCGCCCGCGTTGCGCCGTCAGCGCCCGTGATGCGCAGCGTCTTTAAATCGCCCGCGCCGCGCTCGACCTTTTCGATGGCGCAGTCGAGCAGCAACTCGACGCCGTCTTGCACCAGCGCATCCGACACGAGGCGCGCCGCATCCGGGTCTTCGCGCGGGAGAATCTGCTTCGTGTTCGCGAGCAGGGTCACCTGACTGCCGAGTCTTTGGAAGGCCTGCGCCAGTTCGCAGCCGATCGGCCCGGCGCCGATGACGGCCAGCCGCGCGGGGCGCTCGGTCAGTGTGAAGACCGTCTCGTTGTCGAGGGCGCCGCTCTCGGCCAGCCCCGGGATGGGCGGCAGGGCAGGGCGCGCGCCGCTTGCGATGACGGCTTTGGCGAACTCGAGCCGCGCGCCCGCGACCTCAATGTGCTGTTCGTCCACGAAGCGCGCGTCGCCCAGATATATGTCCACGCCGAACTCGTCGCGGTAGCGCGCGGCGGCGTCCTCGCTGCTGATGCGCGCGCGAATCTCGCGCATGCGCTCCATCGCGCGCGCGAAGTCCGGCGGCGCATCCGGTGTTTCGAGGCCCAGCGCACGCGCCGAGCGCGCCTCGACCACGCGCCGCGCCGAGCGGATGACGGCCTTCGATGGCACGCAGCCGACATTCAGGCAGTCGCCCCCCATCAGGTGGCGCTCGATCAGCGCGACCTTTGCGCCGAGTCCGGCTGCGACCAGCGAGGTGATGAGTCCCGCGCTGCCAGCGCCGATCACCACCAGGTTGTAGCGGCCGCTCGGCCTGGGGTTTTGCCAGTCCGGCGGGTGTACGTTTTTGACGAGCCGCGCATTGTGCGCATCGTCGGGCGCGATGGCGATGACGGGCGGCATCACGTTGTTTCCGGCGCGGCGTCGCCGGCGTCGTCGGTGGCGCCGGCGGCCCGCAGCGCGTTGCGGGCGATGCGCGTCACCAGCACCGTGACGACCAAAGTCGCCACGCCGCCGACCACTTGCAAAGCGAGCCTGCCGTATTCCGCGCCGCCGCCCGAAGCGACCGCGACCTCGGTGCTCAGGCTGCCGATATACACATAGAGGAAGGTTCCCGGGATCATGCCGAGCGCGCCGAGCATGTAATCGCGAAAGCGCACCCGCGTCAGCCCCAGCGCGTAGTTCAGCAGGTTGAAGGGAAACACCGGCGAGAGCCGCAGCAGGAATACGATCTTCAAACCCCGCTCGCCGACCGCGCGGTCAATGGCCGCAAAGCTCGGCCGCTTTTCGATGCGCCGCGCCACGGCCTCGCGCGCCAGATAGCGGGCGACGAGAAAGGCCGCGCCCGAGCCGACCACCGCGCCCAGATACACGGTGACCGCGCCGACGCCGATGCCGAAGATGCCCCCCGCGGCGATGGTCAGCAGCGAGGCCGGCGCCGCCGCCACCACCGCGATGGCGTAAACGGCAGCGAAGACCAGCGGCCCGAGCACGCCGAGTTCCTTCACCCAGGTGCGGAAGGCGTCGAGCTCTGCGCCCAACTGCCGGCCCGCCCCGACGAGCAGCAGCAGCAACGCAAGTGCGATGACCACGCGCAGCAGGCGTCCTCTTCCCTGCGCTTTCGGCTCCGCGCTGTCGCTATCCATCGCCTGCGGCTTCGCTTCGTTCACGGCTCCAACACTCCCCTCTGCGCCCGCCCCTGCGATGCCGCCTGTAGAGAAAAGTAACGCGGACTGCGGACAAGCGGGGCATCAGGCCAGCGCGCCGCCGCAACTCGAGCCGCTGCCGGCGGTGCAGCCGAAGCAGTGGGATGCAGTGTGAATCGGCAGCTCGGCCAACTGCTCGACATCGTCCAGTTCGAACAGGGTTTCGGGGCCGTGAAGCCGGAGGCCCAGCGCCTGATTGAAGTCGCAGTCGTAGAGGCGTCCGTCCCAGGCCACCGACAGCGTGTTGCGACACATCAGCGCATCCACCGTGGCCGGGTTGAAGTGGTTCACGAGCAGGGCCTGATAGGCCTCGCGCTCGCCACGGCGCTCGAGGTCGTGAGCGAAGCGTTTGATGGGCATGTTGGTGATGGTCAGCAGACGGTCGAAGCGGATGCCGAAGTGCTCGCCGAGTTCGCGCCGGTAGTCGGCTTCGAGTTCGGACTGCGGGCCGGGCAGGAATGCGCCCACCGGGTTGTACACCAGGTCGAGGCTCGGGCCGCCGTCGCCCGCGCCGATGCCGAGGCGGTTCAACCAGCGCAGTCCCTCGATGCTGCGGTCGAAAGTGTGCCGGCCGCGCTGCGCCTCGACGTTGTCCTTTGTGTAGCAGGGCAGGGACGCGACCACGTCCACACCCTGCTCGGCCAGAAACGCTGCGGTGCCCTCCTGCCCCTCGCGAAACAGAATCGTCAGGTTGCAGCGATCCATCACGCGCCGCCCGAGTGCGCGCGCGCCCCGTACCAGTTCGCGGAAGTGCGGGTTCATTTCGGGTGCGCCGCCGGTGAGGTCGAGGGTGTCGAGCCCCGGGTTGTGTTCGAGCACCCGCAGCACACGCTCGGCCAGCGCCGGCCCGAGCGCCTCGCTGCGCTTCGGGCCAGCCTCCACATGGCAGTGGTGACAGGCAAGGTCGCAGCGCAGGCCCACATTCACCTGCAAAGTAGTGGTGCGCGCCCGGCGCAGCGGGCCCTGGCCGTGCTGGCGGAGCATGGCGTCGAAGTCGCTGACGGCGGTGTGCGCGGCCAAAGCCATGATGGGGATGCTACCGCGCGGGGGGCGCTTCGCCCCACATCAGCCCGTTGGCCGACCCGGGCGCTGACGGCAGAGGGGGGGTTGCGCGCTTGGGGCGGGGCGAGTAAGGTGAACTGAAGTTCATGTCAGTTTCAGCCGCCACCCCGATGACCGCCGAGGCGCCGCTGCTCAAAAGCGGCTCGCCGCGTCGCATTGCCACCCGGCGCCGCCTGCTGGATGCCGCCACGGCGCTCTTTGCCGCGCGGGGCCTGCACGCGGTGACGAGTGCGGAGATCGCCCGGCGCGCAGGCCTCGCCACCGGCACCTTCTACCTGCACTTTGACGACAAGCACCAGCTCTTCCGCACCATCGTGTTCGACGCGCTCGACTCGCTGCGCGCACGGCAGGATACAGCCAGCCGGGCGCTCGAGCCGGACAGCCGGGCGGAGATGCGCGCCTGGCTCGAGGAGATCGCCTTTTTCACCGAGGAAAACCGCGATCTGATCCGCGTGGTCTTCGGGCGCGGCGGCGAGAGTGCTGCCCTCGCCGAGGAGATTCACGAGCAGGTCGCGCGCGACATCGAGCAGCGCCTTCTGCGGCAGCAGGCGCGTGGCGCACTGCCCGTGGCGCTGCACCCCGGCATCGCCGCGCAGGCGCGCGCCGCAAGTTTAACCCGCGTGGTCGCGTGGTGGGCCCACGACCTCCGCCGCGCGACGCGCTCCGAGATCATCGAAACCCTGCTTCACCTCGACCCCGGTGGTGGACAAAACCCGGTGCCCAACTGATTCAACCATCTAGCCGACCATCCAACTCAGAGGAGAACCGCAATGACCGACTTCACCCACGACCCCATCTACAACACCGTCCAGCGCGACGACTTCATGTCCATGATCGAAGTGGATCGCTACGCGGACCGGGCGGACGCTTTCGACGAGATCATCTCGGCGACCCGCGACCACTTCTGGGATCCCACAGACCCCCGCTACATAGACTTCGACGCCGAGCCTTTCGACACCGAGAACGAACTCATCATGCCCCGCGACTTCATCGTGGAGTTGAACTGCGCCGTGGCGGACAAGCTCGACGAGCGCCAGCAGATACAGCTCGGCAACGAGACCACGCGCTTCAACCTCTCTTCGATTCTGCACGGCGAGCAGGGCGCCTTCAGCCTGTCGGCGAGTCTGTGCCACATCATGCTCGACCCGGGCGCGCAGGAATACGCGTCGAATCAGGCGCGCGAAGAGGCGCGGCATGTGAACGGCTTCAGCCAGTACATAAAGCGGCGCTTCGGCAAGCCCATCGCCTGCGGGCCGACGCTCGCCGGGCTGATGAACGAGGTGGTGATGGCGCCCGAGGT
>JAHRAN010000097.1 GCA_020027245.1 Myxococcota bacterium
GGTGCCGGGCGACCTGACCGTGGGCGGCGCGGTGATGGCGGATGTTGATTTTACGGATGGGGTTGATATTCAAGGCGGAACGCTCACTCGAGCGGACATCTGCAGGAAGGAGCGACGACTTCGGGAAACTTTGACCATGGTAGAAGACTACCTGAGAAGGGTGGATCCGATAAGGTACGATAGAGATCCAATCCTGACACAGGATTTTTGTTTATGAGTTGGGAAGTAGTGAACCCCGCCACCACCACCAAGCTCCGCAGCGGCCTTACGCTGCTGGAGTTGGCCTTCGTCATCGGCCTGTTCGGCATTCTGGCGCTGTTCATCGCCAGCCGGGAGTCCACGCTGCTGCAGACGCGCTTCGATACGGCGCGTCAGGAGCGGGCGATTTCCGACGCGAACACCATCCTGGAGGCGTCGCTGGAGTTTTACCGCCAGGCTGGCGACCGCTGGCCGCACACCGCTACGATGATGAACAAGATCACCATCGAAGGGCTGGCGGATGAGAATGTGCTGATGGGGGGCGCCAGCATCCTCTCGAGCATTCCCTTCAACCCGTATCTGGAGGGGATCAAAACGGCGCCGACGGTGCTCGGCGCCTACGGCGTCACCACGCTCGACGATATGGACTACATGCTTTCGGGTTGGTCCATGATTCCGGGGCCCGCACTGATGCATGGCGGCACTGAAGTGGCGTTGCGCGATCCATCGCGCTCCAACACCAACTTTCTCGCGCTTTCCTTCTGGGTCGCCTCCGACGGGCCGGGCGAAGCGCGCTTCATCGCCGCCAGCCTGCCCCGTGGCGTTGTGGTCATCGAGGATGAGGAAGGTGGGGAACGTTTCTCACTGGTTCAGGCCGCCATCCGGAACCCCACCGGCCATGCCTATCTGCGCAGAGAGTGGCCCGACCAGGTTGGGCCTCGTCTGGATTTCAAGGACAGCGGCGTGATGTTTGATTACATGCAGGCGGCCGACTCAGCCACCAACCCCAAGGTGGCTCTTCACTTCGGCGAAGACATGGGCGCCGACTACTTCAAGCTGGTGCGGCTGAAGATGGATGGCACCAGCGAGACGGGTGTCGAGATCAACTTCGACGATCTGACGGTGCCGGGCGACCTGACGGTGGAGGGCAACCTGATGGGGAACTTCGATTTCGAGTTTATGGATGGGGTCGAGCTCGGCGGCAAAGTACTCACCCGGGACACTTTCTGCCGGCACCACTGGAACACCTTCTTGGTCTATCGCGAAGTGCTTACCGCTATAGGAAAACCTCTGGGAACAAAGGGGTGGCCAGACTACGGTATACATACCTTTTGTCAATTCTGGATGTGATTCCACCGGTACCCGCGCCGCCGGCTCACTCCGACGACGGGAGTTGCGAGAGGGTCTTGAAGTTCACGGCGCCCGCCGTGATCAACCCCTCGTCCATGCTCAGCGAGACGGACGCGAGGTTGGTGGGCGCGTTCTCGATCTGAGTGCCCAGCAGCAGCATCAGCCGGGGTTCGAGGACGACATTCCTGATGTTGATGGTGAAATGATCCGTGCGGAATATGTCGTTCCCGCCTGCGCCGCTCCGGCCGCCGGTTTCCGTCAACTGGATGGCTTCTCCAGCCGCCTCGATATTCTCGGCGATGGCGCCGGGGTCGAAGCCGCCGTCGCCGTCGTGCTTGGTGTAGAACAGCGCGGTGCGCGCCGCTTCGGGCCGCCCCTGCGCGTGGACGGGAACGCTGAAACGAAGCCCCGTTCCGTATATCTGGGCGCTGGACCCCTGCCCCAGCCCGGTGGCCCAGTCCTGCACCGTTGTCAGAAAATCGGCGGGAAGCTCGCCACTGCCCCGGAAGTTGGCGTCCAGACGCAGAGAGCCCGGGCTGCTGTCGCTCCACCCGATGGCGTAGATGCTCCACTGGCGGGCGAAGGGCTGGGTCACAAACTTCGCATAACTCTGGTAGAGCGAGGCCAGCAGCAGGGCCGGGTCGGGCGCTGAAGCATTCTGCCGGTACTCCTCGATGAACTCCTCGGATGTCTTGACGGGTTTGGGTTTGCCGAGTTCGGCCAGCCGTGGCTGCACATACAGAAAGAAGATCGCACTCAGCGCCCCCATCAGAGCGGGCAACACCACGGCGATGAGCAACACCAGCCGCCGTTTGGATGTAAGCTGGTTCAGCGCCTTCGTGTAGTTCTGCAGCAGCACCTCGTCTTCGTCTTCGACGCCCTGCTGAATGCTCACATTCAATTCTTTCCACTTGATTTCGGCGTCTATCCCCAGTTTCTCCGGCGTGGTGTTGTACAAGTAAAGCGGCGGCACCTGCGTGCTGCGCTGCTCGATGGCGCCCATCAACTGCTGGATTTCGCTGCCGGCGGTGCGCTCGTTGGCGACGCTCTCCGCCACCACTTCGCGCCCCATGATTCCGACCAGCGCGAACTCGT
>JAHRAN010000101.1 GCA_020027245.1 Myxococcota bacterium
CTGACATAGTTGGCGACCGCAAAGCGCTCGGTGCCAATGTGCACCGTCAGTATCGGCGGCCTGCCGCCGGGCCGGATGAACACCGCCCGCGGGAACACGACCGAGAACTCAATCGTGTCGCCGTCCAGATAGTTGCGGTCGGGGCCGGGGTCGGAAGTGATCGTGACCGAGTCAACCGTGATTTGTGTTTGGGCGTGGGCGGGGGAGGGGAGGGCGGTCAGCGCGGTGAGCGCGGTGAGGAACAACGCCGCCGTTGCCCGGGCGAGACCGATTGCGCGACGACGGCGCGGCGCACCCGTCAGGCAGCCCATGACCTCACCAGCTTTTTCGAATGGGGGGCGGTAATCATTGCTCGATCCGTCAGGGCCGCTTGTTCCGCGAGCATATCCGCATCTGCGGATGCTCCCAAATCCCCGCACCCGCCCGCAACCCCACGCCACCCCCCACCGGAGCCGCCCCCCGTGGCGGGCGCACTGGCCGGGCGCGCCGTCGCACGGCCTCCCCGTGGCGGGCGACGCCCCCGGTCTCTGCTAGCCTCCCCCGATGCCCGAGATCATCGCCTTCGACACCCACAACTTCGTCAAGCGCATGACCAGCCGCGGCTTCACCACCGAGCAGGCCGAGGCGCTGGCCGAAGAGCAGGTAACCCTGCTCAACTCCAACTTGGTGACCAGCCAACAGTTGGCCGCCACGGAAGAGCGCATCAACGCACGCATTGACGCCACGAATGCGCGCATTGACTCCACGAACGAGCGCATCGAAACGCTGCGCGCCGAGACGAAACAGAGCATCGCCGCCACGAACGAGCGCATCGCCTCGATGGACGAGCGCATCGTCGCTATGGACAAGCGCATTACTGAGACGAACGAGCGCATCGTCGCTATAGACAAGCGCATTACTGAGACGAACGAGCGCATCGCCGCCACGGATTTGCGCATTGAAGCGATGCGCGCGGATCTCCTCAAGTGGATGGGCGCTGGTTTGATCGCCACCGCCACCTTGATCATCCTTGTAATCAGCGGCGTGCTGTTCGCCCTGCTCCCACCAGTGTCCTAGCGCGGCGGGTCTGGTCACGCGAGAGGGTTCTTAGAGCGGCTCCGTGATTGGCAGCTCCTCCCACAAAAGCTGCAAGAAGGTGCCGATGAAGAAGCTCAGGAAGCTCATCAGCAGTACGGCGGTCGGGAAGGCGAGCAGTGGCGGCGTGCCGAGCAGGCGGGGCAACTCGCCCAGGAAGGGAGACATCTCGCGCAGCGCCTCGACCGAAGCCGGGCCGCCAGCAGGCGTAACCGGGCCCCAGTTGCGCCCCGCCATCAGCGGGCCGAGCAGGCTCGTCACCAGCATGCCGAAGGCCGCTGCCTGAACCAGCCCCAGCATGAAGATGCTGCGCGCGCGCGCAAAGGCCTCCTGCGGATCGCCGAGCCGGCTTTGCACCTCGACATACAGGTACAAGAAAGTGGTGGCGCCGAGCAGCAGGATTACGGCGAAGAGATGAAACGGCGGCTGCTCGGCCAGATCCCAGACCTCGTCAATCAGAAACACGGGCAGGTAGCCGACGATGATGCCGGCGCCGATGCGCGGCACGGAAGTGTGGAAGAAGGTCAGGTCGCGCCGCCACAGGAAACGGTACACCAGCAACCAGAGCGCACCGCCGAGCAGCAGCGCAATCTGCAGGGAGATCAGCCCGTCGAATACGCGGGGCGCGCGCTCGTAGGCGAAGATGGCGCCGATGAAGGGCAGCGATGGCAGCAGCAACATCCACAGGTAACTGCCCGCGCCGTGGATCGAGAGGCGACGCTCGCGCACCAGACGACCGGCGCGCAGGTTTTCGGCGTGGTGGCGCATGACCGCTGCGTGGTGCACATCGTAGCGGCGCAGAAAGTAGAGTTCGAGTTTGCCGAGCAGGCGCAGACAGTCGCGGCTGCCGACGCGGCACAGGAAGGGCGAAAGGTCACGGCCACGGCGCGCGCGGGTGACCGCCGGCGCCACCGCGCGCAGCACCTCGGTCTCGCGCTCCTCGAAGAATGCGCGCTCGGTTTCGAAGGCGTCCTGCCCGGTGTCGAGACAGACCTCTTCGAGCCAGCGGTGATAGGCGCGCTCGGCGGCGCCGGTGATCTGGCGGTCCCGGGTCGCCGCGTCACCTCCCGCGAGCGCATAAAAGAACGCGGCATCCATCGAGTCGTCCGGGTCCGCCGAGCGCTCTTCGCCCGCCATGTAACGCGCCAGAAAGTCGGGCGAAACGCGGGTCTCGACCAGCGCCAGCAGCGCGCGCAGCGACAGCGCCGCGTACTGAAACCCCGCGAGCCGGAGCCTCGGGTGCTCGCTCAACTTCCGGTCGCTCATGAAGCGCTGGACGACGAGACACAGCACGGCCACATCTTCGGCGGCGCGCGCAAAGGCGGCGCCGCCCGCAAGGCGATCGAGCACAGCCGAGAGCGTCTGCGGCAGCGCGTCGAGCAGGCGGAAGATCAACTCCTCGGCGTCGCGCCGGGATGCATCCGGGTGCAGACGGCGCGGGTTCGTCCACAAATCGTCGAAGCGCAGGTAGAGTTCAGCCGGGTCGTGCCGGTCGGCGTGAAACGAAAAGGTCTCGGGGAACACGCTCTCGAAACCCGCGTCCGCCGGAAGCGCGCGCTCGAAGCGCAACTCGCGCGCGTGAAACGCGAAGCTGAAGCGATAGGTCGCACGCAGCCGCTTGATGCGGAACTCGAGACGCGGGATAGCGCCCGCGTCGCCGCGCTCAGAGTACGGGCTGCTTTGCGTTTTCACCGGACTCGTAGTAACTCTCCACGCGGCGCGCGAGTTCGCGCACCCGCTCGGGAATGCGCTCGCCGAGCGGCCAGCGCTCGCCAGCGAGACGCATCCGCTCCGTCAGGCGACCGGCGTCGGGAAAATCTTCGCTGCAAAGGGTGTCGTCCACCGCAAGCCAGTACTCGATTGCCGTGAGCGTGCGCGAAATGCGGTCGCGCAACTCGCCCATACCCGGCGAGGCGATGCTCGCGTCGCGGATTTTACTAAGCAGTTCGTCGAGCCGCTGCCGGGTCTCGGCGAGACGGCCGCGCAGCGACGCATCGTCACCTGGCAGCAGGCTCTCGACCGCCTCCTCGAAGTGGCGGCGCAGTGGCTCGTGTGAAATTTCCTTGGCGAGAATGACTTGCCCGAGTTCGGCGTCGTCGCGCGTGAGCGTGTGCATGGCGATGCGCAACTTCACGCCGCGTCCAATGGGCAACTCGATCTCCTCAAAGCTGCGCTCGTCGTCCTGCCGCACTTCGATCAGCGCGCCCGCCAGACGCTCCAGAATTTCTGGCGGCAGCACATCGTTGATGCGTTGCCCCCGCGCGTCGTTGGCCACGCCCAGGTATTCGCGCGCGCGGCGGTTCAGCGCGCGCACCAGGCCGTCCGCATCCACGGCCAGCGCGCCCGTGTCGAGTTGATCCATCACCGTCTCCAGATAGAGCTTCGAGGTGCGCAGATCGCCCAGCAGCCGCTCGTTCTCCACCGCAAGCTCGTGGTGCTCGACCGCGCGCCGCACCACCTGACGCAGTTGGTCCGGCTCCCAGGGTTTGGTGATGTAGGCATACACATGACCATCGTTGATGGCGTGGATAATCGCGTCCATATCCGCAAAGCCGGTCAGAATCATCCGCACCGTGTCCGGGTGACGCTCATACACGCGGGTCAGAAACTCGACCCCGGTCATCTCGGGCATGCGCTGGTCCGACAACACAACCGCCACCGGCGCCTGCTTGTCGAGCATTTCGAGCGCCCGGACGGCGGACGAGGAGGTGAGAACTTCATAACTGTCCTCGAAGGTGAAGGTCATGGTTTCGAGGATGGCCTCCTCGTCGTCAACGACGAGAAGCCGGGGCCGATCGCTCATCGCGCGCACCTTAGCAGCCTCGCGCCCGGCGGGCGCGTCAGTAGCGGACATGCTCGACAAGCTGGCGCATGTCGTGGCGGTTGAATTCGCTTTGCCAGCGCGCGAGCAGTTGCTCGCCCGGGCTCGCGCCGCTTTCGAGCAACTCTGCTACCGGCTCGAGAAAGCTGCGCTCGTCCGCGTGCTCGCCGCCACGGTGGGCAATGCGCGAAAGCCCCTCCACGGCGATGGCGTGAAGCTCGCGCGCCAGCGCCAGCGCCGGTTGACCCGCGATGCGCGCTGCGAGCCCCTCGCGCGCCACCGCAACGAGCGCGCGCTCGCGCTCCTCGAAGGGCCACTTCGCCGCCAGCTCCCAGGCCGCAGCGAGGGCAGCGTCGTCGTAGAACAGACCCTTCCAGAGCGCGGGCAGCGCGCAGATCAACTCCGGGCCGACGGCGTCGGCGCCGCGCACTTCGATGAACTGCTTGCAGCGCACCTCGGGAAAGAGCGTGGTCAGGTGCAGATTAAAGTCCTCGAGCGTGGCGTGATGCCCCTGGAAGCCGCGCCGCATGAAAGTATCGAAGCTCTGGCCATCCATCGGCAGGTACAGGTCACCGCGCACGATGTAGAACATCGGCACGGAAATGGCCCACTCGACATAGCGCTGGTAACCGAAGCCCGGCTCGAACACGAAGGGCAACAGGCCGCAGCGGTCGGGGTCCGTGTGACGCCAGATGTGCAGCCGCCGCGAAACGAAGCCGCTCTCTTTGCCGCAGTGGAAGGGGGAATTCGCAAACAGCGCCGACACGATGGGCGTCACCGCCATGGCCATGCGCATCTTGCGCGCCATGTCCGCTTCGTCTTCGAAGTCGAAGTTGGCCTGCACCGTGGCGGTCAGATACATCATTTCGAGCGGGTGCTTCGCGCGCGTCGGCAGGTAGCGGCGCATGATGTCGTAACGCGCTTTCGGCATCGGCGACGCATCCGCTACATCGTGCAGCGGGCTCGCACCGAGCGACAACCACAAAAGATCAAGCGGCGCCGACACGCGGCGAAGCAGATCCAGGTGCCGGTGGAGTTCGTCACAGGTCTGGTGAATCGTGCGCAGCGGCGCGCCCGAGAGTTCGAGTTGCCCGCCCGGCTCGAGCGTGATGCTGGCGTTCGCCTTGCGAAGCCCGATCAGCTGCTCCGCTTCGAAGATCGGCTGCCAGCCGTCGCGCGCGGCGATTTCGCGCAGCAGGTGGGCGATGCCCGCCTCGCCCTCGTAGGGCACCGGCCGCAGGTCGGCGCTGCGCAGCCCCATCTTCTCGTGCTCGGTGCCGACGCGCCAGGCCGCGCGCGGCGTCTCACCGGCGCGCAGGAAAGCGACGAGATCCGAAATCCCCGCAACCGGCTGCTCTGCCAGAGCGGTTTCGCGGGGCGCTCCGCTGCCGGCGTTCAAGGCGTCATCGCCTCTTCGAGGAAGGCTTCGAGAAAATCAGCGAGCGCCGTTTCGATCTCCGCCTTTGCTGCGAAGGGGAAACGCTTGCAGGGGCCCTCGGCCTTCCCGCTGCGAAACGGCCCCACCAGCGCCACCTCGGCGCGGCTCTTCACGGTGACGATGGCGCAGACGCGACCACGCCGCAGTTCGAACTCGATCGCGCGCACGTGCTTCTGATCGAGACGCGGCGCGCCGAGTTCGATATCCGCAAGCTGCTTCAAGCCGCCGTCGCCACTCGCCTGCAGCGCGTCGCAAAAACTTTTGAGTCCGGCGGCCACCGCCCTGTGCAGTTCCTGCGCCCGGACGCGCGCCTGCGCAAGCGCCTCCACCTGCGGCGCCTCGCGCTCCGCGATGCGTTGACCCAGCCGGAAAAGCCGTGTGCGCAAGGCCTCGTCCATCGAAGCCATGCTAGCGCGGGCCGGATGGCGAGGGCTTTAAGCCCCGGGCGGCGCGGGCGAAGGCGGGCGCGGCGACGCCTGGCTACAGCGCCTCTTGCGTTGCGACGCGCAGCGGGTCCGCCGGGTCGAGGGTCTCGCTGTAGCGGCTCCAGGTGACCTCGAAGCGCGCGCGCAAGGGTTCGGGAATCGGGTCGCCCGCCGGCGTCTCAATCTCGGCGGGGTTCACATAGCGGCCGTGGTGCTTCACGCGGTAGTCGAGATGCGGGCCGGTGGCGATGCCGGTGGCGCCGACATAACCGAGCACCTGCTGCTGCAGAATCCGCTCACCCGGCTGCAGACCACGCGCGAAACGCGACAGGTGTCCATAGTAGGTCACATAACCGTTGGTGTGACGCACCTTCACGGTTTTGCCGAGACCGCCGAGGACGCCACGGAATATCACCCGGCCATCGGCCACGCTCCAGACCGGCGTTCCCCGGGGCGCTGCATAGTCAATCGCCGGGTGGGGACGACGCACCTTCATAACCGGGTGCAGGCGATTCAACGAGTAGCGGGAACTGATGCGGCTGTACTTGAGCGGCGCGCGCAGGAACTGGCGCTCGACCGAGGAGCCGTCGCGCCGGTAGTAGCCGCCCCGGCTCTCGGAGGTTTCGAAGTACACGGCGGCGTGGTCGTCGCGCGCGTTCGAATAGCGCGCGGCCAGAATGCGACCGGGGCCGATGTATGCCTCGCGCTCGTCCTCGATCAGGAAGCGGCGCTCATAGACCATGCTGAACTCGTCACCGGGCAGCGCGCGCGCGAAGTCCACATCCCAGGCGAAGATCTGCGCGAAGTCGAGCGAAAGCTGGGGGTTCTCGCCGAGCGCGCCGATGGCGTCATACAGGCTGGTGCTGACGACGCCATCGAGCCGCACCACGCGCAACTCGATACCGGGCTCGAAGCGCGTGGCCACGAAGCCATCGCCCTCGCGCCGCAGCACATAGCGCTCGACGGTTGGGCGCGCGTAGCGGAACAGCACCGGCGCGCGGTTCTGGTCGCGCCCCAGCCAGTAGCGGTCGCCGGGGCGCGCGTAGCGGAAATCGAAGACGGGACGCATCTGCGTGACGATGGTGTCAATCACCGCATCGGACACGCCCTGCTCGCGCAAGCGGCTCGAAAGTGTCTCCCCCGATCGCAGCACGCCCTCGACCACATCGAGCGGCTCGTCGGGCGGCGCTTGCGGCTCGGCGACGGGCGAAGCCTCGACCAGCGGCGCGGCGGCAACCTCGGCGGCGGGATGCTGGGCCGGCGCGAGCAACCAGCCGAGGCCGTACCCGAGTGCGGGCAACATGGCGAACAGCAAGGTCCCGGTGATCAGCGGATGGCGGCGCGTCCACGCGCGCGCGCGCACAAGCGCGACGAAGCTCTGCGACCGGCGCAGCGCGACCACAGCGCGCGCAAGCGCTTCAAGTTGTTCCCGCATCCAGCTCATCATCCCGTTCCCGATCCGCCTTTAATCTTTTAACCCTCCCCCCGCGCACACCCGGCAACAAGGGCGGGTGATGCTACACATCTTGCGCGCAGGAGGCACCGTGCCCGGTTCCGCTCGCAAGCATAGAGAAGTCCGGAGCCGCCATGGGTGGTGGCGGCGGCGCGCGTGGCCCGGCCTGCTGCTGCTCGTGGTGCTGGGTTGCGCCTCCGGGGAGCCGCTGGCGCCGGCCATCGGCCCGCCGGCAAACGGGGCGCATTCCGCGCCTTTCACCGATTTGCGGGGCGAAGCGGCGCGCCTGCTGGGCGGGGCGATCCGCATCCCGACCGCAAATCCCCCGGGGGGCGAGGCGGCGCTGGCGAACTGGCTCGCCCAGACGCTGCGGCAGGTCGAGGGCGTCGAAAGCCGGGTGATCCATCTGGAGGCGCACGACCGCTCGCGCGCCGCCCTCTGGGCTCGGGTGCGGGGGCGCGGCCTCGGCCGCCCGCTGCTGTTGCTCTCGCACCTCGATGTGGTGCCGACCGTGCGCGAGGAGTGGGCGCTGAACCCCTTCGCTGGCGTCATCGGCGGTGGCTATGTCGTCGGTCGGGGCGCGCTCGACGCCAAGGGCGTAACCGTCGTGCACCTGCTGACGCTGGTGGCGCTGGCGCGCGCAGAAGTGAAACCCGCACGCGATGTCATCCTGCTCGCCACGCCGGACGAGGAGGACGGTGGCCGGCACGGCGCCATGCTGGTGACGCGCCACCGCAGCGACCTCTTGGGCGACGCCGAGTTCCTGCTCAGCGAGGGTGGCGGCATCCAACCCGGCGGCGCCGGCGGGCTCGACATCTGGGGCGTCTCCTTCACCGAGAAAACCCCCTGCTGGATGGAGCTTCGTGCGCGCGGCGTGCCGGGGCACAGCGCGCTTGGCGCAGGGCTT
Source organism: Myxococcota bacterium (assembly GCA_020027245.1). Taxonomy (GTDB): domain Bacteria; phylum Myxococcota_A; class UBA9160; order UBA9160; family UBA6930; genus JAHRAN01. The sequence continues at coordinate 8,119 of JAHRAN010000101.1, forward strand.
AGCGCCACCGGAAAGTTGATCCGCGCGCTGGCCGCGCTTTCGACCCTCGAGTTCCCGCTGCGCGTCACACCCGTGGTCGAGACCATGTTCGAAAGCCTGGCCCCGCTTGCGCCGCCGGCAGACCGCGCGCACTACCGGGAGTTGCGCCGCGCACTCGCAACCAGGCCGGCGTTCCGCGCGCGCTTTCTCTCGGACCCGGGACGCGCGGCGCTGGTGCGCAACACCCTGGCGGTCACCACCCTCGAAGGCAGCCCGCGCGTGAACATGACGCCCGCGCACGCGCGCGCACAACTGGACGCGCGGCTGCTGCCCGGCGAGAACTGCGGCGATTTCGTCGCCAGCCTGCGGGCGAAACTCGACGACCCGGCGCTTATGCTGCACGTGCTGCTCGAGTTCGAGGCCAGCGCCTCGCCCCCGGACTCGGCGCTGATGGACGCGATTTCCCGCGTCGCCGCACGCAGCACGCCGCGCGGCGTCGTGATTCCGCGCGTCAACACCGGCTCGGGCGACACGCACTGGTTCCGCGAACTCGGCATCGCGGGCTACGGCTTCGTGCCGCGCCGGCTGCGCCCGATCGAAACCCTCGGCGTGCACGGCCCGAACGAGCGCATCGCCATAGACAACCTGGTGTTCGGCGTCGAGACCATGCTCGAGATCATCGAGGAACTCGAGCGCTGAGCGCGCCGTCAGGCGGCGCTCACCTGGATGGCGACGCCGAGCACGGCAATCGCGCGCTCGAGCTCTTCCACCGACGGAAAAGTGGGGGCGATGCGCAGGTTGCGATCCTGCGGGTCCTTGCCGTGGGGGAAGGTGGCGCCAGCGGGCGTAAGTTTGACGCCGGCGCGCGCCGCCAGCGCGCAGACTTGCTGCGCGTGACCGGCGCAAGTATCGAGGCTCACGAAGTAACCACCCTTCGGCTTCGTCCACTCCGCGAGCCCGGTGTCTTTGAGTTCCGCTTCGAGACCGCGCTGCACGGCCTCGAACTTGGGGCGCAAAATCGCCGCGTGACGCCGCATGTGCGCGCGCACACCGGCGGCATTGCGAAAGAAACGCAGGTGCCGAAGCTGGTTCAACTTGTCGCCGTTGATGGTGCGCACGATGCGCTGCCGGCGCATCCACTCGACATTCGCCGCCGAGCCGCCGAAGGCCGCAATGCCGCCGCCCGCGAAACTGATCTTCGATGTCGAGCCAAAATGCAGTGCGCGGTCGGGATGGCCCGCCGCCGCGCAGGCGCTTTGCAGGTTCGCAAGCGGCGCCGGCTCGTCTTCGAGCGCGTGCACCATGTAGGCGTTGTCCCAGAAGATGCGAAAGTCGGGCGCTGCCGTCTTCATCCGGGCGAGCGCTTGCACCTCTTCGTCGCGCAATGTGTAACCGGTCGGGTTCTGATAGCGCGGCACGATCCAGATGCCTTTAACCCGTCGCGCGTCATCAGCGGCGGCGCGCTCGATGCTTTCGATGTCGAGACCGTTTGCGCCGATGGCGATGTTCTGCATGCCGAAGCCCAGGTGCGCGCTCAGCGTGAAGTGGCGGTCGTAGCCCGGCACGGGGCACAGCAGAACCGGGGCCGGCTCGCGCCAGACATCGCGCCGCAACGCAGACAGCACATCGAACATCAGCGCGAGGCTCGAGTTGCCGCCGATCAGCACGCCCTCCGCCGAAAGCTCGAGGAGTTCCGCAAAGAGCGCGCGCATTCCCGGCAGGCCGTCCGGCACGCCGTAGTTGCGGCAGTCGTTGCCCGCTTCGTCCCGCACCTCGCCCGGCCCGACGCAGCGGAGCAACTCGTCCGAAAGATCGAACTGCGCGGCGCAGGGTTTGCCCCGCGTCAGGTCGAGCGGGAGCGGATCGGCGCACAGCTTCTCGAACTTCTGCCGCGCGGCGGCTTTCCGGGATTCCACTTCAGGCATCGCTTCTCCCTTAGGTGGTTAGATGGTCAAATCAGACATGACGTTCGATTGCGGGGAAGGACTTCCAGACCGGCACGCCGCAGAAGTGATTGCTCTCGGTGCAGCGCGGCCGCACATGGCCGCTTCGCACCACGCAGGGCGGGCCCACGTGCGCCATCAACTGCGGGTGCAGTTCGCGCACCTGCTCGATCTCGTCCATCGAGGCCTCGTAAATTTCGCGCTGCGCGTTCAGGCAGGTGCGGATCGTCCACTTGTGCAGCAGGTGCAGCAGGCTGCCGCTCTCTTCGAAGCGCAGCGCCAGCGCGTTCGGCAGCACATAGAGCGCGAGCTCCGGCTCGACGCCGAGGCGCAGCAACTCGGCGCGCGCATGCCACTGCGCTTCGACCGTCTCGCGAAACAAACGCCGGCAGTCCGGGTCGGCGGCGATCAACGCGGGCTCGATGACATCCGGCGCAGCGGGCACCGTGCGCGTGAGCAGCGGGCGCGAGCCCGGCACCATACGGTGGCGCTGATCCTGCGAGTCGGCCGTGTGCGAGAGTTTTTTGCGGAAGGTGTAGTGCGCGTGGTTCAGCGCGCGCATCAGCGGCGAGTGCGACAACACATTCATCTGCTCGAGGCGATAGGGATTGCGCGCCGGATCGAGCAGCAGCGCGGTGGCCTCGGCGTCGCTGAGCCCGGGCTGGCCGAGCACATGGCGCACCGCCTCGGCGACCACCTGGGGCGCCCGCGCGCTCCAGTCCACGAGCTTCGAGCGGCGGCCTTCGAGGCTCTGGTCGAAGCGCTGCGCCGTCTCGGCCGATGCCCCGGGCGGCGCGCGAAACTCGGGCGTCTCGTCGCCCGGCAGCGGCGCCTCGCCGATGAACTCGAAGAAGTGGGGATCGAGACGGCGCACCTCCTGCACCATCTGCTCGATCACGCAGGTCGCTTCAGCCGATGCGCCGCCGACCGCCGCCATGCGCCGCAAGCGGTGCAAGGTGATGCCCGACACCGTGTACACCATGGCCGTGTGACAGGCCACCGGAATGACATAGCGCGCGGTTTCGATGGCCTTCTTCTCGGCCTCGCGCCGCACGCTGCGCCCGAAGGCCTTGCCACGACGCTCCGGCAAACGCCAGAGTTCCGAGAGGATGGCCATCACCTGCGGCTCGAGGCGGCGCGTGAGTTCGCCATATGCGCGCCAGGCATCGAGGATGGAGCGCGTGTACAACGCGCGCGCCGCGCCGGCAAGCGCCGGCGGTACATGGGCTGCCGGCTCGTCGAGCTTCACATAGCGCTGGCTCTGCTGCTCCGTGTTGTAGAAGGGGAAGCTGTGCAGAACGCTCCACACAAGTTGCCGCGAAATCCCCGAGAGCGCGAACTCGAAGGTCGCGTGTTGATACACCGTATGGTGTCCCCCCTGCCAGGTGAGGGGGCCGATGCGCGCGCGCTGTCCGTCGGTGATCTCGTCCGCGGCGATCACCCGCGAGGCGTAACAGGTGCGCGCCGCGGCGATGGCGCCGTCGTAGGGCAGCTCGGAACTGTTGCGCAGCTGCACCGAGGGGCCGGCGTCCACCACGGTCGAAAGCGTGCTCAACTCCACCGGTGTTACTTCGACAGCGCGCCGACGGGCGGCGCGGTGGCCCCGACGGGACGGTGAGGATTCGGGACGCCGGGCGTCGCAGCGCGTGCAGGGCCGAACATGGCGGCGCGGGTATGGACGGCGACATGCGATGCGAAAGCCACGATCCCCCCGGCTGCTTTACGGTGCGACGGCTTGGTATCACACCCGCATTGCGCCGCGCTACCAGGGCGCGCCGAGCAGCGCGCGAAAGCCCGTTACGTAACTGTAACCGCGCGCGCCGCGCCGTCCGGCAGCGGCTTGGCGCGGTCAACGGGTGGGGCGGGGCGCGACAGCGACCCGGTCAGCGCTCAGCGCGGTCAAAAGGTTGGGACGGGGTGCGAAGAACCCCGGTCAGCGGCCCGGCGCGGTCAACAGGATGGGTGCGTTGGCGCCCCGGTCAGCACCCCGGCCGGGGCGCCTGCTAGGCTGTTTGCATGTTTGGACTCGGGATTTGGGAAATCCTCGTGATTCTGGTGGTCGCCCTGCTGGTGTTCGGCCCCGCGAAGCTGCCGGAGCTTGCGCGCAGCCTGGGGCGCGGACTGGCGGAGTTTCGGCGCGCTTCGACCGAGTTGCGTTCCTCGATTTTTTCCGCGACCGACAAGGAAGCGGCGGACGCGCAGCAAGCACAACCACAGGGCCCCGCCGAGCAGATGCTGCAGTCGGCGCCGCCGCCGCCACCGCTGCCGGCGGAGACACCGGGCGAAGCGGCGTCACCTGCCCCGCCGGTGACAAAGGCCACGCCAGCCACGACCCCCGCCGGGGCGGCAGCGACGACGGCGAAAGCGCCCGAAGCCACCGGGGACGCCGCGCCGGACTCAAAACCCGCCTGATGCCTGCCGCGCGCTGATGCAGCCGGACACGGCCATCCCCCTGACCGCGCATCTTGCGGAGTTGCGCGGCCGCATCACCAGGTGGCTCGTGGTCTGGGCGCTTTGCAGCGCCGTCTCCTGGTACTGGCGCGATGCCATCTTCGGCGCGCTGCTCGCGCCCGCCACCGATGCCCTCGGCGCGGGCGGCGCACTGCAGGCCATCGCCCCCACCGAGATTTTCTTCACCTTTTTGAAGTGCGCCCTGCTGGCCGGCTTCGTGCTCGCGCTGCCGGTCTTCTTCTGGCAACTCTGGGCCTTCATCGCGCCGGGGCTTTACCCCTCGGAAAAAAAAGTGGCGGCGCCTTTCGTGCTGATCTCCACCCTGCTCTTCGCCGCTGGCGGCGGCTTCGGTTATGTCGTCGTGTTCCCCATCATTTATGATTTTCTCGCGAGCTTCGAAAGCGACTTCGTACAAAGCGCGTGGACCATGCGCGAGGTTTTCGCACTCACCACGCGGCTGCTGCTGGCCTTCGGCATCGGCTTCGAGTTACCGGTGCTGGTGTTCTTCCTCGCACTCTCGGGCGCAGTCCGGCCAACCCGCCTGCTCGCGGGAACCAAGTATGCCGTGCTGGCCGCTTTTGTATTTTCCGCCCTGCTGACGCCGCCGGATCCGCTGAGCCAGGTTCTGCTCGCCGCACCGCTGGTCGTGCTCTACCTGCTGGGCGTCGGCGTCGCCTGGCTGGTGACGCGCCGCCGCGACGAAGCGGAAACCCCGGACGGCTGACGCGCCGCCGCCCGCTAGCCCAGCAGCGCGAGAGTAGTTTCGCGGCGGCGGGCGGTGCGGGTGGCGGGGCTTTCCGGCTCGGCGCGCTCGTCCGGCTCGACCCGGAAGATGGTTTGCCCCTTCTTGACCACCGCGCCGTCGGCATCCGCCATCAGGTTTTCCACCACGGTGCCCGCGAAGGGAGCCATTACCTTGTTGAACATCTTCATCACCTCGATGATGAAGAGCGGCTGCCCTGCCTCGAAGTGGTCGCCCTTGCTCGCGAGCACGGGCAGGCCCGGCGCCTCGCGGCTGTAGAAGGTGCCGCCGAGCGGGGTGACGATTTCATCGCTCGCCGCGGGCGGCGGCGGCGCGAGCGCGCGGGTGCAGGCGCGCGCGAAAACCGGGTCGCTCGTGAACTTCTCCGGGAAGTGGGGGCGCAGCGCAGCATCCACGCCGATGTTCAGAAACCTGGAGCGCAGGCCCACGCGCGCCGGCAGCAGCAGCAAATCGAGGCCGAGTTGATAGCCACGGTGCGCGGCCACGCAGGCCGGCCAGCGCTCGAGCGCGCCCCGCAACAACTCCGCGTTCGGGCGACCCGCAAACAGCGCATCGAGTTCGAGCGCGCGCTCGACGCCGGTGCGGCTCTTGACTTCCACGTAGAAGGCGAGCGCGCTTTCGAGGATCTCGCGGTCGTGGTCCCAGATTTTCTCGGAGGGCGGAGTGCCCGGGCGCTCTTCGAGATCGCAAAAGTGGTAGAGGCGTTCGAGCATCTGCACGGGGTTTGCGACGAACTCGATCGCATCGCCACGGGCGCGCCACAACTCGCCCTCGCTGCGCCCCAGAAAGCCGGCGAGCCGGTGCGCGTTGCCGAGTACTTTGCGCAGCGGGCGAAGCAGCAGCGTCTTTTTTGCTTCGAGCGTGCTGCGCGCATCGGGGTCGGCGAGCTTTGTTGCGAGCGTTTCCCAGGCGAGGTCGAGGTCGAGGTCATTCGCCACGCGCTGCAGCGCACCGACGGCGACGAGCCACTTGCCCATGAAGTGCGTGTCCGGCTCCGCCATCACGCCATGCCCCAGAAACCACTGCACCAGCCCGTAGTGAACTTCGAGGTTCGTGTGCAGGTCGTCGCCACGCAACTCGGTGCGGCGCAGAATCTCCGCCATCTGCTGATAGTTCTCGAAGCGCGTGGCGCCATCGCACAAAAGCAGCGCGATGTTCGAATCGTAGGCGCCAGCCAGATTGTACCAGATGAAGCTCTTCGTATCGGGATTGCGCAGGCCAATCCCCTGATCGAAACGCGTTTCAGCGGGCAGCGGTTTCGACCAGCCACGAATGACGCCACCCGCGTGCGGCTCGAGCGCCTCGTTCGTGGCGTTGATGCGAAGCTCGAGACCCGAGTTCGCGCGCGGCGCCCGCTCGGGCTTCGGCAAACGCGCGCCGTGACGGGCGAGCAGCAGCATCGTCTCGATCAACTCGTCGCTGTAAAAACATTCGTCCGGCGCATCCGGGTTGCGGAAGCGGAGCCGATAGACCAGCTCGGTCACGCCGTGCTCGACCTGAATGCGCGTGTTCATCTCCATGAAGTAGTGATCGAAGTTCTCGACCACGCACTCGAAGGTCGAGACCGAATTGAGTTTTGTCGCCTCGCCGAAGCGCGCGGCCTCGGCTTCCATTTTGCGCAGCGTCTCGCGGCCCTGCGTCAACACCTCGCGCGCCTGACCTTCGGCGCGCGCGGCCTCGGCTTCGAGCAACTCATCGGTCAGCGAAACTTCGAGTAGTTTTTGCTCGTGCATCTGCAGCGAGCAGTCGCGGCCACCGAGGGAAACGCACCAGTCGCCGTTGCCGAGCAACTGGATTTCGTTGTGCCGCGTGGACTCGAGGTTGCGTTCGATCAGAAAGTTCCGGTTCGAGCCGGGTGCGAGCGCTTTCGATTCGGCGAGCACATCCATCACGGCGGCCGCAACTTCATCCGCCTTCCGCACCACGCGCTGCCCTTTGCCGCCGCCGCCGCCGATGTGCTTGAAGCGGAGCGGGCCGTCCGGATGCGCGCTCCAGAGTTCGGCGCACTGCGTTTCGGCCTCGCTCTGAAGTTCACCGACGCTGAGCAACTCGACGCTGCGCGCGTAACCGGCCTGCAGCAGCGCTTCGGCGTTTTCGGCGGGGGGCAGCGCGTCGTCCCACTCGAACGCGAGGCCGTGCTTTTTGGCCAGCCGCCGCAGGCTGCGCGCGTCGCCCGCCTGACGCAGCAGCGAGCGCGCGGTGACATCATCCACGCCCGGAATCACCGCAACGCCGAGCGCGCGCGCGAGTTTTTTGGCCTCGTCCTTGGCGCCCGCGCGACGGATCACCGCCGACGAAGGCCCCACGAAACCGAGACCGGCCTCTTCGACCCGGGCGACGAAGTCGGCGTCCTCGGCCATGAAGCCGTAGCCGGCGAAGATGTGCGTGTAACCGTGGCGCTTCGCCAGCGCGACAATTTCGGCGCTGCGCGCTTGCTTCTGCTCCTGCCCGACGCCCATATAGTCTTCGACGCGGTGAACATTTTGCGGGAAGCGGAAGTCGCGCAACTCGGGCGCGAGGCAGCGGGGATAGACGACCGAATCCTTCTCCGAGAGCAGCATCCCATAAGCTTTGATGCCGACGCGGTCGAAAACTTCAAAAGCCTCGCGGCGCACGGGGCCGCGGCAGATGACCAGCACCTTCATATCATCGAGGGCGAAGCTCCGCAGCCAGGGCGAAGCGGCCTCGTGCGCGCGGATCGGTTTCAGCGCGGCGTCGCGCATTACTCGAACTCCCGCTGCGGGCCGGCCATCGGCGTGGGCTTGTAGTGACGGACCAGGAAGTCGAGATTTTCGGCCAGCACGCGACGGCTGGTGCCGGGCATTACGATGCGCGACACGGAGCCGAGGGACAGCGCCTCCTTCGGGTTCATCAACTCGCGCTCGTAGCGCTCGCGCAAACGGGCGAGGCCAACGTCGCGCTCGCGCGCGGCATCGGCCTCACTCGCGCCGCCTTCGAGCGCGCACGCGTATCCGGCAGCGAGCGCACGCATCTCCTGCTTGTACACGAACTCGGCGCCACCGGCCTCGCCCATCACGGCGATGCGCGCGTGCGGCATCGCAAACACCATGTCTGCCCCGACGAAGTGCGAGTTGTACGCGGCATACGCACCGCCGAAGGCGTTGCGGATGATCAGCGTGATGCTCGGCACGCGCACATCAATAATCGCGTCGAGCAGACGCCGGCCTTCGAGGATGATGCCGCGGCTCTCCTGTTCTCTGCCTGGCAGGAAGCCGGTGGTGTCTTCCAGAAACAGCAACGGCACGTTGTAGATATTGCAAAAGCGGATGAAGCGCGTGGCCTTGCGCGCCGCGTCTACATCTATTTGCCCCGACGCCACCGCCGAATTGTTCGCCACGAACCCGATGACATGGCCGCCGATGCGCCCGAAGGCCGTAATCATGTTGCGCGCGCGGACGGGCTGCAGCTCGAAGTACTCGCCGTGGTCGCAGATGTTCTGAATGAACAGCGTGATGTCGAGCGGCGCGGAGAGACCGGCGGGCGAATCGAAGGTGCGGCGGAACAGAATGTCCTCGGAGGCGGTGAAGCGATCCACCGGGTCGGAGGTCTCGACGAAGGGCGCCATGCTGCGGTTGTTGTCCGGCAGGTAGCCGAGCAGGCGCAGGGCAGTGCGCAGCGAGCCGAGTTCATCGGGGGTGGTGAGGTCGGCGACGCCGTTCGATCCGTGAACGCCGGGGCCGCCGAGTGCGTCCGCCGTTACGTCTTCGCCGAGCGCGCTCTTCACGACGCCGGGGCCGGTGAGCCCGATGAATGTGTCCTCGGCCTGAATCAGAAACGAGCCCTGACGCGGCAGGTAGGCGCCGCCGCCCGCGTTGTAGCCGAACATCAGGCTGATGCTCGGCACCACGCCCGAGATTTTGCGCAGCGCGCAGAAGGCCTCGCTGTAACCGTCGAGCCCGCCGACGCCGGCGGGCACGAAGGCGCCGGCGGAATCGTTCATGCCGATGACCGGGATGCCGCGCTCGGCCGCGTGATAGAGCAGACGCGCGAGCTTGGCGCCGTTGGTGGCGTCCATCGAGCCGGCGCGCAGCGTGAAGTCGTGGCCATACACCGCCACATCGCGCGCGCCGACGCGCAGGATGCCGGTGACGATGGAGGCGCCGTCGAGCCCCGGCCCCCAGTTGTGCCACAACAGGTTCGGCTCGGCGTCGGTCAACACGCGCAGCCGCTCGAAGACGGTCATCCGCCCCTTCGCGTGCTGCACCCGCACCCGCGCCAGCCCGCCGCCACGCAGCGGCCGCGCCTGCAACTCGCGCCCGAGTTCGAGCGCCTCCTCGTAGCGCTGCACATTCGGGTGCAGGCCCTCGGCCTCTGGCGCAGCAGACGGCGGCGCGAGCGGGTTTTCGAGCAGGTAAGCGGGGTTGTCGGCCATGGCGCGCGCAAGTTAGCAAATCAAACGCGCGGGGTGCTCAGCTCCCGGCAAGGGCGCCGGGGTTTCGGTCGCCGGCTTGGGCGACGAGTGCATCGAAGAACTCGGCAAAGGCGGTTGGATCAGAAACGAGCCTGGCGGACTTTCCAAAATCAACTTCGGCAAGGACGAAAGCCTCGACCGTGCCGGCTGTCCACGCGGGCGCTTTTCTTCCGGCCAGTGTGCGCAGTCGGCTTCGCAGGAGCTCCAGCCAGGTGGACCCGTGTTTGTCAGAAAATCTGTCCTCTTCGGTATTGAAGATCATGATGTAGCCGATGACGATTTCGGGAGAGTAGAGTTGGGCGTTGGTCGCTTCGCCCATCATGTCGTCTATCCGGTTGGGAACCGTTCCCGCAATGTTCTTCAATATGGATTTGAGCGAGATGGCGAGGCGATATTTGCCGTCGTGCTTCCAGGCTACATCCCACTTTTTTGTTCGCCCGCCACCGGGAATGCTGGCTTCCGTTTCCACATCAGCGAGCCCGCGGGCTTCCAACTCCTGAACACAAAACTTCGCCAGACGATCAAGCCGGGTGACCGCGGTCGTCTTTTTTTCCTCGACGGCGATTCGATAAAGATCGGCAATCGCATCTTGAACCGCGATCGTCATTGCGACGAAATTCCGGCCCTTGCCTTTGATCCTCTCGCCGCTGGCTTGCGCCTGAAAGCCGGGCGTCGCTTGACCGGAATGCGCTTCGTCGAGATGGTCGCCAGCAAGGCATCGGACTCGCGCTGGAAACGGTCAACGGCTTGCTCGAAGTACACGGGGTCAATCTCCACCCCGATACTGTTCCGGCCATACCTGGCTGCAGCAATCTGGGTGGACGCCGTCCCCATGAAGGGATCGAGGACGGTGTCGCCGACGAAACTGAACATGCGGATCAAGCGCGCCGCCAACTCCACCGGATACGGTGCCGGGTGCTCCTTTGTTGGCGCGCCTTTGATGTCGGACCAGATTTGACAGGACCATTTTTGGAAATTTTCGACCGAGAGAAGGCTCAGCGTTCGGGCGGCAAGCGTCGGGCGTCGGTAGCCCCCCGGCTTCCGCTGCATCAGGATGTATTCGATGTCGTTCTTGATCACGGCGTTCGGCTCGTAGGGTTTCCCGAGGAAGCCGCCCTTGCCGTTCTCGACCTCGTGCCTGGCGTTGGCGATCTTGTTCCAGATGATGGGCGCCAGATTGTCATAACCGATGC
>JAHRAN010000199.1 GCA_020027245.1 Myxococcota bacterium
TGCTCGGGCGGCCGGAACTCGCCGTGCTGCGCCGCATCTTCGGCCTCGGCGCCTTCGGCTATGCGCTGCTGCACTTCGCGGTGTTTCTGTTCTTCGACCTCGCCCTCGACTTCTCGCTGCTGGCCGAAGAGGTGGTCGAGCGTCCCTACATCAGCGTCGGCTTCGCCGCGCTGCTGGTGCTGACGCCGCTGGCCATCACCTCGACGCGCGGCTTTCAACGCCGTCTGGCGCGCCGCTGGGTCACCCTGCACCGCGCCGTCTATCTGGCCGCCGTGCTCGCCGTCATCCACTTTCTGTGGCTGGTCAAGGCCGACGCGCGCGAGCCGCTGATCTATGCGGCTGTGCTCGGCGTGCTGCTCGGCGCACGCCTCATCCGGCGGGGCGCTTCCGCGCCCCGGCCATCCCGTTGACCGCCCCGAGCGGCTGCCGGAAGCTCGCGCACCCATCGTCCGGCGGGGTGAGGGTTCTTGTCTGGCGGCTATGCTGCCAGCAGCGAAAGAGGGGGGAGTTGTGGCTGTGCATCCGCTGGTCGAGCGCTCGGAGCAACGCGAAGTTCGCAAGGCGAGTGATTTCCGCCTCTGCGCGCAGGCGCTCACGGGCGCGCAGCTTGCCGACGAGTTTCAACAGGAGTGCGCGTCGGCGCCTTCGCGCAGCAGCGGCGGGCGCAAGCACCTCTTGGCGCCGAACCGGCGACTGGCCGCCGAGCGGGGCGGCGCGCGGCGCGACTGTGAGCACGCGGCGATTGCGCTGGTGCAGCGTCAAAAGCAGACCGAGCGCGGGCTGCTCCTGCCCGAAGACATCGGCGCCTTCGATGCGCTGCACGCGGGCGCGGTGCTGAAGTCCGGGGTACCCGACCGCAAGCTCGGCGCCGCCGACCCGAACTATGGCATCAACAAGGTGGATGTGGTGGGCATCGGTCAGGGCGACCGGCTCGCCCTCGGCTTCCTGCGTTTTCTCGCGCCCGGCGCGCAGCGCATCTCCCCCGGCGACACCCCGCTGCGCGCGCTGCTCGAAGCAATGGCGCAGTGCGCGGTCGCAAAGGCCAACCGCGATGTGCTGCTGGCCGAGCTGGCCCCGCGCAGTCAACGCACTTTCGCCGCCGACGCGCCGCCCGTGCTGATGCTGATCGGCAGTCAGCGCTACTGGGAACTCTCGCGTCGGCGCGAGGCGCACAAGGGCGCTGGCTGGATCCGCGAACTCTCGCGGCTGGCCGAGGAGTTCGAGGCGGCGAGCGGCGTTACGGTGATGTATCTGGCGCTGCGCGTGAACGGCGACCCCGGCTGGCAGTACGACACCGGCGCGCCGGTGTTCGAGGGCGATGTGCGGCTGCTGCCCGCCTGGGAGTACGGCGCCGGTCAACCGAAGCCGAGGCCGCGGTCGTCCCGACGGCGGCGAAGTGCGGCGGAGTTGGCGGCCATGCCGGTGGCGGCGGACCTCGAGCGCCCGGTTCGCAGTTATGACTTCAACGCGTTCTACACGGCGGGCGACCGCATTGAGCACCCGACGCTCGGCGTCGGCGTGGTGCAGGGCCTCGCCGGCCCCGGCAAAATCCGCGTGCTCTTCGAGAACAAGAAGAACGTGCTGGTTCACGATCGCGCCCGGCAGGCTACGCCGACGGCGGGCTGACCGGAGAGAGACCAACCGCCGCCCCATTAAGGCGCGGGGCCGCCACCGTCATCCTTGCCTATGCAAGGATGACCCCCGCCGGCTCCCATAGGGGAGACGGCGCCTCTCCCTCATAGGGGGCGGCGGGCCATAAAGCCCGCCGCCGGAACCGGAGAAGAAGAAGGGGGAGCCGAGCCTTAATTGAGCGGCACCGCCCATTTCTTCTTAACCCTCTCCCTCCAGGGGAGAGGGGGGCGACGGGCCTTGTAGCCCGTCGCCGGGTGAGGGTGGCGGCTCCGCGCCGTCGTCCACCGCCACTGCCGCAACCACCCCGCCCCGCGCCGCCGCCGTACAAGCTTCCCACCCTCGTGGGAATGATAAAGTGGCGTGCGAGAATGACACGAAGGTGGCTATGAACATCCGGCTGCTGTTGGCAATTGCCCTCGCTGGCTTCGGGCTTCTGTTTGCGGGTTGTGCGACTGCGCCGCCGCGCGAGCCGGGTGATTTGTGCGCGATCTTTGACGAGCATCCGCGCTGGCGGCGCGCCGCGAAGGCTGCGCGTGAGCGCTGGCAGGTGCCGGAGGCGGTGCTGCTGGCTGTTGTGTATCAGGAGTCGAGCTTCCGCGCCAAAGCGCGCCCGCGCCGGCGCAGCTTTCTGGGTGTGATCCCGCTCGGTCGTCTCTCCACGGCGTACGGGTACGGGCAAGTGCTGGACGGCACCTGGGACGACTACCGCAAGCGCAACGGCAAGCGCCGTGCGAAGCGCGACCGCTTCCGGGATGTCGCCGACTTCATCGGCTGGTATGCACACGAGATCGAGCGTCGCACCGGCGTCAAAAGTCTCGACGCCTTCAACTTTTATCTCGCCTACCACGAAGGCCCCGGCGGCTACACGCGCCGCAGCTTCGCGCGCAAGCAGTGGCTCATCGAAGCGGCGCGCAAGGTGGAAGCGCGCGCGCGCCGCTACAGCCGTCAGCACGCGCGCTGCGGCGGCCCCGCGCAATTCTGACCGGGAGTCCCGAAATCCCCCCGGGGGCGCTTTCGGCGCGCCCGGCCGCCCCGCCGGGCATGGGCATATTCCATAACAATTTCAGCTACTTGGCGGCGCGCCCGTCGAGGTGGCGCGGCGGCCTGCCCGGTGGGGGCTTGAAAGGCTTGCCACGGGTTGACGATTATTAATATCATCCGGGCAGGTGTAGAGGGGGTGCTTCACTTGACTTTAACATCTTCGAGGCGGGAACAGATGGCGCAGGGTTCGACGACACGGCGTTCGGCAT
>JAHRAN010000223.1 GCA_020027245.1 Myxococcota bacterium
GCAGCCACGAGTGGCTGATGTTCATTCTTTCGCCGCTGATGATGAGCGCCATGCACGCCGTGCAGTGGAATCATCTGCGTCACCACCGCCACTGCATGGATGACGAAGACGTGGAAGCCATGAGCGCGCAGATGCCGGGCTGGCGGGCGCTGCTCACCGGCCCGCAGTTTCCGCTGCGCCTGCACCACGCGGCGTGGACGCTGGGCTCGGCGCGCACGCGCCGCTTCATCGCCGTCGAACTCGCCGCGATGGCGGGCATGCTGCTGCTCGCCTTCGTCGTGCTCGACTTCGCTTGGCTGCGGTACCACGTAAGCGCGATGCTCGTCGGCCAGTGCTTCTCGGCTTTCTTCGCGGTGTGGACGGTGCACCACGGCTGCGACAGGTCGCACTTCATCGCGCGCACGCTGCGCAACGAATTAAAAAGTTTTGTCAGCTACAACATGTTCTACCACGTGGAGCACCACCTGTTTCCGACGGTGCCCACCTGCCACCTGCCCGAGCTCTCGAAACGCCTCGACCGCGTCGCACCCGAATTGCGCAGCAAGATCGTCTGGTAGCTTTGGATCGGCAGCCAGCGAAGCGCGCGTAGCATAGACCCTGGACAGTTTAAATCAGTCTTGATGTTGAAACGGCTCGTCCTCGCCGCCCTGCTGCTGCTACCCGGGTTGCTGCTGCTGGGCTTTCTGCTCGATGGCCAGCCCGCGCTCGACCAGACGCTGCTCTGGCTCAGCCTGCAACTTGCCTCGCTCACCGGCGCTGGGCTCGGGTTGATGGCGGCAGCGGCGCGCGCAAAGACAACGCAGCTGCGGCTCGGCTTCGTGCTGGCGGCGCTCGTTGCCTGGCGGCTCGCCTACTTCCCCATCATGGTGTTCTCGGGTCACATGGCCGCGCTCGCCGAGTGGGTTGCAATCGCACTCGGCTTGCCGCCCTTCGTCTATCCCAAGTTTCTGAGCTTCGTGACCCTGCTGCACGCGCTGGCCGCCGCGCTCGCCTGCCTCGTGCTCGCGCCGCCAAAACAGTTGTGGCGCGTCGTCGGCGCAACTGTTTTGGCGCTCTGCGTCTGCGTTTCCTTCAACCAGCCGCGCGACCTTTCACCCCTGCCCGATACCGCCTGGACGCTCGAGCAACCGGCGCCGCCGATGCGCCGGGCTGCCGCCAACCCGTATTGGCCAGCGCTTGCGGCTCCCGGTTACTGGCCGAATCAGCGGGTCGTGCTGCTGGCGGCGGCGCTGACCTTCGAAACCATTCCGCCCTCGCCCTGGGCCACGACGGTGAAGGCCGTGCTCGCCGACTCCTTCGAGGCGAACCCGCACGGCGCGACGAAAGAGCGCGTGCGCGAGCACTACCACGCCTATCACAGCGCGCACGCTTTGATCGGCTGCCGCCGTCTCGACAACTGCGCCGCTTTTAATCCCCCGGCTGCGCCGTGACGACGGTGGCCGTGCTCGGCGCGAGCGGTGAACTCGGCGCGCGCGTGCTGCGGCTGCTGCGCCGCTTCGCACCCGAGGTCGAATTGCGGCTTGCGAGTCGCCGCGGGCGTGCGGCTCGCGCGTCGTCGTCGCCGCTGCCGCCGCCGCTGCCGGTGCGCGCGGTGGATGCTGCCGACCGCACCGCGCTGCGCGCGCTCTTCGAGGGCGCCGATCTGGTCATCAACTGCATGGGCCCCTTCGATCACGCGCCCGGCCCGCTGATCGAGACCTGCATCGAGGCGCGTTGCCACTATGTGGATATCGCCGAGGATGGGGCGTACATCGCCGCCGTTGCCGCCGCCGCGCGCGCGGGTGACGCCGCCGCCGCCGGGGTGGCGGTAGCGCCCGGCTGCTCCACCGTGCCCGGTCTGCTGCACCTGCTCGCCGCGCGCCTGCGTTCGCGTTTCGCTGTCACGACTTTCGACGCCTTCCTCTCGATGGCTTCGAATAGCCCGCCGACACGAGCGCTGCTGACCGGCCTGCTCCGCCCGCTGGGTCGCCCGGGCCCGCACGGCCGCTGGTTTCGCGAACTCGCGCGCTTCCGCAGCAGCGACGGGCGGCTACTTCTTTGTGGCAGCACGCCGGTGGCGCTCCCGGACGGCGCGCCCCTGCCCGGCGCGCGTCCGGTTCCACTGCGCTTCCGGGCGGGCTTCGACCGCAGCCTGCTGACGCGCGCGCTGTGGCTGCTCGCCCCCGTGCTGGGCCGCTTGCCCCGCGCGTGGCTTCCGAACATCGCGGCGCTGCTCTTGCCGCTGGCCCACGCGGCGCGCGCGTTTGGCACTTCGCGTGGCGTGCTCGCCGTGGTGGCGCGCGACAGCAGTGGGGCGGAAACCGCGCGCGTCGAAGTGCAGGCCCCGGCGCACGGTCTCGATGTGCCCGCCGCGCCGCCCCTGTGGCTCGTCCTGCGCCTGCTGAACGAGGGCGGGCTGCCACCCGGCGTGTGGCGCCTCGATCAGTTGGTGCGCTTCGAGCAGGCGCGCGCCTGGTTCGAGTCCGCCGGCAACAAAGTCATCGAGCGCTAGCCCCCGGCGCCGCCCCGGCGTGGCGGATGCTATATGCTGTCGGTGGTTTACAGGAGGACGTTATGAGCGACTGGTTGCGCGCGCGCTTTGCACTGCGCCCCTGGTGGATGAACCTGATGATGCTCTTCTGCGCCTACATGGCCTTCATCTATGTCCCCTGGGATTTCCTCGTGAAGGATGTGGCGCTCGACGAGGAGGTCTGGTTTGGCGTGCGCTTTCACGGGCGCGCGGCCAAGGCGCTCGAAATTCCGCACGGCATCGTTTATGCCCTCGGCGCCATCGGCTTCTGGCGCATGCACCGCCTGATGCACCCGTGGGCAAGTCTTTATCTGGCGCAGGTCGCCTTTTCCTTCGCCGTCTTCCCGTGGCTCTATCACGCCGACTTGCCGCTGGCGGCGCGCCTCGCTTCCTCGCTGATCTTCGGCGCGTTGTTTGGCGCGCTCACCTGGTTGATCTGGCGCTCGAAGCCGCTCTTCGGCGCGCCGCCGCCGCCAGCGGGCAGCGATTGAGGCCGCCGCCCACCGTTCTGAGCCACATGTCGCTGCGGTTGCTCGAACCGCTGCGCGCGGCGCAGCCGGATGTGCCGCTGCTGCGCATCCCTGAAGAAGGCGTGCCGCCGCCCGAAGTCCGGGGCGAAGTGCTGCTGACACGCACTTTTGGTGCGCCGAACTGCGCCGAGGTCATGACGCGCGGCGTCCGCTGGGTGCACACCTTCGGCACCGGGGTGAATGGCTACCCCTTCGAGACCCTCGGTGCGGCGCCGCTCACCTGCTCCCGTGGGGCATCCGCCGTGCCGATCAGCGAGTGGGTGATGGCGATGCTGCTCGCCTTCGAAAAGGATCTGCCGGAGGCCTGGGTGAACGAGCCGCCCGAGCAGTGGATCACGCGCGATTCCGTCGGTGGACTCTCGGGGCGGCGGCTCGCCATCCTCGGTTTTGGCGCCATCGGTCAGGCGCTGGCACGGCGCGCGCTGGCCTTCGGTATGGAAGTGTGCGCGCTGCGGCGAAGCAAAGCGCCGAGCCCGGTGGCGGGGGTGACGCTCTCGCCTTCGGCCGAGGCGCTGGTGAAGGACGCCGACCACATTGCACTCACCGTGCCCGCCACCCCCTCGACCCTGCACCTGGTTGACGACGCGCTGCTCGCGCAGATGAAAGCCGGTGCGCATCTGGTGAATGTGTCGCGGGGCGAACTCATCGTTCAGGATGCCCTGCGGCGCGCGCTCGACAGCGGGCATCTGGCCCGCGCCTCGCTCGACACGGTGACGCCCGAGCCGCTGCCGGCAGGTCACTGGCTCTATACGCATCCGCGCGTGCGCCTCTCGCCGCACATTTCATGGAGCGGCCCCGGTGCGCTCGACGCGTTGCTCGCGCCCTTCATCGAAAACCTGCGCCGCTTTCGCGCGGGCGAGCCGCTGCTTTATCGGGTGGATGTGGCAGAGGGGTACTGAATAGAAAGTGTAAATGAGTGTGGAAAGTGTAAGTGAGTGTGGAGCGCTACCACGCACCGCCGTCTATGCGAAAGTTCTTGCCGGTAATCCAACTGGCGTCGTCGGAGGCGAGGTACACGGCGAGCTTGCCGATTTCTTCGCTCGTGCCGATGCGCCCGAGCGGGATGGATTTTTCGAGTGCGTCGCCGTGAACATCCTTCATCCCATCTGCGATATCCGTTTGCACCAGACCGGGCGAGATGATGTTGGCGCGCACGCCGTGACGCGCATTTTCGCGCGCCACCACCTTGGTCATCGCATTCACGCCGGCCTTGGCGGCGACATAGGGGCTGCCCTTCGCCCCGCACATATCGGCGCCGACGGAGGAGATGGTCAGCAGCGCACCCGCACCCTGCTCGCGCAAAATTGGAACTGCCGCGTGCAAAGTGTGGAACACGCCATACAAGTTGATCTGGATGACGCGATCCCAGTAGCCGGGGTCCACATCCTGCAGTTCCTCGAAGCGCGAGGGCACGCCCGCGTTGGCGACTACGCAGTCGAGTCGCCCGAGGGCATCGTGGGCATCCCGCATCATGCTGTGGACGGCCTCGCCGTCGCGCACATCCACGACGAAGGCGAAGGCGCGCCGACCGAGTGCTTCGGCTTCGGCGACACAGGAGCGCGCCGCCTCGCCGTCGCGCCGGTAGCCGATAGCAATATCAGCCCCGGCGCGCGCCATCTCGAGCGCAATGCCCCGGCCGATGCCCCGCGACCCGCCCGTCACCAGCGCCGCTTTTCCAGTAAGCGCAGCCATGTCTTCCTCCTCTGTTGCAAGCGGTGAGAGAGTATAGAAAGTATAAGATCTGTGTGCGCCGTCGCCCTGCTCGACAGGGTGGCGGGTCTTCGCCATGCTCCCCCGTCGCTCCCAGTCCCATTCAACTTTTCTATCTGTCTGGAGCGGATGCCCCCCATGCACATCGAGCTAAGCCCCGAACAGCAGGCGCTGCGCGCCGAACTCCGCCGCTACTACCGGGAGTTGTTCGCCACGGGCGACCTGCGCCAGCGCCTCGACGATGAGTGGGACGCGCTCGGCGGGCCCGTCTTCCGTGAGGTGATGACGCGGATGGGCCGCGACGGCTGGCTCGGGATTGGCTGGCCCGAAAAGTATGGCGGGCAGGGCCGCAGCCACCTCGACCAGTTCATCTTCTGGGACGAGACTTGGCGCGCGCGCGCGCCGCTGCCGCTGATCATGGTGAACACCGTCGGGCCGATGCTGATGAAGTGGGGCACGGACGAGCAGCGCGCCCACTTCCTGCCAAAAATTCTGCGCGGCGAGCTTTTGATTTCCATCGGCTACACCGAGCCCGGCGCCGGCACCGACCTCGCTGCGCTGAGCACCCGGGCCGAACGCCAAGGCGACGAGTGGGTGATCAACGGGCAAAAGAGTTTCACCACCCACGGCCACGACGCCGACTATGTCTGGCTGGCCTGTCGCACCGACCCCGACGCGCCCAAACACAAGGGCATCTCGATCATTCTGGTTCCGACCCGCGCGGCGGGGTATTCGCACACCGCCATCGAGACCATCGGCGGCGAGCGCACCTATGTCACTTTCTATGAAGACATGCGCGTGCCGCTCACCAACACGGTCGGCCCCGTGAACGGGGGCTGGGGGTTGATCACAGGGCAGCTCAACCTGGAGCGCATCACGCTGGCGATGCCCGCCTCGCTCGAGCTGCTGCTCGAAGCGGTGCTGCGCTGGTCGCGCGAGACGGCGCGCCCCGAAGGCGGCCGCATCAGCGACGCGGCTTTTGTGCAGCAGAATCTGGCGCGGGTGTACGCACGCGCCGAAGCGCTGCGCGTGATGAACTGGCGCAGCGCCTGGCTGATGGATCGGCAAACGCCCGGCATGGCCGAGTCTTCGGCGGTGAAGGTGTTTGGCACCGAGACCGTCATTGCCTGCTACCGGGACTTGCTCGAGATCACCGGGCGCGCGGGCCTGCTGAAGCGCGGCAGCCCCGGCGCGCTCTTTGGCGGCCTGCTCGAAAGCGCCTACCGGCTGGCGATGGTGAACACTTTCGGCGGCGGCGTGAACGAGGTGCAGCGCGACATCATCGCCGCCGCCGGCCTGCAACTGCCCCGCGCGCGGCGTTGAACGGAGACCCGATGCAAAGCCCCGAAGCCCGGCAGGCCCTCGAAGCGCAACTTCGCGCCTACACGGGGCGCGCCATCGGCCCGCCTCGCGTCGCGCGCGACCCCGTCAACGAGGCGATGATCGCGCAGTGGTGCGATGCGATGGGCGACACCAACCCGGTGTATCAGGACGCGCCGGCGGCGGCGGCGAGTGTGCACGGCGAGGTCGTCGCGCCGCCGCTGATGCTGCAGGCCTGGACCCTCGAAGGCTGGGTAATGCACGAGGGCTACGACGAACCGCGCACCGAGGAGCAACGCCTGCACAAGCTGCTGACCGATGCGGGCTACACGGGCGTTCTCGGCACCGAGACCGAGCAGCACTTCACGCGCTACCTGCGGCCCGGCGACCGCATCACCTCGAATACCGTGATCGAGCAGATCTCCGAGCAGAAGGCGACCGGCGTCGGCGTCGGTTATTTCATCACGACGCGCACGACCTTCAGCGATCAGCAGGGCGAAGAAGTGGGCTGGATGACATTTCGCGTGCTGAAGTTCATTCCCAAAGACGCTGGCCAGCCCGCCGCCAGCGCCGCTGCCACCGACGGCGCCGAAGCCGCACGCCCGGCGCGCATCAAGCCGCCGCTGGGGCACGACAACGCCTGGTGGTGGAACAAAATCGCCGAGGGAAAGTTTGAGCTTCAGCGCTGCAGCGCGTGTGCGAAGCTGCGTCATCCGCCGGGGCCGATGTGTCCGCACTGTCAGTCGCTTGCGTGGGATTCG
>JAHRAN010000005.1 GCA_020027245.1 Myxococcota bacterium
GAGGAAATCCACTCGCCGCCGCTCTTGATCAAGTCCTTCGAGCGGTCGGTCAGGATCAGGTATTCCTCGGCGTCCATCATGCCCACATCGCCGGTCACCAGCCAATCGCCGTGGAACTTGTCGGGCTGCGGGTTGTTGTAGTACTCGCTGCAAATCCACGGGCCGCGGATGCACACTTCGCCGACGCTCTTGCCATCGTGCGGCAGCGCGTTCCATGCCTCGTCGAAAATCTCCACTTCGAGGCCGGGCGCCACCAGGCCCGCCTTGCACTGGTTCGCCACGCGTTGCTCCTCGGGCATGTCGAGTTGCGTGGCCTTGCCGACGCGACGCGAGGTCGTGGCCAGCGGGTTGGTCTCGGTCATCCCCCAGCCCTGAATCATTTCGGTTTCGAGTCGCTCCCAGAACCACTTGATCAGCGCCGGCGGCGGCGCCGAGCCGCCACAAGTTACGCGCATCAGCCCTGAAAGATCCCAGCGCTCGGGCTCCGCTTCGAAGGCGGCCATCACGCCCTGCCAGATGGTGGGCACGCCGGCGGAAATCGTGACGCCCTCGCTGGCCATCAGGTCGAGCAGTTTGTCCGGCGTCATGAAGCGATGCGGCAACACGGTCTTCGCACCGAGCATCAGCGTGCTGAAGGGCAGCCCCCAACTCATCGCGTGAAACATCGGCACGATGGCCTGCACCGTGTCGAGCGCCGAGAGCGCCATCGTATCGGTCAAACACTGCGCCATCGTGTGCAGGTAGGTGCTGCGCTGCGTGTACATCACGCCCTTCGGGTGACCCGTGGTGCCGCTCGTGTAACAAAGCCCCATCGGCGCGTGCTCGTCAAGCTCGGGCCAGGCGTACTCTGTTGGCTGATGGGCGATCCACTCGTCGTAGTCGCAGACGCCGGGCAACTTCGTCGCCGCCCTCGCCGCCCCGGCAGCGCCCGGCTCGGCGCACACCACCACCTTCTCCACCGTCGGTATCTTTCCCGCCAGCGCTTCGAGCGCCGGCAGCAGGCTCTGGTCAACAATAATTATTCGGTCTGCCGCGTGGTTGATGATGTATTCGAGTTCATTCGGCGCGAGCCGGATGTTCAGCGTGTGCAGCACGGCCCCCATCGAGGGCACGGCCTGATACATCTCCAGGTGGTAGTGGTTGTTCCAGCAGAAACTGGCGACGCGGTCGCCGTGCTCGATGCCCGCTTCACGAAGCGCGTTTGCCAACTGACAGGCTCGCGCGCGTGTCTGCGCCAGGGTCTGCCGCTCTGCGCCCGCAACGCCCAGCGTTACCACCTCCACCTCGGGCGCAATGCGCGCGCCGCGGTCCAACAGGCGATGCAAGAGCAGCGGCGTTTGCTGCATGGTCATTGTGTGTCTCCTTTTCAGACGGTCCGGCAGCGGGGGTGGAGAGATGGAGCGGCGCCGCCACCCTCACCCGGCGACGGGCTTTATAGCCCGTCGCCCCTCCCTCTCCCCTACAGGGAGAGGGTTAAGAAGAAACGAAGCGGCGCTCCATTAAGGTTCGGTTCGGCGGCGGGTTTTATGGCCCGCCGCCCCCTCTAAGGGAGAGCGCCGTCTCACCCGTTGACCGCGCCGCGTCCGCGCCGGATGCGCGCGACGATGGCGCGTCCGAGGTCGAATACCAAGTCGAGTACCGAGAGCGCGACGAAGATGGCGACCACATTGATCAGCGCCTTGTAGTCGGCGAGTGGTGTGCGGCGCGTCCAGCCCGGGATTTCTTCCCAGAGCAAGTAGCCGCCGTAGAGCAGCGCCGCCGTCACCGCCAAGCCAAAGAGCCCGACGGCGAGCGCTCGAAGCCACGCCGGCATCAGAGCACCTCCGCTTTTTCGAGGTCCACCCTGAAGACCAGCAGGTCGTCGCGCCGTTCGAGTTCGCCTTCGAGCGCAATCCTTATCGCGCTGAGGTCGAGGTAGCGCGGCGGCAGCGGGCCGCCGTTCGGGTTGGCGAGCAGCATGAAGTTCGTGCCCTCCACCGCGCCGGTGCTGACGAAGACCGGCGGCACGCCGCCGAGCAGACACAGGTTCGCGCAGGCTTTGTGCGAGAGCCGCAGGCCCGGCTTCATCACACCCGCGTAACACTTGCCGTCGCAGATCTCGCCTTCGAGACGCCAGCGGCCGAGCGGTACGGCGGCGGCGGGCGTGAAGGCGCGCTGGGCGGGCGACAAGTCGCGCTGCGTCGCGCGGACGCCGCGCCGGCGCACATTCAGCATGTCGAGGCTGCCCCGGTTCAGCAGCAACCCGCGCGCGTCCACGATGCGTCCGCGAAACCGTGCGGCCTCGCGCTGGACGCCCTCTTTGGTCCAACCGCTCAGCATCAGCGCGCGTCCCTTCGGGTGCCGCTCCGTCGGCAGCGCGCGCAGCACCGGGTAGGGGGCGGCCTCGATGGCGCCGGTGATGGTCTGCATGCGTCCGATGCGCCCGTCGCCCGGGTCGGTCGGCTGACTGCCGAAGGCGAAGGCCAGCGCCGCCATCAAGGCGAGCACCAGCGCCGAGAGCGACAGCAGGAAAATCCACACGCGGGCCGGCGCGCGGTTCAGGTAGCCGACGAAGAAGAAGTCGTCCGGTTTCGTCATTGCGCACTTCCCTTCATCACGCACTCCCGATCGCAACCGGCTCAATGTAGGTGCCGGGTTCGAGGGGCGTCGGGTCGAGCAGAATGCGCCGCCCGTCGAGCTTCAGGCGGTAGGTGGCGAGCTTCTCGGTGAAAGGCGCGGGCGCGCGGCCATCTTCGAGCCGGTACTGAAAGCCGTGCCAGGGGCAGGTGACGCAGCCATCGAGCACGCGCCCCTCGCCGAGCGGCCCGTTCTGATGCGCACACACATTGCTGATCGCCGAGAGCCGGCCCTGGTGACGGAAGATCGCCACGCGCTCGCCATCGGGAACGCTCACCACGATGCCCCGGCTCTCCTCGACCTCATCCACATCGCCAGCGTGCAGCCAGGGCGCGTCAGCGTCGGCCGTCGCCACGGCCCGCTCGCGCCGCCGCTCGACGACGCCAGCGCGCAGGTGCAGCGCGCCGAGCATCAGCACGCTGACCGTGACCACGCTCGCAAAGATGGGCTGGTCTGCAGACTGTAGATGACCGAAGGCGACGTGCGCCACGGTCAGCGCATAGACCAGATACACCGACATGTGCAGCGCCTTCCAGATGCGCGGCGAGAGGAAGCCGAGCCAGAAGTCGTGGCTCGTCACCGCCAGCACGGTCAAGAGGAAGAGCGCCGCCACGCCGAAGAACTCGAAGGGGAAACCGAGCACCTGCCCGAAACTGGTGTTGGCGATGAAGAGCGCCTGATAGCGGTCGCCGCCGGTGAGCGGGCTGTTGGTGAAGTAAATGCTGAGTACATAACCGGCGTGCACGAAGGCGGTGGCGCAGGTCAGCACGCCCAGGTGGCGGCGATTGTAGAGCGCGGGCAGGAAGCGGCGGTCGAGCCGGGCCAGCGGGCCGATGGCGAGCAGCATCGTCAGCAGCAGAAACGCGCAGGTGCCAAAAGCCTGTGCTTTATAGATGGGGCCGCTGGTGCCCGTGTTCTCCGCAAACATCGGCGCGACTTCGAGGAACACGCTGATGTAGAGCGCAATCGCGCCGACGGCGACGAGGTCGTAGAGCAGCTTGTTGCGGTTCCAGCCGACCGCGCGGAACTGAACGCTCACGGCGCAGCCTCCGCCAGCGGCTC
>JAHRAN010000020.1 GCA_020027245.1 Myxococcota bacterium
ACGCGCGCGCCGCCTGCGCCACGACCCCCGGCACGGGGCACGTGGTGGTGCGCACGATGTATGATGCGCTGCGCGAAACCGCGCGCCTCGAAGTCGCCGACGATGGCGTGGGCATCCGGGACGAGGATCGCCGCCACATCTTCGAGCCCTACTACTCGACCAAGGACCACGGCACCGGCTTGGGCCTCGCCATCGTCTCGCGCATCGTGGCCGATCACCACGGCTACGTGCGCGTATACCCGAACCACCCCCTGGGCGCGCGCTTCGTCGTAGAACTCCCCCTGAAAGCAGCCTGAACCGCCAGCGGCGAACCGGCGCGGTCAACAGGCTGGGCGGGGTGCGGAGCTCCGGCAGCCGCTCGGGGCGGTCAACGGGTGGGGCGGGGTGCGGAGCACCCCGCAGTCAGCCGCTGTCTTCGGTTTCGGCGGGCCTGGTCTCGTCCTCGTTGCCGGCTTCGATTTCGAGTTTGCGGCGCTGTTGCTCCGCGCTGATCTCCGCCGCCTCGCGCTCCTTCTGGATCTCAATCTGCAGCTGTCGCCGCTGCCCCTCGGCGCGCGCGCGCTCGACTTCGATGTGCCCGCGCTTCAGGCTGATCAGCCGCCGCTCGAGCAGGTGGTTGCGCGCGGCCATCAGCGCGCGGGGCAGGCGCGGGCTTTTGATGCCCGTGGCGTGGTTCACCCGCACCTGCTTCGTGGTCGTGGCCCCGTTCGTGGCGACCACCTTCACCTCCAGAACGTTTCTGCCGAATTGAATCGGTACCAGCGCGGCGAAGGAGCCATCGGCGGCGCTGTTCAATTCGAAGGCCGGCGCGTCGAGGGTGAGGTTTTGCACTTCCAAAGTCTCGATGTTTGCAAAGCTCACATTCTCGACGATCTCGCCGAGGTCGCCCGGCTCGCGCACTGGCGTGAAGCGGCCGCCGGTGATGCGCGCCATCTCCACCGCCGCGGTCGGCCCGCGCAACGCCTCCGGCCCGATGGCGAAGGAGTGAATGCGCACCTCGGCGCGCTGCGCCAGCCCCGAAGCGCGCATGACAGAGCGCACGTTGGCGCCGCTGTTGCCGTGATAGGGAAGCGTGGGCGTGCCATCGGTGAACAGCATCACGATCTTCTCGCTGTCCGGGTCGGGCGTCGAACTCGAACCCTGAAAGCCGCGCAGTTCGCGCACCGCGAGCCGCACACCCGCGGTCATGTTGGTAAGCCCGGCCGCGCCGCGCTTCCAGATGCGGTCGAGGGCGCGCTCCACGGCTTCGTAGTCAACGGTCAGCCCCTGCTCGGTGATCGAGTCCGGGCGCAGACTGCGGCGCGTGATCAGCAGGTTGTCGTCCAGCTCGGGCGGGCGCGTGCCGGCGAAACTGATTACCGCCACACGGGTGTTGCGCGGGTCCAACCCTTCGAGCACGCGCCGCGCGGCTTGAAGCTCCGCCGCCAGAATCGAGTCGCCGCGGTCGGTGTGACCGAAGAGCCCGCCGAAGCGATCCTCGCCGATGATGCCGTTGCCGTTCAGATCCATGCCCGTGGTGTCGGCGGTGGAGCCGGAGGTGTCAATCACCAGCACCACATCGAAGCGGCGGAAGCCGCCGAGCAGGGCCAGCGCGCGACCGGCCACGAAGGCGCCCTCCGGGTCGCCGATGTAGGCCTCATCGCCGGGGTATTCGATCTCCACCTTCAGGGTTGTGCCGAGTGCGCCGCCGCGCCCGAGCAGCGGCCCGCTGTCGTGTCGAGGGCGCCCGGCGGGTGCGAGCAGCGCCGGCGTGGCGGCGCCGTCCTCGCTGTCGCTGTCGCCGTCGCCGATTTCGGGCGGCGCTTTGTCCTCGTCCCCGTCGACATCAAAGCTGGCGGGCGGCTCGTCACTGGCGAAGCGGCTGAAGGGGATGCCGAGGCCGCCCGCTGCGGGAAAGCGCAGCGCCTGCACCACGCCGCCAATCGGCGCGATGCCGAGCCGGTAGGTGCCGGCCTCGAGTTGCGCGGCTTCGAGGATGCCGACGACCTCGCCCCCCGGGTGCAGCAGCACCGGCGCGCCGCCCCAGCCGCGCAGATCGTTCGGCACATCGAGCAGCACTTCGATCTTGTGCGCGTCGGCGAACACCAGGTTGCCAAAAATGTCGTCCTGATCGCTCGCCATCTGGCTCGGGATGCCGAGCAGCCGCACGCGCCGCCCGACCAGCTCTTCGGGAGGCAGCGGGCTGGCATCGAGGGCGCGCGCCAGAATCAACTCGTGGTCGAGGGCGAAGACCAGGTAGTCGTCGCGCAGCGAGCCCCCGGCTTCCCGGAAGGGCGTGCCCGGCGGCAGCAGCAGCCGGTTGGTGGCGCCGACCGTTTTCCCGCTGTGCCCGAGTTCGAAGATCACCTCGCCGGCGGCGGCGAGTTCCGAAAGCTCGAAGGCGTGCGCCGTGGTGACGGCCACGGCAAAGGGCTCCGCGTGGGTCTTCAGGAAGAACGCGACACCGGGGCTCAGCACCTGCTCGCCGAGTTGAAAGCGCGGGCGCGCGACAGCAGGCAGTTCCTGCGCGTGCGCGGGGGGATGGGGTGTTAGTGCGATGGCGGCCAGTAACAGCCCGAGTGCGGTGCGTGCCGTCATGAACCCAATCATACGGGAGCCGCCCGGCCAAGTCAGCCTCGCGCGCTCGCCCCCCGGCGCGGTAATGGATACTCTGCGCGCGGGGGTTCGTATCGTGAGAGGTCTGCACCTTCGGACTGCGCTGCGCAGCCGAGGCCGTGGCTTTGAGCGCCGCCGTCCGGCTGCGCGCCGGTGGCGCTGGCTTTCAAGCTGCCTGCCGCCCCTGCTGCTGGCGGCAGCGCTCATAATTCCGGCAGCCGCCCGAGGCGGTCAGCAGGATGGGGAGGGGCAAAGCCCCTCCGAGCAGCCCGCCCACGCCTGGTTCGACACCGTGGTGGTGGACGCTGGCCACGGCGGCGACGACCACGGCGGCCAGGGCCCCGGCGGCCTGCTCGAAAAGGATGTCGTATTCGATGTGGCCCTGCGGCTCAAGCAAAGGCTCGAAGCCGCGGGCCTGCGCGTGGTGATGACCCGCGCGGGCGACCGCTTCGTCGCCCTGGGCGAGCGCACGGAAATCGCCAACCGGGCCGCGGCGGACTTGTTCCTCTCCATCCACGCGAACGCCTCCCGCCACCGCAGTGCGCGCGGTGTGGAGACTTTTTTTGCGTCGCCCGAGGCGACCGACGAGGCGGCGCGCGCGCTGGCGCAGGTGGAGAACCAGGCGCTCGGCGCCACGCTGCCGGCTCCCGTGGGCGACCCGCTGCGCGCCATCCTCGGCGACCTGCTCGCCACCGAGTACCTGGCCGATTCCCAGGCCTTCGCGCGGCTGGTGCAGCGCCGCGTGACCAGGGCCGTGGCGGCCCGCTCGCGTGGCGTCAAGCAGGCGCCCTTTGCGGTGCTGATGGGCGTGCAGATGCCGGCGGTGCTGGTCGAGATCGGCTTCCTCAGCAACGCCGCCGATGCGCGCGCGCTTTCGAGCGAGCGCAAACTCGAAAGCCTGGCCGAACAAATTCAAGAAGCCGTCGTGGATTTCCGCGCGCGCCAGAACGGCCGCCGCGAAGCGCGCAGCCCTTTGCATTCGGCGACGACCGAGGGTGGACAATGAGTGCGCGGCGTCTGGACGGACGCGACGCGGAAGAGTTGCGCCCGGTGCGGCTGCTCACCGACTTCACCGACAACCCGCTGGCCTCGGTGCTCGCCGAGTTCGGCGCCACCCGCGTGTTGTGCACGATCACGAGCGAGGAGAAGACGCCGCGTTATGTCGGCAGCGGCCGGGGCTGGGTGACCGCCGAGTACGCGCTGCTGCCGGGCTCGACCGACCGCCGCACGGCGCGCGAGTCATCACTCGGCCGTCGCGCGAGCCGCAGCCTCGAAATCCAGCGCCTGATCGGCCGCAGCCTGCGCGCCGTGGTGGACTTGACCAGGTTGGGCGAGCGCACCCTGTGGGCCGACTGCGATGTGCTGCAGGCCGACGGCGGCACGCGCACCGCCGCTATCACCGGCGCCTACACCGCGCTGGCGCTGGCCTGCTGGCGGTTGCGCCGTCGGGGCGCGATAGACCAGAACCCGCTGCGCAACTCGGTGGCAGCCGTATCGGTGGGGCTGGTCGAGGGCCGCGTGCTGCTCGATCTCCCCTACGAAGAGGACGCGCGCGCCGAGGTGGACATGAACGTGGTGGCGAGCGGCGCGGGCGAGTTGGTGGAAGTGCAGGGCACCGCAGAGGGTTCACCTTTCAGTCGCAGCCAACTCGATGCGCTGGTGGACTGCGCGCTGCGCGGCATCGAGACTTTGTCGCGCGTGCAGCAGCAGGCGCTTCGGGACGCCGGCGCCCTGGAATGAAGCCGCGCCTGCTTCTGGCCACCGGCAACTCCGGCAAGCTGGCCGAGTTTCGCGCGCTGCTCTCGCAGACGCCTTTCGAGTTGCTGGATCTAAGCGCCTTCCCGGAGCTTCGGCTGCCCGAGGAGGGCGATGACTACCGCGCCAACGCGGTCGCCAAAGCGCAGCACGCAAGCCGGCAAAGCGGCCTGCCGGCGCTGGCCGACGATTCGGGGCTCGAGGTGCGCGCGCTCGGCGGCGCGCCCGGCCCGCACTCGGCGCGTTACGGCGGCCCCGGTCTCGATGCGCGCGGGCGCGTCAATCGTCTGCTCGCCGAACTCGGCCCCGGCGGCGAACGCCGCGCGCGTTTCGTCTGCTTCGTCGCGCTGGCGCTTCCCGACGGCAGTTTGCGCCTGCGCCGGGGCGTCTGCGAGGGCCGCTTGCTCGAAGCGGCGGCGGGTGACGCGGGCTTCGGCTACGACCCCATCTTCCAACCCGAGGGCCACACCGTCTCGATGGCGCAACTCGAAGCCGCGCAAAAAAACCGCATCTCACACCGCGCCCGCGCGATAGCCGACCTCAAGCCAGCGCTCCTGGAGTTGGCCGAAGGCAGGAATGACAAAAGAGTGCGGTGATAACCGAGGCTCAGGCTGCCTGTTGCAGCACTTCGCTTTCGCCCTCGCTTCTGGCGATGGTGACGGCGCAGCAACTGTCGCCGAAGACGTTGACGCTGGTGCGGCACATGTCGAGGATGCGGTCGAAGACGAAGAGTACGCCGAGGGCTTCGAGCGGCAGGCCGACGGCGCTCAGGATTACGGCGATGGCGACGAAGGATGCAGAGGGGATGCCGGCCACGCCCACCGAGGTGAGCAGCGCCGTGATCACCACCGTGAACTGCTGCGCGAAGCTGAGGTCGAAGCCGTAGGCCTGGGCGATGAACATCGCCGCCACGCATTCATAGAGTGCGGTGCCGTCCATGTTGACGGTGGCGCCGAGTGGCAGCGTGAAACTGGAGACGCGGCCCGAGACGCCGGCGCGGTGCTGCACGCACTCCATCGTTACCGGCAGCGTGGCCGAGGACGAAGATGTCGAAAACGCCATCAGCAATGCGGGCGCCATGGCGCGGTAGTGCGCCACCGGGTTCACGCGCGCAACGAAGCGCAGCACCAGCGGCATGGTGACGAGGAAGTGCAAGCCCAGCGCCGCCACCACCACCAGCGAGAAGCGCAACAGCGGGCCAGCCATATCGCTGAGGTCGGTGTTCAGCACCACCTTCGCAATCAGCCCGAAGACGCCGAGCGGCGCGAAGGCCATCACGAAGCGGGTCAGCGCCAGCATCACCTGATACATACCCTCGAAAAAACCTTCGACGCTGCCGCGCTGCTTGTCGCGCAAATGCGTGATGAAGTAGCCGAAGAGCAGGCTGAAAGTGATGATGCCGAGCATCTGCCCCTCGGCGGCGGCGGCGACGATGTTCGGCGGCACCATGCGCAGGAAGATTCCCCAGATGTCGCCGGCGCCCCGCTCGCCCACCTTCATGGCGACCGCTTCGGAGTCGGCCAGAAGCCCCAGCGCATCTTTCGCGGGCACACCGTTCGCGATGCCCGGCTCGACCAGGTTCACCAGCAGCAGGCCGGTCAGGATCGAGACGCTGGAAGTGGCGGCATAAAAAGTCAGTGTCTTGCCGCCGAGCCGCCCGAGCCCGCCACCCGCGCCGATGCCGGAGATGGCGACGACGATGGAAGACGCGATGAGCGGCACGATCAGCATGCGCAGCGCGTTCAGGAAGAGTTGGCCCAGAAAGTCGAAGAAGGGCGCGGGGGCGGTGACGCCGAACTCCTTGAGTATTGAAGCGAGCAGCACGCCGCTGACGAGCGCGATCAGGATCTGCCAGTGGAGTTGCAATTTCAGCGGGTTCATTGTGCGGTCTCCCTGTGGTCAGCGCGGAGGCGCCGGGTGTTGCGGGGGAGGGTTGCTGAAAGCTCCCGTTTGCGGGTTGCGGATCTGCAGCGCCCTGCCGCCGATATCGAACCAGGCGCCATGCAGCGAAAGGTCGCCCCGTTTTCGGGCGTCGTCAATGAAGGGGAAGCTCTGCAGGTTTTCGAGCGAGTATTCGACCGCGCGCTGCTCGGCGCGCTGGCGGCGTTCTTCCAGCGAGGGCGTCTCGCTGGCGGCGGTGGCTTGGACGACCGGGCGCAGCATTTCAACCCAGCGCGCGAGGTGCGGCGCCGCTGCCGTCGCCGCCGGGTCGGCTTCGAGCGCCACGCCGACACCCGCGCAGAAGCTGTGCCCGAGCACCACGATGTGCCGCACCGAAAGCTGCAGCACGGCGTATTCGAGCGCCGCGGCCACGGCCCCATCGTCTGCATCGGCGCCACGCGGCGCGACCAGACCGGCGATGACGCGCAGCACGAACAACTCGCCGGGTGCGGCGCCGAACACAACTTCCGGGCTGACCCGTGCGTCGCAACAGCCGATCACCATCGTCTCGGGCGCGGCGCGTTGCGCGAGCGCCGCATAGCGTGCCCGCTCGCCGGCATCACAGCCATCCCGAAACAGCAGATGCCCGGCCAGCAGGCTCTTGGGAAACGCAGACATCGCAACCCCGTTTCAGATGCGCCGCCGCCACGCCGCACCGGCTGTGCATAGCATCCCGAATCGAGCGCACCCCCGCCGCCGCCACAATGGGACAGGCGCGCAAGCTTCCGGCAGTGGCTTGGCGCGGTCAAAAGATGGGACGGGGCGCGCAAGCGCCCCAATGGACGGCTACGCTCGCCCGGTGCCGCGCTTCCTGTGCATCCGTCACGCCGAATCCACGATGAACGCCGAGGGCCGCTGGCAGGGTCAGGTGGATGCGCCGTTATCGGAGCGCGGCGTCGGGCAGGCGCGCGCACTGGCCGGGCGTTTAAGCCGCGCGCCCGCGCCCGCCGCTGGTTACGCGCGGCTGCTGTGCAGCGACCTCCTGCGCGCGCAGCAGACCGCAGAACCCATCGCCGCCGCACTTGGCCTTGCGGTCGAAGTGGACAAGCGGCTGCGCGAAGCCGACGCCGGTTGCTGGAGCGGCCTGCTGCACAGCGAGATCAAAGCCCGCTGGCCGCAGGAACTCGCGCGCTACCGCAGCGGCGACGAACACGCCCGCGCCGGCGGCGGCGGCGAAAACCGTCATGAAGTACGCGCGCGCGTCCGCCCCGTGCTCGAAGAACTCGCCCACGCCCACCCCGGCGGCGGCGACACCATCTTGATCGTCACCCACAGCGGCGTCCTCCGCACCATCCGCCCCGGCCTCCCCATCGCCAACGCCGAAGTGCACACTTTCGACTTGGCCGACATAGGCCGGGCGTGGTCAACAACCTGAGCGCCCCGCCTATGCGGGAGTCCAGTGCAACACCGCCGCCGTCACCCTCACCCCTAACCCCTCTCCCAGAGGGAGAGGGGAACAAGAAAGACACAGCGTCGCCTTGTTAAGGTTCGATTTCCCTCTCCTTTCCGATTCCCTCTCCCTATGAGGGAGAGGGCCAGGGTGAGGGTGGCAGCTCCGAACCGGCTTCCCGCCTGCGCGGGAGTCATTCCCGCATAGGCGGGTGACGGATTTAGTCCGTCTCGTCCGCTGCGCGGAGCCGCTTCAGGCTGTCTTCGAGGCCGCCGGGGCGGCTGCGCTCGAGCCAGCAGTGGCGTTGTTCGCTGCGCGCCTGCGCCAGGTCGTCGCGCAGCGCGGCGGGCGTGGGGACGGGCAGGCCGATGCTTTGGGCGATGCGCCAGGCGCCGTGCCGGGCGAGCCTTGTTGCCTGCTGCAGCTCGCGGACGAGCAGTGCGCCGTCTTCGCAGGCGGGCTGTGCATCGGCGAGGCGCGCGTGCAGGTGTTCGAGTTCCTCAATCAAAGCTGTGCAGCGCTCCGCGTCCGCCGCGCCGGTGCGGCCGAGACCCTCGTTGCCGAGCAGCGCGTGAAACAGCGGGCTGCCGTTCATGTTGCTGAGGCCGGTGGCGGTGGCGAGTTCGCCGAGGCGCAGCAGCGCCCCGCCAAGTGTCCCGCTGGCGTCGTCAAAAATGTGCGCGTCGAGCAGCGGCGCCAGCGCGAGGTCGTGGTTGCGCTCGCAGCACCAGGCGACGGCCGCGCCGTAGGCCAGCGGCGGCAGGCTCACCGCCGGCGGTTGCAGGTGGCCGTTGTCGCCCCAGTCCGTAATCAGGTAGCCGGTGGCGCCGCGCGCGTGGCCGCTGCGGGCGGCGTCGAGCAGGTTGGCGCGGGCGTTCGGCCAGCGCCCGATCAAACTGTTCCAACTCGATGTTCCCGGGCACACCCAGCAGGGCAGACCCGCGCGCGCGAAGGTGTCCACCTGCGGGGCGAAGCCGCGCAAATCGTCGGGGTTGAACGCGACGCCGAGGTCAGCGAGCACGCGGCGCAACGCTGCCGGTGCTTCACCGCTCGTCGGCGCCTCGTAGTGCCAGGCCAGCGCCGTGCCTTGTTTGTGCGGCAACTCGCCGATGAGTTCCGGGTGGTGACGCAGCACATCGCCCCAGAAGAGAACATCGCAGCCGTCGCTGTGCAAGCCTTTGATCATGCGCTGCAGGTGTTCGAGATAAACGCGCCCGCGTCCCAACTTTTTGACCGCGGCCGCACTCGCGCCGCGCCCGAGTTCGAAGGGCTCGTCGAAGCCGATGTTGATGCGCCGGCTCGTCAGATGGGAGAGCAACTCACGGCACAGCGCCAGCGCGAAGTTTGCGTTGTCCTCGGTCGGCGCCAGCGTGCGCGCCGGGTAGCGGCGCCCGCCAGCGCTGACCCAGCCGCCCGGCGTTTCCGCGCGCGCGCGATACGCCGCGTGCGCGAGCCAGCGCTCCATGTGACCAAAACAATTCTGGTTCGCGCAGAGTTCGATGCCGCGCGCGCGGCACAGCGCGTCGAGCCAGCGCAGGTCGGCGCCGTCGAGCGGCGAGGCGTCACGCCACACCACTTCGTGCTCGCGGTAGGCAAAAGTGTGCTCCGTATAGAGCTGTAAGTGGTTGATGCGCAGCAGCGCCAGGCGCTCGACCAGCAGTTCGAGAAAGGCCCGGGTAGGCACGCGGTCGCGGCTGATGTCGAGCAGATAACCGCGCACTGGAAAGTCCGGCGCGTCATGGATGCGCAGCGCCGGCAACCGCGCGCCCGACTGACGCCGCAACTGCGCGAGCAGGTGCTCGCCGTAGCGACGCGCCGCCGCATCACCGTGGCGCAGCACGGGGTGGGCGCCGCTGCTGTCGAAACAAAAAGACTCGGGGCCGAGCTTTGCATCGAGGATGGTCTCGAGCGGCGCATCCGCCGGTGCGCCCTCGTCGCTCACAACTTCGAGCCGACGTGGCTGCGGCAGGAACAAAAGCTCGCTGGCGGGCTGCGCCTGCCGACCATCAAGAGAGTTGGCGTTCACGCGGCGGTTTCCGGCTTGCGGGCTGGTGCGGCTTCGAGCAGCAGACGGCTGCCCTCGCCGATGATCCACAGGTCGCAGAGCAGAATCAGCGAGCCGGAAAGGGCGAGCAGCCACTGCGTGCTCCAGTTTGCGAAATAGCTCGAAACTTCGCCGATCATCGCCAGCAGCGTGGCGCCGGCGACTGCGATCATCGGCAGCAGCGTATAGACCACGGGCCGGCCCTGACGGCGCAGCCACAGCGACACCAGCAGGAGAGTAACGCCGGCGACGAGTTGATTGGTGGTGCCGAACAGCGGCCACAAAATCAAACCGCCCTTGCCGCCGGCCTGGGTGATGGCGAGCAGCAGCGCCGCCGAGATGCCGAGCGCCGCCGCCAGGTAACGGTTGGCGAGCGGCTTCACGCCATAATGCTGCGCGAGTTCGGAGATGAGCAGGCGTTGAATGCGCGCGGCGGTGTCGAGGGAGGTGGCGGCGAAGGCGACGACCATCACCGCAATCAGCGTGCTGCCGAGTTCGGGGGCGATGCCGATGGCGGCCAGAAACGAGGCGCCGCCCTCGACGAAAGCGCTGAGCTTTGCCGAAAGCCCGTTCGCTGCGCCCCAGCTCGAGTAGTGCGTCTGCCAGTCGGCGAAGCTTGCGAAGCCTGCGGTCGAGGCGAGCACGGCGAGCAGCCCGAGCGTCCCCTCGCCGAGCATGCCGCCAAAACCGATGGCGCGCGCGTCGCTGGCGCAACCGATCTGTTTCGAAGTGGTGCCGCTCGCCACCAGGCCGTGGAAACCGGAGATCGCGCCGCAGGCGATGGTGATGAACAGGAAGGGCAGCATCGGCGGCGCGCCCGTCGGTGCGCGGTTGATTGCAGGCGCCACGATTTCAGGTTGCGCGATGAACAGGCCAAGCAGCAGCAGCACGAGCCCGGTGACGAGCTGGTGCGCGTTCAGGTAGTCGCGCGGTTGCAGCAGCAGCCACACCGGCAGCACAGAGGCTACGAAGGAATAGCCGAGCAGCAGACAGATCCACTCGGTGACGCCGATGTCTTTGATCCACGGGAAAGCGTCGGCGACGGTGTTGCCATAAAAGATGGCGACGAGCAGCAATAGATAACCAATAAGTGATGGCGCGAGCACCGGCGCGCGGCGGCGGTAGATGGCCCAGCCGAGCGCCGTCGCCACCAGAATCTGCACGTTGATCGGGAAGATGGCGCCGGGGTAGCTGATGAAGAGCGTGGCGATGATGTATGCGAACACGGCCAGCACGATCCAGATGAGAAACGAGACGATCAGCAGGAACAGCACGCGCACCCGTGGCCCGGCCAACTGCCCGGCGATTTCGGCGATGCCCCGCCCGCGTTGGCGCAGGCTCAGCACCAGCGCCGAGAAATCGTGCACGGCGCCCATCATCACGGTGCCGAGCGTCACCCAGAGCAGCGCGGGAACCCAGCCCCAGATGACCGCGATGGCCGGCCCCACAATCGGCGCCGCCCCGGCGATGGAAGTGAAGTGGTGCCCCCAGAGCACGCCCTTGCGGGTCGGGACGAAGTCCATGCCGTCTTCGAGTTCGCGCGCCGGCACCGGGTCGTCGTCCGCGAGCGCAAACACACGCGTGGCCAGATGCCGCGCGTAAAAGCGATACGCGACGGCGAACACCGCGAGCACAATCAGCGCGAGCAGCGCAGCGTTCATGGCGTGCTCAAGGCGCTTGGTAGTCGAGCGGGCCGGCGGGGCCGAGGGGGAGGCCGAGCAGCATCCAGCCGACCAGCAGCAGGCACCAGGCCACGCTGAAGGCCAGCGCGTAGGGAACCATCAGCGCCATCAGCGTTCCGATGCCGCCCTTCGGAACCCACTGCCGCATGAAGACCAGCAGGATGACCAGATAGGGGTTCAGGGGCGTCACCACGTTGGTGATCGAGTCGCCGACGCGGTAGGCCGCCTGCGTCAACTCGGGGCTGATGCCGACCGCCATGAACAGCGGCACGAAGACCGGCGCGAAGAACGCGTACTTGGCGGACATCGAGCCGATGAAGAGGTTGCCGACCATCACCACGCCCATGAAGCCGATCATCAGCAGGGGTTTTGGCAGCGCGGCGTCGGCCAGCGTTTGACCGCCCGCAATCGCGAGCATCTCGCCGAGGCCGGTGTAGCGGAAGTACTCGATGAACTGCGCGGCGAAGAAGGCCAGCACGATGTATGGCCCCATGCCGCTCATGGTTTCGCCGAGCAGTTTCGCCACATCGCGGTCGCTCTTCAGCCGGCCGGTGCGGAAGCCATAGGCGAGGCCGGGCGCGAAGAAGCCGAGAAAGATCAGCGGGATGATGGCGGCGACCCAGCGCGGGAAGCGGCCGACTTCGCCGTGAAGCGGCGCGCCCGGAACCAGGACTGCGGCGAGATAGAGCGCGAGCATCAGCAGCGTGGCGAGGCCGCCCGCGCGCAGGCCGCGTTTCTCGTCGTGGCTGAGTGTGTGCGCATCGGCGTCCGGCGCGACGCGCGGCCCGCCCTCGTCGGGTGATTTGTGCGCGAGACGTGGCTCGACCCAGAGCGCGGTCACCGCCCAGCCGACGAGCGTCAGCAGAAAGGTGGAGACGATCATGAAGTAGAGGTTTGCGGTGGCGGCGACGCGGTAGCTCTCGTCGAGAATGTGCGCGCCCGCTTCGGAGAAGCCGGCGAGGATGACATCGAGACTGGTCACCATCAGGTTCGCGCTGAAGCCGGCGGACACGCCGGCGAACACGGCCGCGAGGCCCGCCAGCGGCGCGCGCCCGACCGAGGCGTAGAGCATGGCCGCGACCGGCGGCAACACCACATAGCCCGCGTCGAGCGCCAGCGAGGAGAGCACGCCGACCAGAAATACCGTCGGTGTGAGCGCGCGCGCCGGCACCGCGAGCAGGATCGCCTTCAGCAGCGCGCCGATGAAGCCCGTGCGGTCGGCGAGCCCGATGCCGAGCATCCCCACCAGCACGATCGCCAGCGGCGGGAAGTTCTTGAAGTTTTCGACCAGGCTCGAGAGCGCCCACCAGGCGCCATCTGCGCTGAGCAGGCTCTTCGCGTGCACGATTTCCTGAACCGCCTGCCCGTCGCGCATCACGGTTTTTTCGATCTCCCAGTCCGCCAGCACTGCGAC
>JAHRAN010000043.1 GCA_020027245.1 Myxococcota bacterium
GCGCGGCGTGCTGATAACCGAGCGTCGTGCCGCAACGTCCGCAGAAGGAGCGCAATACCTGTGGCGAGGATGCGTATTCACTCGGCGCGCCGTCGAAGGCGACGGCGTCGCGCGGCCAGGTCGCCCATGCGACACCGCAGGCGCCAGCAGCCCGCGCACAACTCCGACAGTGACAGAGCGCGCGCCCAACCGGCTCCCCCCGCGCCCGAAACCGCACCGCGCCGCACAAACACCCGCCTTCGTAAATCGTGTCCGACATCGCCCCAAGCCTAGCGCGACGCGTCCCCACCGCGTGGATCAGCCCGAATCACCACACTGAATTGCTGTTGACAAAGGGACAAGGAAGTGGGGTAAGCTGGCGGTGCTTTGAGTGACCTCAAATCGCCGAACCTCTCCGCGCTCGTGGACATCGAGTGGCTGCTCCGGCAGGACGATGGTCCGTCTGGCGGTGACGAGGAGACTTATCGCGAACTCGTGCGTGAAGCCGGTAGCAACTTGGGCGATGCGCGAAGCGATGTTCGCAACAAACCCGATTTCCGCCGTAAGCTCGTTCTTGGATGGCTCGAAGCCATGCGCAAACAGCGTCAGGACTGCCCCGGCATCTGGTTTGAAGATGGCTTTTTCTGGGCCCGTTGGGCGCTGTTCGGTCTCGGTTTTGTGGTCGGAATCGGCACAGCCCTGGCAGTACTAGGCCCGGAGCCGATCAACGTGTTGCGGTTCGTGGGAGTGTTTTTCCTTCTGCAGTTTGTGGTGCTGCTGATTTTCCTCATCGTGTTTTTCTGGCGCGCACTCAAACCGGACAGAGGCCCAGGTCCGCTGCACAGACTAATCGCGCTGTTAGCTGAACGATTGACAAAACGCTCCGAGGACAAAACTCATGGCTCGTTCTCTGTGTTGAAGGTGTTTCGTGCACGGCGCGAGTACTACGTCAGCGTCGAACGTTGGACGCTGTTCAAACTGGCGCAGTGGCTCGGTGTTGGCTTCAATATTGGTGCCTTGGTGGTCACCTCGGTGTTGATTATCTTAAGTGATTTTGTGTTCAGTTGGTCGACAACCGGGAGTACGCTTGATGCTGGCATACTACACAAGGTGTCTCGTGGGCTGGCGTTTCCTTGGTGGTGGTATGGTGACGCTGTGCCGTCCCCCGAAGTTGTCGCCGCGAGCCAGTGGACGACGCGTGAGCCATTCGAAAGCACGCGTGAACACGCTGACCAATGGAAACGGTTTCTCGTGATGGGTTTAGTGACTTACGGCTTGTTGCCGCGCCTGCTCGCGCTTGGGTTCGGAAGCGTGATGTCGTGGCGAGCACTCCGCGCTGTTGATTTCTCTCACACGGGCTACCGCAAATTATTTGACCGCCTGCTGCCTGCCAGTGGATGGCGCGGCCCAGACCCCGATACGGTGCGCGGCCCAGCGCCGACCCTCGAAGGCGGCACCTTAACATCACGCCCATTCGATCAGCCCGGAGCTGCACCCGGTCTCATCTTGTGGGGCAGTCTCGGTCAGAAAGGGGTGGCAATCGCCGATGCTTGGCAGGCGCGTTTCGGCACGACTCCGGCTGGCCCATTCCTTGCTGGCGGTATCGAACTCGACGAGGATGACGCCGCAATTAGTGAAGCAGTGCGGTCAGCACGCAGCTTCGAAGTCGCCATTGTGGCGGGATCCCAGCCGACGGCCGAAGTGCTCGATTTCTTGCGCAGTTTGCGAAAGCAGACTGCGGATAATGCTCCGATCATCGTGAGACTGATCGACACCGACGACATCGTCTCCGCCGGCATCGGTGATGCAGAACCCGACGAGGTCGTTGCTTGGAAGCGCTCGTTGGGTATACTCGACGATGTGCATTTGTGGGTTGATGACCCAGGAGGAGAAGTGTCATGACTGATGTTCCGTTGTTTGTAGTCGTTGGCAACGTCAACCAGGGCAAATCGTCCATTGTGGCGGCGCTCACGGAGAACGAGGAGGTCCCGATTGACAGCTACCCTGGCACGACGAAAGAGACAGCCCAGTATGAATACAAGTTTGACGACGACAGCGACGACGGCATCGTGGTGTTCCGCATGATCGACACGCCGGGGTTCCAACGCGCGCGCAAGACCTTGGAATGGTTGCAGCGTCAGAATGTGAAAATCTCTGAGCGGCCGCAGGCGGTGCGCAAATTTGTAGAGGTACATGCCACCGACGAAGAATTTATCAATGAGGTTGAACTGTTGCGACCGATCCTTGATGGCGCTGGCATCCTCTATGTGGTTGATGCTTCGAGTCATCTTGAGCCCTCCAACGAGGCAGAGATGGAAATCCTGAAATGGACAGGTCAGCCCGTGATGGCGCTCATCAATCGCGTGCGCCAGCGAGATTACTCCGATGAGTGGAGGCCGACGCTTCGACAGTTCTTCCCCACCATCCGCGAGTTCAACGCTCAGAATGTGCACTTTGCCGACCGCTGTGATCTACTGCGCAGCTTTGCTGAGATTCGGCCCGAGTGGAACGATCTCATCAACGACGCCATTGAGATGATGGAGCAGGAGTGGGAACATCGCAAACAGGATGCCGCTAGGGTCATCGAGCAATTGATGTGCGACGCGATTTCGCATGTCGAGAAGAGCATTCTGAGCGACATTAACGACGAGGAGACCGCGCGTTACAATCTGGATCAAGTATACAAAGCCGCGCAGCGCCGCTTCGAAGCACACGCGCGCAAGGACATGGAAAGCTTGTATAAGTACGAGGAGCTCGAGCGCGAGGATCAGGAATCCGATTTGCTGCGGAGGGCATTGCAGAAGAATTTGTTCGCCGAGAAGACTTGGAAATTGTTCGGGCTGTCCCGTCTTCAACTCGCTGCCTACGGTGCTGCTTGGGGTGCGGCGGCCGGTAGCTATTTCGAGTACCTGACCACCGGTGCGTTGATGGGTATCCCTACCGTGATCGTCGCTGTGTTCGGAGCAGCAACTTCTTTGTTGGCTGGCAACAAGCTCGCTTCGATAAAAGCACTCTCTCGCCTTGACGATAACACCGGGCGCATCCTTGCCATAGGACCGGTCTCGAATCCTAATTTCGCTTGGGTGTTGCTCAACAGAGCGCTTGTGCACTACCGCATCATCCGGGATCGTAGTCACGCTCAGCGCGGTGTGCTGAAAGTTCCGGATACAGAGACCGGTGTGGTACACGGCTTGTGGAAGGAGCAGATGTCGAAAGAGCAGATCAAAGAGTCGGTCCGAAAAATGTTGAGTCTGCCGGACGAACTGTATAATGAGGCGATACGAGAATTGTCGAAACTTTCAGAAGGGATGTCGGATCGCATCGACAAGGCAATCGGAGAGTTGTCTTTGCCGGAGGATACGATCAATCGCTACAATGCGACACGTGACTATTATAATGTCAAAACTAGTGATGCTATAACGGAAACCAAAGAAGAGTTTCGGAAGATTTCAATTTTGCCAGAAGATCGACTGGGCTCCTTCGGTTTCGACGGTGCTGTTCGAGGGATTTTAGCCCCGCCAGTGCCCCTAGAGGATATGTCGGAGGAGCGGTTAGAGTTGATTGATAAGGCATGGTACGAGGAAGTGCGTAGGGAGATTTTGGATCTTCCGGAGGCGCATCGGGATCGCTTCATCGAAGCTTTCAATAAATTGAAACTTTCAGAGGAGCCGGAAGACAAGGAACTGGTGGATAGCATCCAGAGGGCAGCAGGCGAAGAACTCGATATGCTGGAGAAGCAACTGGATGACTTCCATGAAGAGACCCAGAGACTATTGAATTTGCCGAAGGCACAGCGGGATGTCGTCAACGAAGCGATGCAAGGAATTCTCTCCGACGCGAAAGAAGGGGGAGTGTCATCAGATGCCCGGGACAAATTGATCGAGACCATACTCCCTCTGCTCGACGACTAGAGGGAGGAACCGCCAAAGAGCAGTGGGGTGTGAGCCGGTCGTCGCGTCGGCCTACACTCGCTGCCGTGTCTTCCACCTTGCCGCCGTTGCTTTGCACCCCGGTTCCGGGGCCGTGTTCGCGTGCGCTTGGCGCGCGGCTTGCCCGCGTCGAGAGCCGTGGCATCACGGCCGCGCCCGACGCGCTGCCGCCGATCTTCTGGCAGCGCGCGCAGGGTTCGAATGTCTGGGATGTGGACGGCAACCGCTTCGTGGATTTGGCGGGCGCGTTCGGCGTCGCCAATGTCGGGCACGCGCACCCGCGCGTTGTCGCCGCCATCGCCCGCCAGAGCGGCGAGTTGCTGCACGCGATGTCCGAGCTGCAGCCGGCGGCGTTGAAGGTGGAGCTGCTCGAAAAACTCTGCGCGCGCTTTCCGGGCGGCGGCGCGGCGCGCGCGATGCTCGGCTGCTCGGGCTCGGACGCGGTGGAGCTTGCACTCAAGACTGCGCTGCTGTTCCAAAGCGAGCGCCCGGGCGTGGTCGCCTTCGAGGGCGGCTACCACGGGCTGAGCCTCGGCGCGCTCGACCTCACCTGGCGCGAGGACTTCCGCGCACCCTTTCGCGCACGGCTCGCCGGCGCCACCGGCTTCGCCCGCTACGGCGACATGGGCGATGTGCTGCGCAAAGCGGCGCAGTCCACGGCGCCCGTCGGCGCGGTGATCGTGGAGCCGATACAGGGACGCGGCGGCGACCGCCTGCCCGCGCCCGGTTTTCTGCGCGCACTGCGGCAGCGCTGCGACGAAGAGGGCTGGCTGCTCATCGCCGACGAAATCTACAGCGGCTTCGGGCGCACCGGCCGCTGGTTCGCCTGCGAGCACGAAGCGGTCGTGCCGGATCTGCTGTGCGTCGGCAAAGGTC
>JAHRAN010000049.1 GCA_020027245.1 Myxococcota bacterium
AGCACGCGGCGTCGCAGCGCGCCGGGGCTGACCTCCTCGCTGTACAACGCCTCGACCGAGACCCCCGAGATAAGAGACAGGTAAGCGGGCATCAGCGGCATCACGCAGGGGGAGAGCACCGAGATCAGCCCCGCCCCGAAGGCGGCGCCGAACGTCGCCAGTGTGATGCCCGTGTCCATAGTCTGCCCCTGCACTCGCCCGCTGCGGCGGACCCGCCCCCCAAGCATGACCGGCGCGCCCGCCGATCACCAGATGCGGGGGGCGCTATCGCGCCCCGGTCCACCTTCTGACCGCGCCAAGCCGCTGCCGGACTATCGCGCCCCGGTCCACCTTCTGACCGCGCGACCGGGGTGCTATGCACCCCGCCCATCCCGTTGACCGCCCCGAGCGGCTGTCCGAGCTGCAGCCGAACCGGATCCCCGCTTTCGCGGGAACGGCTGACCGGGGTGCGCGGGCGCGCCGCACTATGCTTCCGCCGTGGCCACGCCGCTTTACTGTTATGAGGGCGACTTCCGTGCGCGCCCGGCTTACGATGTCGCGTTGTCGCGCGCGTTGCTCGATGCGGTGGGCCGTGGCGCGCCGGCGGCGTTGCGCCTGCACCAGCCCGGCGATGTTCTGGCCTTCTCGTCGCTCGACCGCACGCAGCCGGGTTTCGCCGCTGCTCTGCGCGCCGCGCGGGCCGCTGGCTTCGCTTCGGTACTGCGTCTCGCCGGCGGGCGCGCCGCTCTGTTTCACGAGCAGACCATCGCCTTCGCCTGGTGTTGCGCCGACCCGGCGCCGCGCCGTGGGATTCATGCGCGCTTCAAACATATTTCCGACATCGTGCGCGACGCCCTTTCTACCCTCGGCGTTGATGCGCGGGTGGGCATGGCGCCGGGCGAGTACTGCCCGGGGGCATACAGCGTGAACGCGCGCGGCGTGCGCAAGCTGATGGGCGTCGGCCAGCGCCTGGTGCGAAGCGCTGCGTATCTGGGCGGCGTGCTGGTGGTGCGCGACGCCGAGCGCGTGCGCGCGGTTTTGCAGCCGGTGTACAAGGCGCTGAACCTCGACTGGGATCCCGCCACCGTCGGTGCGGTCGAGGACGAGCTGCCGGGCGTGACCCGCGCGGATGTGCTCGCCGCCCTGCGCAGAGCATTTTCGCGCCAGGCGGAACTCGTCCCCGCAGAATTTACGCCCGCGTTGTTGCGCGCCGCCGAAGCGCGCGAAGCGGAGCACCGGGTGGATGTCGCCCGCAAAACGCTGCGCTTTTGCAGCTAGCGGTTGCGGCTTTGCGCGCGCTGGCGTTTCAGTCGGGTGTGGATTTCCCGGCGGCGGCATCGGAATCCGGCAGCGGCTCGGCGCGGTCAAAAGGTGGGGCGGGGCGGCTTATAGGCGCCCCGCTCGGCGGCGATGCGGCCGATGTGGCGCTCGCTGAGGTATCCGGCCTCGAACATCCAGCGCAGGGTGTCGCGATAGGTCTCGGCGCTGGTTCGGAAGCGGAGGCCGAACTCCTTTGTTGTGGCGGAGCCGTCGGCGCCCGGCCACTGCGACGCGAGCGCCATCGAGTTCTGGGTGAGCGGAAAGTTGAAGTCGTGAACCCGCTTCAGCAGGTCGC
Source organism: Myxococcota bacterium (assembly GCA_020027245.1). Taxonomy (GTDB): domain Bacteria; phylum Myxococcota_A; class UBA9160; order UBA9160; family UBA6930; genus JAHRAN01. Next base: position 1,595 of record JAHRAN010000049.1, read on the forward strand.
CGACAAAACCCGCGGCGCGCAGCAGCGGGCCGGGTACCGGAATGCAGCGCAGTCGCCGCCCGGTCAGCGAGTTGAGCAGCGCGTTGGTCTCCGGCCAGGAGCGCATCTCGCCGGCGGCGATGTGACGCGAAGCCGCGGCGGGCGCTTCGAGCAGCAGGCAGTGAAGTCTTGCGAGGTCGCGCACATCCACGATCTGAAAACCGCCCGAGGTGTTGACCGTCAGGTCGCGAAACAAGGTGTAGATGGCGTGGTTGGCGCTGCTCAGCCCGGGGTCTTCGGGGCCGGCGACGCCGCAGGGGTAGCTGATGCGAATCGGCGCGCCGCGTTCCTGCAAAGCGCGCACCAGCCGCTCCGCCTCGGCCTTGCTGCGCGCGTAGGCGCCCCGGCCGCCGGCGATGGGCAGACCGGGGTGCAGGGGCGGGGAGCCGGGGCGGAAGAACACCGACAGGCTCGAGACATACACGATGGCGCGCAGGCCGCGCGTTACGGCGGCGTTCATCACCACGCGGACGCCGTTCGTGTTGGTGTCAAATACGCGCCGGGCCATCGAGCGGCGCAGGTCCACCAGCCCGGCGGCGTGGAACACGGCGTCGCAACCGGCGAGTGCGCGCTCGACGCTGGCCTCGTCGCTGATGTCGCCGACTGCGATTTCGCTTTCCGGTACTTCGAGTTGCTGCATGTCGAGTATGCGGCGCGTCTTGTTGCGGTCACGCACCAGCAGGCGAAGCCGGTGCCCGGCCTCGTCGAGCGCCTTCGCCGTGTGCGAGCCGATGAAGCCGGTTCCGCCCGTCACCATGACTTTCATGTCTTCTCCGCTGCGCCTTTGTGTTCGGCTCTGAGCCTATCGCGATGTGCATTGTCGCACCCGCCGCGGGTCGCTTCGGGCTACCATCATGCTGCGCCCGCCACGCACGCCTCGCCACGGAGGAATCATGCGCGCCGCTCTGCTCCGCGAAATCGGCAAGCCCTTCGAGATCGTCGAAGACCTTCAGCTTCGCCCGCCGCGCGCCGGCGAAGTGCGGGTGCGCGTTCACGCCTGCGGCATCTGCCACTCGGACCTGAGCGTGGCCGAGGGTATGGGCAGCGCCTTCCCGATCGTGCTCGGCCACGAAGCCGCCGGCGTGGTCGAGGAAACCGGCGCGGGTGTCACCACGCTTCGGGTGGGCGACAAGGTGGTGCTGACGCCCGCGCCGCCCTGCGGCAAGTGTTACTGGTGTCAGCGCGCGGAGTGGAGCCTTTGTGAACTTTCCGCCGGCCTGTTGACCAATACTTTTGCCGACGGCAGCACCGGCTTGTCGCGCGGCGACGAAACAGTTTACCGCGGCCTCAATGTGGCGGCCTTCGCCGAGCACACGGTTACCGTGGAAGCGGGCGCCGTGCGCGTGCCCGAAGACACGCCGCTGGCAGTTGCCTGCGTCATCGGTTGCGCGGTTCAGACCGGAGTGGGCGCGGTGCTGAACACGGCCGGCGTGGAAGAGGGCGCCACGGTGCTGGTGATGGGCCTCGGCGGCATCGGCCTTTCGGCCGTGCAAGGCGCAGTGCTGGCTGCTGCCGCGCGCATCATCGTCTCCGACCCGGAACGCGCGCGACGCGAACTGGCGCGCGAACTCGGCGCCAGCGATGTGCTCGATCCAGAAAGCGACGACATCATTACCGCAACCCGCGACCTGACCGGCGGCATCGGCGTGGACTACGCCTTCGAGACCGCCGGCAGCGGCGCGCTCGTAACCCAGGGTGTGCATGCTGCGCGCAACGGCGGCGTCATCGTGGCGGTCGGCGCGCCGCCGCTCGAACACAAAATCGAGATCGA
>JAHRAN010000055.1 GCA_020027245.1 Myxococcota bacterium
ACCGGCGCTTCTCGTCGTTACCGTCTGCCACCTCGTCATTCCCGCGAAGGCGGGAATCCAGTCCGGCAGCGCCACCCTCACCCCTAACCCCTCTTCCTCATAGGGAGAGGGGAAGCGGAGAAGAAGAAGGGGGAACCGAGCCTTAATTGAGCGGCGCCGCCCATCTCTTCTTAACCCTCTCCCTCTAGGGGAGAGGGGGGCGACGGGCCTTGTAGCCCGTCGCCGGGTGAGGGTCGCGGCTCCGCCGCTTCAACCACCCCCACTGCCGCAACCTCCCCCCGGCGGTTTCCAACCCATGTCCGGCAGCGGCGCGGACAGCCGCTCGGGGCGGTCAACGGGATGGGCGGGGTGCGTAGCACCCCGGTCGCGGTCAAAAGGCGTGGCGGGGCGCGCAGCGCCCCGGTCAGCGCTCCGGCGCGCCCGAGTTCAGGGCTTTGTCAAATGTTGGTCAGGAAATGGCGCGACGGGGCTGGCGCGGGTTTGACTATGCGCATGGAGCCGACCGTTCAGATCGTGGGGGAAGAGCCTGCCTTGCTGGAGGCTCTGGTGCTCGCATTCAAGGAGCAGGGCTTTCGGGTTGTCGAGGCGGCGGACGCGGCGGAGGGCTGGCGCTGCTTTCGGCGCGAGGCCCCCGACCTGGTGCTCTCGGAACTCGGCCGCGCGCGCCTTCCGGCGGGCATCGAGCTGTTGCTGCGGATTCGCCGGGCCTCCCGCACACCCGTGGTGTTGTTCGCAACCGAGAGCGAGGGCGGTGTCGAGGACGCCGTGCGCGCCGTTAAATGCGGTGCGGATGATTTTGTGGTCGCGCCCGAAGTGGAGCTCGCCCCGCGCCTCGTCCGCGTCGCGCGCCACCTGACCCGGCCCGCGCCGGGCGATGCCGCCGCCGCGCGCCAGTTGCTGCAGGGCCAACTCCCCGGCTCGAGCCCGGCGATCGGTCGGGTGCGCGAGCGCATCATCGCGCTGGCGCCGCTTTGCGAACGGGTGCTGGTGACCGGTGAACCCGGCAGCGGGCGCGAAACCGCCGCGCGCGCGCTTCACGCACTGGCCACGCCCGAGCGTCCCTTCGTCGCACTTTGCGCCGCTGCGCTGCCGCATCTGCCAACGCCGCCGAGGCAGGGCAGCATCTACCTGCGCGATGTCGAGCAGTTGGCGCCGATGCTTCAGCGCGCCTGGCTCGAGCAACTCGAAAGCGGCGCCAGGGACGGGCGCTTCGGGGCGCGCTGGGTCGTCGGCGCCGAGCCGGCGCTGGTGGCGCGCGCGCGTGCGGGCATGGCGCCCTTCGACCCGACGCTGGCGCGTCATCTGGCGCGCTTCGAACTCGCGTTGCCGAGTCTGCGCGAGCGTCCCGAGGATGTGCCGCACATCGCGCGCGTGCTGGTCGAGCGGGCCGGTGCGCGCCTGGGCCGTCGCACCCGGCTCTCCGATGAGGCCGCGCATCGCCTGCGGCTCGAAGTCTGGACGGGCAACCTGACCGAACTCGCCGGTGTGATCGAGAAGCTGGTGGCCTTCTCGTCCGGCGCGCGGATCGAGCAAAGCGAGGTGGAGGAAGTGATCGGCGACCTGCGGCTCAGCGTCGAGTCCCTGCGCGATTATCAGGCGCTCGCCGAGCGCGAGCGTTTGCTCGAAGCGCTCGCAGAGACGGGTGGCAACGTCTCGCGCACGGCCACGATGCTCGGCCGCAGTCGCACCACCATCTACCGCATGGCGGAGCGCAACGGCGTGCGCCTGCGCCGCCGAGGCTAGCGGGGCGCCAATGCCCCCGCCCCCACCTTCTGACCGCGCCGTCGCTAGAATGGCGCGATGCCGCTTCGCGTTGTGCTCTTCGACCTGTTCAACACCCTCGTTGATTTGTCCGCCGACAACCTGCCTCGTGTCACCGCCGGCGCGCGCGTGGTTCCGGACAGCCTCGGCGCGTTGCACGAGCAACTGAAGCCGCACTGTGCGCTCTCGCTTCCGGATTTCGCTCGGGCGATGCGCAAGGTGGACCGCAGTTTGCGCGCCGCCCGCGCCGAAGCCGACCGCGAGTTGCCCACACTCGAACGCTTCGAGGCGCTGCTGAAAAATCTCGGCATCACGGCGCCCGAACTTGCGGCGCAGTTGACCGAGACGCACATGCGTTTGCTTCGCGCGCAGGTGCGCGCCCCGGATCACCACCCCGAGGTTCTGGCGAAGCTGCGCGCACAAGGCTTGCGCATAGGAGTCTGCTCGAACTTTTCGCACACGCAGACTGCGCTGCGCGTGCTCGAAGAGGCGGGCTTGCGCTGGCTCTGCGACGCGGTGGTCGTCTCCGACAGCGTGAGCTTTCGCAAGCCGCGAGCAGAAATTTTTCAGGCCGCGCTTTCGGCGCTCGGCGCGACGGCAGAGGACGCGCTGCATGTAGGTGACAACCTGCGCGAGGATGTCGCCGGTGCGGCGCCGCTCGGCATCCGCACGGCGTGGATCACGCGCCGCGTCGAGAACGCAAGCCGCGTGCTGGCCGAACACCGGGGCCCCGCGCCGGATGTTGTGATCGAGGATCTGCGCGAAGTCATCGGCCTGACCACGCGCTAGCTGCGCCGCCTACTTTCCCTGCCAGTTCGGCGCGCGCTTTTCGGCAAACGCCTTCGGCCCCTCGATGAAGTCCTGACTCTTGATCATCTGATGCAGCGCTTCATAACGCTGCGCCAGCGCCGTGCGCAGGTCGGCGTGTGCGAGGCCCTGCATGGCGGCCTCTTTGCTGCCGCGCACCGAGAGCGGCGCGCACTCGAGAATCTGCTTCGCCCAGGCCTTTGCGTGTTCGAGTGCTTTGCCCGCGGGCGTCACCTCGTTCACGAAGCCGAGTTCCAGGCCTTCGGCGGCGGAGACGCGACGCCCGGTCAGCAGCATCCCCATCGCCCGCTTGAGCCCGATCTGCCGGGGCAGGCGGTGGATGCCGCCGGCCAGCGCCGCCAGACCGACGCGCGGCTCCGGCAGCGCGAACACGGCGTTTTCGGCGGCCACGATCAGGTCGCAGGCCAGCGCGATTTCGAAACCGCCCCCCATGGCGACGCCGTTCACCGCGGCGATAACCGGCTTCACCATGTCGTAGCGCGCGGTCAACCCGGCGAAGCCGCTGGCCGGCTGGCCACTCATGTCGCCGCCGCTGGCCTGATGCTTCAGGTCGTTGCCCGCGCTGAAGGCGCGCTCGCCGCTGCCGGTGATGATCGCCACCCACTGCTCCGGGTCCCGCTCGAAGGCGTCGAAGGCCTCCGCCAGCGCGCGGTTCGCCGCCGGGTGCAACGAATTCATCACCTCGGGGCGGGTGATGGTGACGACGGTCAGGCGGCCGTCGCGCTCGGTGCTGCAGAACTCGGACATGCTTCACTCCTTTGCTCGCCGCCAGACTGTACACCATCCGCCACCGGGGCGGCGCGCGCTGCGGGCCGGTACTTTATCTTCGCGCGTTGCGAACCTTGGAAAGTTGAGATGGGGGTGCGATGGGGCTCGTGGACGGGAGGGTTGCGCTGGTGACCGGCGCCGCCTCGGGCATTGGCCGCGCCGCTGCGCTCGCCTTCGCGCGTGAGGGCGCGCAGGTGCTGGCGGGAGATGTGGACGCCGAGGGGCTCGCCGAAACCGCAGCGCTCGCGCGCGAAAGCGGCAGCGAAGTGGCGTCTGCGCCGGTTGATGTCGCAGACGAGCGCGCCGTGCAGGGCTTTGTCGAGACCGTTGTGCGGCGTTTCGGTCGCCTCGACTGCGCCTTCAACAACGCCGGCGTCTCGGACCAGACGGGCGCCTTCGAGTCCTTCGCTGCGGCGGCTTGGAACCGCATGATCGCCGTCAACCTGAGCGGCGTGTACTGGTGCATGAAGCACGAGATCCGTCAGATGAAAACGCAGGCGCGTGTGGCGGGTATGCGCGGCGCCATCTGCAACACCTCTTCCGGCGCCGGCGTGATCGCCGCGCCCGGCTTGCCGCACTACACGGCGGCGAAACACGGCGTGCTCGGCCTCACCAAGGTGGCGGCGCAGGAACTCTACGGCGAGGGCATTCGCGTCAACGCCATCTGCCCCGGCATGACGGACTCGAAGCTGACCCGCGCCTTCGCCAGCGAGGACAACGCGCTGACCCGCGCCGTGCTGAAAAATCTCCCCGGCGGCAAGATGGGCCGTCCCGAAGATGTGGCCGAGGCCGCGGTCTGGCTCTGCTCGGAGCGCGCGCGCTGGATCTCCGGCGAGGCCATGCTGGTGGACGGCGGTCAGGTCAGCCGCTAGCGCGCCCCCGCCCGCGCCGTTCACGCTGCAGTGGGGCGTTCGAAGCGTGGCAGGCGCAGCAGGAAGGACAGGCCGACGGCGCAGGCCGACGCCACGGCGAAGCTCACGAGCGCGAGGTCGTAGTTGCCGCGCGTGTCCCAGACCCAGGATGCGAAGGGCACGCCGCTCAACTGGAAGGGAATAATGATGGGGCTCAGGTAGCCCATCGCCGGCCCGAAGCGCGCCGGGCCGAAACTGCGCGCGACCAGCGCGCCCATCATCGGCAGCACGCCGCCGAAAGAGAGGCCGAAGAGGAGAGCGTTTGCGGAAAGCAGCGCGAAGCTCGGCGGCGTCAGCGTCAAGAGCAGAAAGGTGATGACCTGATTGCCGATTGCAAGCTGATAGGAAACGCGCTCGCCGATGCGGCTTGCGAGCGTGCCGAACAGCGGTTTGCCGAGCGCCGCACCGACGGAGAGCAGCGAAAGCACCGCGTTGGCCTGCGCCTCTTCGTGGCCCGCCGCCCGCGCCAGATTGATCGAGTGCTGGATCATCCCCGTAGCGCCCGCGAAGCACAGGCCGGACGAGATGCCGATGATCCACAAGTTGCGGTTGCCGGCGGCGTCGACCAGCGACAGGTGGCGTTTTGTCACACCGCTTTCGGCGGGCGCCACACCGCCGTCCGCGCCGAGCCCGCGCTGCGACGGATGTCCGACGATCCACCAGGCGAAGAGCGGCGCCGCGAGTAGGGAGATGGCCGCGAACCACAGGAAGGTGTCGCGCCAGCTTCCCTCGGCGAGGGTCCACGAGACGAAGAAGCCGATGAAGGCGCCGGGAATCGAAATGCCGACCTGCGAGAGACCGAGCGCGAAGGCGCGGCGTTGGTCGAACCAGTTCGAGACCAGCGCGTTGGCGCCGATGGCGCTGAGCGCGCCGGTTGCAAACGGCACGGCGAGTGCATAGACCAACAGCAGTTGCCAGAGCTCGGTGGCGAAGGCGGCGGCGAAGAACCCCACAGCCAGCGCCAGCGCGCCGCAGGGCATCAGAACTTCGAGCCGATAGCGGCCGGCGGCCCGTCCGACAAGCGGGCCGAACACGAAACCGCCCGCACTCATCGCCACCTGAAGCAGCGAGACGCCGGTCAGCGCGCCCCCCGAAAATTCTTCGGCGAGCGGCACGAAGAGACGCGGCAGCGCGTAGAAGCCGAGACCGGATGCAACCAGATGGGCCGTGAACGCCACCCCCACCATCCGCCAACCAAAGAACACTGCGCCTCCTGCTCTGTGCGTGTGCTGCGACTTCCAGGCCGAGCCAGCGCCGCGCGCCGCGCGACCACGCCACATCATCAGCACGCCGCCGCCGACAGCGGCGACGACGGAGACGGTAGGGCAGGGCGTGGGCGTCGGGAAGCGCTCGCGCCGTGTTTTCGACGGTGGACTTGGCCACAGCAAAGCGCCCGGCTATCCGTTGCAAATGCGGCTCCATCGTCCGGCCTTTGCTTCTGCGCCGTTGCTGTTTGCAAAGTCGCCCGCGCTTGCGCTGGCGCTCTTTGTTCTGGCCTGCGGCGGGGTGGATGATCCCGCTGGCGTGGCGGCGCACCACGCGCAGGCCCGCACCGAGGCGCCGCGTGCGCCGTGCTCGAATATCTCGCCGCTGCGACGCGCGCTGTTTGGCGACTTGCATGTGCATACGGCGCTTTCGAGTGACGCCTGGAACTACGAGGTCGAGGTGCGACCGGCGGATGCCTACCGCTACGCCTTCGGCGAGGCGATTTCATTGCCCGCGCTCGCTGCCGGGGGAAGCGCCGCGCGCCGGCTGCGCATCGAGCGGCCGCTCGACTTCGCGGCAGTCACCGACCACGCCGAGTTTCTGGGTGAGCAGAGCCTCTGCAGCGATGCGACCAGCGCCGTGTATGAGACATCAGCCTGCCGCGAGTTGCGCGCCGCGACCACGCCGCTCGATTCTCCGCTCACCTTGCAGATCATGTCGCCCTTCACCTGGCGCGACGAGGAAATCTGCGGCGCCGGGGCGGCGCGTTGCGCGGCGCGCGCCGAACAGGCGTTTGCGGAAATCATCGCCGCCGCCGAGGCCTTTAACGACCGCAGCGCCGCCTGCCGCCGCACCACCTTCGTGGCCTACGAATACAGTTCGCACCGCCTCGGCTCGAACCTCCACCGCAATGTCATCTTCCGCAACACCACGGCGCCGCGTCGCCCCATCTCGTACATCGAAGCGCCGCGCGCCTTTCAGCTTCGGGAGGCGTTGCGCAAGACCTGCCTCGAAGCGGGCAACGGTTGTGATGTGCTCACCATCTTGCACAACTCGAACCTCAGCAACGGGCGGATGTTTGCGGTGGATTATCCGCAGGCCGCGGGCCGCAGCGAGCAGGCGGCGCGCGCACGGCTGCGCGCTGCGCTCGAGCCGCTGGTCGAGGTGTATCAGCACAAGGGCGCTTCCGAGTGCCGGCGCGATCTCCCCGGCGTGCTCGGCAGCGACGACCCGCTCTGCGAGTTCGAAACCTTTGTGGATGGCGGGCGGCTTGAAGAGGCGTTGCCGCCTTGCAGCGAGGGCGGGCTCGCAGACTGGTGGCCGCACCTCGGCCCCGACTGTTTGTCGCCGCAAAGTTATGCGCGCAGCGCGCTGACCCTGGGCCTCGTCGAGCAGCGGCGCATCGGCGTGAACCCCTTCAAGTTCGGGCTTGTGGCGAGCACCGATACGCACAACGGCCTGGCCGGAGGCGTGTCGGAGCGGCGTTATCCGGGGCATCTGGGCGTGGCCGACGCCAGCGTCGAGCGGCGTCTGCGTTTCGAAGCGGGGTCACTGGACGGCGGCGCGAGTTCACCGGGCGGACTGGTGGGCGTATTCGCCGAAGAAAATTCGCGCGACGCCATCTTTCGTGCGCTGCGCCGGCGCGAAGTGTTCGGCACCAGCGGGCCGCGCATCGAGCCGCGTTTCTTCGGCGCCTGGTCTTTCCCCGAAAATTTGTGCGAGCACCCCGAGTTGTTGGCGCGTGCGGACGAGAGCGGCGTCCCGATGGGCAGCGACCTGCCCGCCGCTGCTGGCGCAACATCGAACGCGGGCGCGGCGCCCCACTTCGCCGTGTTCGCAAAGCGCGACCCGGGCAGCGCGCAGACGCCGGGCACAGCGCTGCAACGCCTTCAGATCGTCAAAGGTTGGGGGGATGACGAGGGCGAGCTGTGGCAGCGGGTGACGGATGTGGCCGGCGGCGAGAACGGCGCCGATGTGGACCCGGAAAACTGCGCGCCGCGCGGCCCCGGTCACGACTGGTTGTGCGCCGTGTACCGCGACCCCGACTTCGACCCGGCGCGCGCCGCCGTCTACTACGCGCGCGTCATCGAAAACCCGAGTTGCCGGTACACGAAGTGGCAATGCCTGTCGCTCCCCGAGCACGAGCGCCCGGCGGGTTGCGCAGCGGGCGTCTTCCCGGATGCGATTCAGGAGCGCGCCTGGACCTCCCCCATCTGGTACACCCCGCCCGTCTTGGGCCGCGCCAGAGGCGCGGCCAGTTGACACATGGTTGGCGCTTCGCCCGACTCCGCGCGGCCGCCACCCTCACCCGGCGACGGGCTACAAGGCCCGTGGCATCCCTCTCCCTTACAGGGAGAGGGGTTAAGAAAGAAGAAGCGCCGCTCCACTAAGGTTCGGTTCCGGCGGCGGGCTTTATGGCCCGCCGCCCCCGTTGAGGGAGAGGCGCCGTCTCCCCTATGGGAGCCGGCGGGGGTCATCCCTGCATAGGCAGGGATGACGGTGGCGGTCGCGGACCGGCTCCCCGCCTTCGCAGGAGCCATTCCTGCATACCCGACCGTCGCGCTCCCCGGCGCGGTAATGTTCGCGCTCGGGTCGTCGCACGGGCGCGCCCGAAGTGTGGGGAAAGTTATGGCGCTCGAGTCCTTGTTGGTTGCGAATCGCGGCGAGATCGCGGTGCGCATTCTGCGCAGCGCGGCGGAACTCGGGCTGCGCACGGTCGCGGTGTATTCCACGGACGATGCGCGCTCGCTGCACCTGCGGCGCGCGGACGCGAGCCGCGCGCTTTCCGAGCGCGGCCCGGCGGCATATCTCAATGGCGCCGCGCTGATCGCCATCGCGCGCGAAACCGGTTGCGACGCCATCCACCCGGGTTACGGCTTCCTGTCCGAGAGCGCGGACTTCGCAAGAGCCTGCGAGGAGGAGGGCATCCGCTTCGTCGGCCCCGAGCCGGAAACGCTGCGCCAGTTCGGCGACAAGTTGCGCGCGCGCGCGTTTGCAAAGGCGTGCGGCGTGCGCACTGCGGCCGGAACCGAAGGCCCGCTGACGCTCGACGGCGCGCGCGCGTTTCTGGCCGACCTCGGTGCGGACGGCGCGGTGATGGTGAAGGCGGTGGCGGGTGGCGGCGGCCGGGGTCTGCGCGTCGTGCGCAGCGTTTCCGAACTCGAAGCGGCCCTCGAGCGCTGCCGCTCCGAGGCCCTTCGCGCATTCGGCAGCGGCGCGTTGTATCTCGAACAGTGGCTGCCCCGCGCGCGTCACCTCGAGGTGCAGGTGATTGGCGACGGCAGTGGCGATGTCGCGCATCTGTATGAGCGCGAGTGCAGTTTGCAGCGCCGTCATCAGAAGCTCGTCGAGGTGGCGCCGAGTCCGCGCCTGAGCAGCGTGCAGCGCGAGCGCCTGACACGCGCCGCGCTTAAGCTGGCCGAGCGCGTGCGCTACCGCAGCCTCGGCACTTTCGAGTTTCTGCTCGATGCCGCTGCGCCGGACCGGGAAGCCGTCTTCATCGAGGCCAACCCCCGGCTTCAGGTGGAGCACACGGTTACCGAAGAAGTGATGGGGATTGATCTGCTGCGCGCGCAACTCGAAATCGCCGGCGGCAAGTCGCTCGCTGAACTCGGTCTGCGGCAGCACGAGATTCCCGCGCCGCAGGGTTTTGCGATTCAACTGCGCATCAACATGGAGAAGATGGCCGACGATGGTACGCCGCGTCCGAGCACCGGCACGCTCAGCGCTTTCGAGCCGCCGAGCGGGCCGGGCCTGCGCTGCGACACCTGTGGTTATGCGGGTTACAAGCCGAGCACGCGCTTCGACTCGCTGCTCGCCAAGCTGGTTGCGCACTCGTCGCTGCCCGATTTCGCTGCGACGGTTGCGCGCGCCGCGCGCGGTTTGCGCGAGTTTCGCATCGAAGGCATCGCCACCAATCAGGGTTTTCTGCGCGGCGTGCTGGCGCATCCGGACTTCGCCGGGGGCCGCGTCACCACCGGCTGGATCGAGGAACACGCCCGCGAGTTTGCAAGACAAAACGCTGAGCCGCTGTTCTTCGACGCCACGCCCGCCGAAGCTGGCGCTGCCGAAGCGCGCGCGCGTGATGGGGAAAGCGGAGCGGCGCCGCAAAGTGCGCGGCTCGACGCGGGCGATCCGCTGGCCGTGCTCGAATACGGCCGCTCGGCCGCGCCATCGTCCGTCGCTGCGTCGCCGCTTGCAACCGAAGCCGCGCACACGGTACCGGCGCGCGACGAATCGCACGCCACCCCGGAGGGCGCGCTGTCGGTTGCCGCGCCGGTGCAGGGAACCGTCATCGGCATGGACGCCGCGCCGGGGCAGCTCGTTCCCGAGGGCGCGCCGCTGTTGGTGATGGAGGCGATGAAGCTCGAGCATGTGGTCGCAGCGCCCTGCGCCGGCGTCGTGTTGCGCGTGCTGGTGGCGGTGGGCGACACGGTTGCCGAGGCGCATCCGCTGTTGCACTTCGAGGCGCGGGCTTTCGAGGGTGAAGCGCGCGCGAAGCTTGAAACCGAGGCGGACCTCGATCACATCCGGCCGGATCTTGCGGAGTTGTTCGAGCGTCGCGCGGGGCTTCAGGACGAGGCGCGTCCCGAAGCGTTGGCCCGCCGCCGCCGCACGGGTCAGCGCACGGCGCGCGAAAACATCAGCGACCTCTGCGACCCCGGCAGCTTCATCGAATACGCGCCGCTGGTGATCGCCGCGCAACGCCGCCGCCGTTCACTCGAAGACCTGATCGAGAAGACTCCCGCCGACGGCCTGGTCGGCGGCGTCGGCACCGTGAACGCAGAGACCTTCGGCAAGGAAGCCGCGCGCTGCGTACTGATGTCTTATGACTACACGGTGCTGGCCGGCACGCAAGGCTTGCAAAACCACCGCAAGAAAGATCGCCTGTTCGCGCTGGCGGAGGAATGGCGCCTGCCGCTGCTGTTGTTCAGCGAAGGCGGCGGCGGTCGCCCCGGCGACACCGACGGCCCCGGCGGCGCGGGCCTCGACTGCTGGGCCTTCCGTTACTTCGCCGCGTTGTCGGGCCGCGTCCCGCTGGTCGGCATCAACTCCGGTCGCTGCTTCGCCGGCAACGCCGCGTTGCTCGGTTGCTGCGATGTGGTGATCGCCACCGCCAACTCGAACATCGGCATGGGCGGGCCGGCGATGATCGAAGGCGGCGGGCTCGGCGTGTTCCGCCCCGAGGACATCGGTCCGATGTCGGTGCAGGTTCCGAACGGCGTGGTGGACTTGCCGGTGGCGGACGAAGCCGAAGCTGTAGTGGTGACGAAGCAATACCTCGGTTACTTCCAGGGCGCGCTTCCATCCTTCCGCGCCGCCGACCAGCGCCTGCTGCGCAGCGCCATCCCCGAAAACCGCAAGCGCGGTTACGACCTGCGCCGCCTGGTCGAAACGCTGGTGGACACCGGCTCGCTGCTCGAACTGCGGCGCGCCTTCGGCCGCGGCATGTTGACGGCGCTGGCGCGCATCGAGGGCCGGCCGATCGGCGTCATCGCCAACGACACCACGCATCTGGCCGGCGCCATCGAAAGCGACGGCGCCGACAAGGCCGCGCGCTTCATGCAACTCTGCGACGCCTTCGCGCTGCCCATCGTGTCCCTGTGCGACACGCCGGGCATCATGGTGGGGCCGGAGGTCGAGCGGCGCGCACTGGTGCGCCACGCCGCGCGCATGTTCATCACCGGCGCAAGCCTGCGCGTGCCGATGTTCACCGTGGTGCTGCGCAAGGCCTACGGGCTGGGCGCGCAGACGATGGCCGGCGGCAGTTTCAAGGCGCCCTTCTTCACGGTCTCGTGGCCAACCGGCGAGTTCGGCGGCATGGGTCTGGAGGGCGCGGTGAAACTCGGCTACCGGCGCGAACTCGAAGCCATCACCGAGCCCGCAAAGCGCCGCGCGCATTTCGAAGAGATGGTCGAGCGGATGTACCAGCACGGCAAAGCGCTCAGCACGGCCTCGCACTTCGAGATTGACGATGTGATTGACCCGGCGGAAACCCGAAGCTGGCTGGTGCGCGGCCTGCGCTCGACGAAGCCACCCGCCCGCGACGAGCGCCACCGCCGCTTTGTTGATTCCTGGTGACGGGCGGGGCGCGGAGCGCCCCGGTCACGGTCAAAAGGATGGGGGGAGTGCGACAGCACTCCGGCTGCGTCAGTGGGGGTGGGAAGAAGCGGCGGCGACGGGCTTTATGGCCCGTCGCCCACCCTCACCCGGCGACGGGCTACAAGGCCCGTGGCGATGGGCTTTATGGCCCATCGCCCCCTCTCCCTTACAGGGAGAGGGTTAAGATGAGATGAGGCGGCGCCGCTCCATCAGGGTTCGGTTCC
>JAHRAN010000061.1 GCA_020027245.1 Myxococcota bacterium
CCCGCACCCAGAACTGAATCTCGGCGACCGGCGCCACGCGCAGCGGCCGAAGCAGCAAGCGCAGCCCGTTCGGCAGAGTTTCGCTGTGGATCTCGCTGCTCACGGCCACGCAGCGTAGCGCAACGCGTCGCCGTCACCGGCGTGGCGGGCGCTTAAAAGTCTAGACTGCGCGCGATGTCCGATGTTGGCGTCTACTTCCACCTGCCCTTCTGCGAGCGCGTCTGCCCCTACTGCGATTTCGCGGTGGTCGCCGGCCACCCGGGGGCGCGCGAGGCGCGCACACTTGCCGCCCTCGAAGCCGAACTCGGCGCACGCGCGGCGGATTTCCCGGCTCTGCCGCTCGCCAGTATTTACTTCGGCGGCGGCACGCCCTCGCTCTTTCAAGCGCGTTCGATTGCGCGTCTGCTCGAAGCCGCAAGCCGCGCCTTTGCTGGCGCGCCTCGGGAGGTGACGCTGGAGTTGAACCCCGGCAGCAGCGAGCGCGCGCGCCTGCCGGCGTTTTTCGAGGCGGGCGTGACGCGGCTCTCGGTGGGCGTGCAATCTTTTGACGACCAAGTGCTGCAGCGCCTCGGTCGCGCGCACCGCGCCCGCGCCTGTCACGCCACGCTCGAAGCCGCAAGGCAAGCCGGCTTCGAGCGGCTCTCGGTGGATTTGATTTTTGGCGTCCCCGGTCAGTCCACCGCCCTTGCGCTCGACGATGTCGCGGCGGCGCTCGACCACGGCATCGAGCACATCTCGGCGTACGCGCTCTCGGCGCCCGCCGGCACCGCGCTTGCCGCCGCGGTCAAGAAAGGCCTGGTGCGGATGCCCGAGCAGGATCTGCTCGCCGACATGATGCTCGCCATCGCAGCAAAGCTCGAGGCCGCCGGCTTCGCGCGCTACGAGTTGTCGAGTTATGCGAAGCCCGGTCACGAGGCGCTGCACAATGCGCGCACGTGGCAGCGTCGGCCCGTGCTCGGCGTCGGGATGGGCGCTCATTCGTATCTTCCGCCCGCGCTTGCGCCGCCCTCGGGTGCGCGACCGGCGAACGAGCGCGATTACGAAGCCTGGTGCGCGCGCATCGAGCGGGGCGACTTCCAGCCGCCGCAACCTGCGCTGCTCGATCGCCGCGCGGCCCGGGCCGAGGCGGCGTTTCTCGCGCTGCGCACCCGGGAGGGTCTTTGCGCCGACGCCTTCGCCCATGAGTTCGGCGCGGCGCCGCGCGCCTTCTATGCCTCTGCCATCGAGCGGGCCATCGCCGCCGACACGCTGCGCGAAAACGAGCGCGGCGATCTGACGCTCACCACCCGTGGCTGGCTGCTGGCCGACGCGGTCTTCGAGGGCTTTGTCTGAGCGCAGCGAGGCGCGCTCGGTGGCCGTGCGCTGCGCGCTCGGTGGTCGCGCTGCGCGCTCGGTTGACGAGCACGCGCCCCCTCTGGTAATCCAATTGCGGAGAACAACGGCGGCGGGGTTCCCTTGACATCTTTTCATGTGGCGCGCAGCGGGTCGGGCGAAAGCGGCCCCGTACTTTCGAATCGCCAGGGGCGGGTGCTTCAGGCCGTGGTCTCGTCCTATGTCGGACAGGGCGGGCCGGTGGCGTCCCAAACCGTCTCGGCGCTGCTGCCGATGAAGCTCTCGCCGCAGAGCGTTCGCAACACGCTTTCGTCACTCGGCGAGCTGGGGCTGGTTGGCAAGGCGCACCGCTCTGCAGGCCGCGTGCCGACGGATCTCGGTCTGCGCGTCTTCGTCGAGCAGTTGCTGACGCCCCGTGAACTCGGCCCCTTCGAGAAGCGCGAGCTGCAGCGAGGTCTCGACCACGGTCATCGGGACGACCTGGCTGAAGTTACGACGCGGTTGCTCTTCGAGCGCACGCATCAACTGGGCTTCTTTCGCACGCCCCAGCTCGAGGGGATGGTGCTGCGCCATGTATCGCTGGTGCGGGTGTCGCGCGAGCGCGTGCTGGCGATTTTGCTGACGGCCGAGGGACGCACCTTCCAGCGCGTGATCGAGGAGCCGGGGCAGGACGATCAGGCGGAACTCGACCGGCTGGCGTCGCAACTAAGCCGTCGCGTTGCGGGGCGCACCCTGCGTGCGGTGCGCCGTCACCTGCTGCGCGAGGCCCGTGCGCTGCGCTCGCAGGTCGAGTTGCTGCTCGAGCGGATGCTGCAAGGCGACGCCGCGCCGGAGCCCGGTCACGAGGGCGATGCGGTCGTGTTCTCGACGCGCCTGGTGCTGCTCGACCAGCCCGAGTTCCAGCAGCCGGAGCGGTTGCGCGAGTTGCTACGCGCGCTCGAAGAGAAGGGCCGGCTGGTCGAAATCCTCGACCGCGTGGCCGACGCGCCCGGCGTGCACGTGGCCTTCGGCGCCGAGGTGGGCGATCCCTCCCTGCGCCGCTGCTCGGTGGTCATCGCATCGTATGGCCGAAGCGGCGCCGCCGCTGGCGCACTCGGCGTCATCGGCCCGGTTCGCATGGACTACGCGCGCGTGATTCCGCTCGTCGGTTACATCTCACACCTGCTCAGCGAAACGAACGACGCGTGACCTCGAGCGACCCGAAACAACAGGACTCGGTGGAGCCGAAAAGCGACGGCGTGGAAAACGGCGCGCCCGAAACTGTGGCGAGCGAAAGCGACGCGCCTTCACCCGAGGCCGCTTCCTGCGAGGATGAGGCGGCGGCAGCTTTGCTGCGCAGTGCGGAACTCGAAGCGCAGAACGAGCAGTTGAAGGATCAACTGCTGCGGCTTCAAGCCGACTTCGAAAACCACCGCAAGCGCAGCTTTCAGCAGCAGCAGAACGCGCTGCACTACGGGCACGAGGCCCTGGCCCGCGATCTGCTCGGCACGCTCGACAACCTCGAGCGCGCCGCCATTCACGCTGCGCAGAGCGGGCCGCGAAAATTCAAAGCCCTGCAGCAGGGCGTCGAGTTGTTGCAGCGCGAGCTTCATGCGGTGCTCGAGCGCCACGGCATCCAGATGATTGACGCCGAGGGCGCGCCCTTCGACCCGAAGCTGCACGAGGCCATGGCGCAGGTCGAGGACACTTCGCGCGCGCCGGGGCTTGTGATCGAGGTGCTGCAGAAGGGCTACCGGTTGCGGGAGCACTTGCTGCGCCCCGCGCGCGTGACCGTCTCGAAGGCGCCGAGTCCGCCGCCCGAAGCGCCCGAGACCGCCGAGGCGGAGGACGAGCCGGCGCCGCCGAAGGGTTTTTAAGCCCCCGCGCCGCAGCGCGCGACTTGCACTCGACGGGTTCCGTGCGCAGACTTCTGCGCCATCTTGGGATGAAGCTTTGAACAAACGCGATTACTACGAAGTCCTCGGCGTCGGCCGCGACGCATCCGACGAGGAATTGAAGAAGGCCTACCGCAAGCTCGCCATGCAGCATCACCCGGACCGCAACGAGGGTGACGCGCGCGCCGAGGAAAAGTTCAAGGAGGCCTCCGAGGCCTACGCGGTGCTGTCGGATGCGGGCAAGCGCCGGCAGTACGACCAGTTCGGACATCAGGGCGTCGGCGCAGGCGGGGCGGATGGCTTCAACCCCTCAGGCGGCTTCTCCGGGTTCGGCGACTTCAGCGAGCTCTTCAACGATCTCTTCGGCGCCGCCGGCATGGGCGGCGCGCGTCGTCGCTCGCGCGGTCGAGGTCAGCGCGGCGCCGACCTCCGCTACGCCCACGAGATTGATCTCGACACGGTGTTGAAGGGCGAGCACTCGACCCTCGACCTGCCCAAAATGATGCGCTGCGAAAGTTGCGAGGGCTCCGGCGCGCGCGCGGGAACCCGGCCCGAGCGCTGCTCGCACTGCGAGGGCAGCGGGCAGGTCACCTTTCAACAGGGCCTGTTCCGCATGCGCCGCACCTGTGATGTGTGCCGGGGCGAAGGCGTTGTGGTGGCAGACCCCTGCCCGGGTTGTGGCGGCACAGGAAGGCGCGAGGGGCAGAAGACCATCAAGCTGCGCATTCCCCCCGGCGTCGAGGATGGCATGCGCCTGCGCGTGGCGGGCGAGGGCGAGGCCGGCATCGCTGGCGGCCCGCCCGGCGATCTCTATGTGGTGATGAAGCTGCGCCAGCATCCGCTCTTCGAGCGCGATGGCGGCGATCTGCACTGCGAGGTGCCGATTGCATTCACCCAGGCCGCCCTCGGCGCCGAGGTGCAGGTGCCCACGCTCGAAGGCAAGGTGACGATGCGCATTCCCGAGGGCACGCAGAGCGGCAAGGTGATGCGCCTGCGCGGGCGCGGTCTGCCGTCGGTGGATTCCACGACGCGCGGCGACCAACTGGTGCACGTGTTCGTCGAGGTGCCGAGCAAGTTGAATACAAAGCAGCGCGAACTGCTCGAACGATTCGCGGAAGAAACCGGCAATGAAGCCTCGCCACGGGCGATGCGGTTCCTCGACAAGCTGCGGGACATCTTCGAGTGAAGGTCGCCCTCCGGCTTGCGCCGCTGCTGCTGCTGATCACCGGCGCGCTGCTCGCCTGCAGCACGCCCGCCACCCGCGAAAGCGGGCGCGACGCTGCGCGCGCCGTCGAGGCCGCGGAGCGCCTTGCTGCGCTTCAACTGCAAGACGGCGAAGCCGAGTTGGCGCGGCGCACACTCACGCGGGTGCTGCAGTCGCACCCTGCCGCCGCGCGCAGCGATTTCGCGCGTCTGCAACTCGCAGAGCTTCTGCTCGCTCAGAACCGCGCGGCCCAGGCGCAGCGGGTGGCGCGGCAGATCAAACTCTCGCGCCTCGATGCCGCCTCGCGTCACAAGGCCCTGCGCCTGCTCGCAGCTCTCGCCGCCCGGCGCGCGGACCCGGACGCGCAGCTCTTCTGGCTCGGTCGCCTGATCGAGACGCAGACGGCGGCCGGGGAAGCGCCCGATCTGAGCATCGAAAGCGAGCTCGCCGACCTGCTCGCTGCGCTCCCCGACACCGCACTCCGCGCCGCCGCTGGCAAGCTGGCCGGTCGGCCGCCTGCAGTGCGGGTGTGGTTGCAACTGGGCCTGCGCGCGCTCGAAAGCGACGAGCGCGCGCGCGCCGCCGCCGCCCTCGAAGAGGCCCGGCGTGCGTCCCCGGGGCCGGGTGATGACGCGCGCATCGCGGCCTTCGCGCGCCGGCTTTCATTCGGAGGTGGCTCGCTGCTGCGCGCGCTGCCCGGCTTCGCTGCCACAGGCCCCGCGCTTGCGAAGACCCGGGTGAGCGGTGTGCTCGGCGTCGCGCTGCCGCTCTCGGGTGATTTTGCGGACTTCGGTGAGGAGGCGCTTTCGGGCGTCGCGCTGGCCGCTGGCTTGTTCGCAAAGCCGGGGGACGAGAGCTCGCCGCCGAGCGCGCTGCAGTTGCGCATTGTTGACACCCGCATCGGTGCGGCGGCGGCAACGGCGGCGGTCGAGACGCTGGCGGCCGAGCCGCAGGTGCTCGCCATCATCGGTGGGCTGCTGAGTCCGGCCTCCGAGGCGGCGGCCGCTACCGCAAGGCGCACGCGCGTGCCGCTGCTGGCGCTCGGTCTGCGCGAGCGGGCCGGCGCGGCGCGCGACTTCGTGCTGCGCCTCGGCCGGACGCCGCGTCTCGACGCCGAGCAGGTGGCGGCCTACGCGAGCGAAACGCTTGGCCTCTCGCGCTTCGCCATCCTGTACCCCGATGTGCCTTACGGACGCGCACTGCGCGCCGCCTTCTGGGATGCAGTCGAGGCGCGCGGCGGAGAAGTCGTGAGCATCTCCCGCTACGCCGCCGACGCCACCGACTTCTCGACGCCCATCCGCCGCCTGATCGGTTATGAGTTGTTGTCCGAAGAAGTGCAGGAGGCGCTCGCGCTGCGCGACCGCTTGCGCAAGCGCGCCAAGCGTCTCCCCCCCGAGGCGGCCGCCGCGTTGCGCGCCGAGGCGGCCGCGCTGACCGGCCCGGAGCTGCAGCCGCTTCCGCCCTTCGTTGATTTCGAGGCGCTGTTCATTCCCGACAGTTATGAAAACGTGGGCCTGATCGCGCCGCACCTTGCATTTCACGGCGTGCGCGGCGTGCGCCTGCTCGGCGGCAGCCCCTGGCATGCGCCGGAGCTTTTGAGCCTCGCTGGGCGTCATCTGAACGGCGCCGTGTTCAGTGCGGGCAGCTTCGGCGCGAGCGAGCGCCCCGCGCTTTCCGCATTCAACCAGCGCTACCACGAGCGCTTCGGCGCGCCGCCCGGTGACTTGGCGGCGGCGGCATTCGACGCGACCCATCTGGCGATTCTGGCGCTGGCGCAGGGCGCCGCCACGCGCGCCGACATGCTGCGCGAGCTGCGCCGCGAGCGCTCCTTCGCGGGCGTTTCGGGCTGGCTGTCGGTCGGCCCCGAGGGTCTGCGCCGCCGCTCGCACCTGCTCGGCGTTGACCACGGTCGTCTGATGTCCATAGATGAACGCGGCGCGCCGCCCTATCTGTACATCCCGCTGCCGGAGTGCGAGCCGGAGCCAGCACCGGACGCCGGGGACGCGCCCCACGCCATCGCCGCCCCGCCCGAAGCGGCAACGCTCGCCGAAGGCGCTGAAACGCCGCAGTGCATCCCGCCCGGAGGTGCCGACGCACCTCCCCCATCCCGTTGACCGCGCGGAGGGGCTTACGCCCCTCCCCCAGCCTGTTGACCGCGCCGAGCCGCTGCCGGAGTACGCTTGGCGTTGCTTCTGGGTAGACGCGCCCGTCTTGGGCCGCGCCTTTGGCGCGGCCAGTTGACAACATGGTCCGCGCTTCGCGCAGGTATGGGGCACCGGTCGCTGACGCGACCGGCGCTACGTTGCGAACCGCCTGCTCACTTCGTCAGTGCCTACACCCGCACCTCCGTCATTCCCGCCTATGCAGGAATGACTCCCGCGAAGGCGGGAATCCGGTTCGGCTGCGGCAGTGGGGGGTGATCGAAGCTGCGGGGCCGCCACCCTCACCCGGCGACGGGCTACAAGGCCCGTGGCGATGGGCTTTATGGCCCATCGCCCCCTCTCCCTTGCAGGGAGAGGGTTAAGATGAGATGAAGCGGCGCCGCTCAATTAAGGCTCGGTTCCCCTCTCCCTTTGAGGGAGAGGCGCCGTCTCCTTTATGGGAGCCGGCGGGGGTTCGGGTGGCGGCCCCGCACCGTCGCCACGCTGCTTGCGCGTGCCTTGTTAGGATGGCGGGATGCGGGTTTCGGAGCTCGGTGAGTTCGGGCTGATCGAGCGCATTCGCGCGCTTGCGGGCACGCCACGGAAGGCCGGGGTCGTGCTTGGCATCGGCGACGACGCCGCGCTGCTGCGCATCAAAGCGGGCGAAGACCTGGCCGTGACCACGGACGCCTTTGTCGAGGGTGTGCACTTCCGTCTCGACCAGCAGAGTGCGCGCAACGCCGGTCGGCGTGCGCTGGTGGCGAGCTTGTCGGACCTGGCCGCGATGGGCGCGCGCCCGCTTGCCTTCACTTTGGCGCTCGCGCTGCCGGCGGCGAGTGAAGTGCGCGTGCTGCTCGAAATCGTGCGTGGCCTGCTCGACATCGCGCACAGCGAAGCCTGTCCTCTCGTCGGCGGCAATGTGACGCGCGCGCGGGAACTCTCGTTGACCCTGACCGCGCAGGGCGCGCTGCCGCGCGGGCGGGCGCTGCGCCGCGACGCCGGGCGAGTGGGCGACCGCGTGCTCTTGACCGGCGCGACCGGGCGCTCTGCTCTCGAGCGCGCGCGGGGGCGTGTGCGCAGCGTGCCGGAGCCGCGTCTTGCGGCGGGTCGCGCGCTGTTGCGGCTGCCGACGGTGGGCGCCTGTCTGGACATTTCGGATGGCCTGCTCGCCGACCTCGGACACATCTGCCGCGCTTCCGGTCTCGGCGCGCAGATTCAGAAGTCGGCCCTGCCCAGCCCCCGGGGTTTCGCCGCCGCCTGCCGTCGCCACGGTCTCGACCCGGACGCGCTGCTGCTCGGCGGCGGCGAAGACTTCGAGTTGTTGTTCACGCTGCGCGCTGGCGCGCCGAGTGTGCGCGCGCTCTCGCGCCGCCTCGGTGTCGTGGTCAGCGAGATCGGCCGCCTGCAACCGGGCGCCGAGGTCGAGGTCGCTGGCGCCCCCGTCCGCCCCGGCTGGACGCACTTCTGACAGCCGGGGTGCTGACGCACCCCGCCCCCTCCCTTTGACCGCGCCGACGCTGCCGGACGATCAACAAGTTGGCCGGGATATGGCCGCCCTCCGGCAGCGTCAGCGCGGGGGGATTAAAAGGCTGGGCGAGGGGCATTGGCCTCTCGCGGCTTTGGTAGCCTGAGCGGATGGATCGAGAGCGGGTGCGGGCCCTGCTTCTTGCCGTGCAGCGTGGCGAAACGAGTGCGGATGACGCCGCCGAGCAACTCGCCCGGCTGCCCTTTGTTGCAACCGGGGACGCGCGGGTGGATCTGCACCGCGCGCTGCGTCAGGGACTTCCCGAAGTGATCTTCGGGCCGGGCAAAACCGCGCCGCAGATCGTTGACATCGTGCAAGCGCTACGCCGCGCCGGGCAGCACGCCCTCGCCACGCGCGTGGATGCGGCGACCGCGCGCCAGGTACTCGAAGCGCTGCCCGACGGTGCGTATCTGCCCGAGGCGCGGCTGCTCTGGTTCGGCCCGAGTGAGGTACCAGTGCGCGGGCGTGGTGTCATCGCCGTGGTCTGCGCCGGGGTGGCGGATCTGCCGGTCGCGTACGAGGCGCTCGAAGTCGCGCGCCGCTTCGGCAACAAAGTCGAGTTGCTGGCCGATGTTGGCGTGGCCGGCTTGCACCGCCTGCTGGCCGACACCGCGCTGCTGCGCGAGGCGCAGGTCTGCATCGTGGTGGCGGGCATGGAGGGCGCGCTGCCCTCGGTGGTCGGCGGTCTCGTCGGCAGCCCGGTGATCGCCGTGCCCACCAGCGTCGGTTATGGCGCGTCCTTCGGCGGCGTTGCGGCGCTGCTCGGCATGCTGACGAGTTGCGCGTCCAACGTGGCGGTGGTGAACATTGACAACGGCTTCGGCGCCGCCACCGTGGCGACGCTGATCAACCGCGCCTGATGTCCGCTCGTCGTCGCAACGCAGACGCAGGAGCGCGGCTCTTGCACCTCGACACCTTCTCGGGCATCGCGGGCAATATGTTTCTCGGCGCGCTGCTCGATGCGGGTCTGCCGCGCCGCAAACTCACGGAAGGGCTTGCGGGACTCGGCGTTCCGCACCGCTTGCGCGTGCGGCGCGTGCAGCGCGGCGCATTGGCCGCGCGCTATGTGGAGGTGCTGACGCCCCGTCCGCGCGGTGGCTTGAAGGCGCGCCACGGGCGGCGGTATCAAGACATCCGCCGCCTGCTCGAGCGCGCGAAACTTCCCGCACCGGTGCGCGCGCGCGCGCAGGCGATCTTCCTCGAACTGGCGCGGGCCGAGGCGCGCGTGCACGGCGTGGCGCTCGATGCGGTGCACTTCCACGAGGTGGGAGCCGTGGATGCAATCGTTGACATCACCGGCGCGGCGCTGGCGCTCGATGCGCTCGGCATCTCGAAGCTCACGGCGACGCCGCCCGCGCTCGGTCACGGTGTGGTGGACACCGCGCATGGCCGGCTGCCGCTGCCCGCGCCCGCAACCCTCGAACTGCTGCGCGGTCTGCCGACGGTACCCGCCGAAGTCGAATGGGAAACGGTCACGCCCACCGGCGCCGCCATTTTGCGCAGTTGCGTGGATGCGTTTCAGCCGCTGCCCGCGATGACGATTGACGCCATCGGCCACGGCGCCGGCGACGACCGGGGCGCTTCGCGCCCCATCACGCCTTTTGACCGCCCCGAGCGGCTGCCGGAGACGCCGCTGCCAGAGCCAATGCCGAATGTGTTGCGCGCGGTGCTCGGGCGCAGCGCGCTGCTGCGTGCGGATCGCGTCGTGTGTCTGGAGGCGAACCTCGACGACTTCGTGCCCGAGCACTTCGATCATGTACGCGCCGAACTCGAACGCGCGGGCGCGCTCGATGTTTCGTTGCAGCACCTGCAGATGAAGAAGAGCCGCCCGGGTTTTCTGCTGCGCGTGATCGCAAAGCCCGACCGGCGCGCCGTGCTGGCCTCGCGCATTCTGGCCGAGACCACGAGCCTCGGCGTGCGCATCCACGAGTTCGAGCGCCTGCTGCTGCCACGGGAAGTGCGCAAGGTGACGACTTCGTTCGGGCGCATCGCCGTCAAGGTTTCGCTGCGCGAGGACGGGCGGCGCGACTACTCGGCCGAATACGAGGACTGCCGGCGCGCAGCAACCCGGGCCGGCGTCCCGCTGCGCGATGTCATCCGCAGCGCCGAAAGCAAGGCGCGCAGCAGCGACGAATGATCGTCTTGCGGGTGGTTATTGGCAGGCGGCTCGATACTCCTGCTCGTCCTTCGCTGCCGCTTTCTCGTCTTCCCAGGGGAACACGATCCACTCCGAGGAAGCGTCCACTTCCACGGCCTGCCACCAATCGGGTTTGACTTTGCTGATCCACACCACTGCCCTGGCGTCGCGCAGCTTTTTCACCTGATTGAGAGTGCGGCCCGTTTCGTAGATGTCATCCACCGTCAGGCAGCCCTCCTTGGGGCAGTGGAGCAGCGGCAGCTTCAACTTGTGGCTGAGCGCGACGGCGAGACAGAGGCCGCCACGGGGAAAGCCATAAACCCCGCTGAACGATTTCCCCTTGCAGATCTCGACGATCCGGTTGACCGCTTGATCGAAGTCATCCCAACCGAGTATGCGTTTTTTCATGCGCTGCGCGCCGTCGCTCGCTTGTCCATGGCTTTGTCCATAACAAAACGCCCCGGTGGCGTGGTGGCCACCGGGGCGTTTGTGTTGCGCGTGTCGTCGCTGCGGACGGTTTACATCATGCCGGGCATGCCGCCGGGCATACCGCCGCCGCCGGGCATGCCCGCGCCGGCGCCGTCTTCCTTCTCGGGCTTGTCGGCGATCATCGCCTCGGTGGTCAGCAGCAGGCCCGAGACGCTGGCCGCGTTCTGCAGCGCTGAGCGCACCACCTTCGCCGGGTCAATCACGCCGGCTGCGATCAGGTCCTGGTACTTCTCGCTGGCGGCGTTGAAGCCCTCGGGGCCCTTCATGCCCTTGACCTTGTCCACGACGATGGAGCCCTCGACGCCCGCGTTCTCGGCGATGCGCCGCAGCGGCTCCTCGAGCGCGCGCCGCACGATGGCGACGCCTGCGCTCTGCTCCTCGTCGAGGTCCTGTTCGAGGCCCTTCAGCACCCGCTGGGCGCGCAGCAGCGCCACGCCCCCGCCGGGCACGATGCCCTCTTCGACGGCGGCCCGCGTCGCGTGCAGGGCGTCCTCGACCCGCGCCTTCTTCTCCTTCATCTCGGTCTCGGTCGCCGCGCCGACCTTCACCACGGCGACGCCGCCCGCGAGTTTCGCCAGCCGCTCCTGCAGCTTCTCGCGGTCGTAGTCGCTGGTGGTGGACTCGATCTGGTTGCGGATCTCCGAGCAGCGGCCCTCGATGGCCTTCTTCGCGCCGGCGCCGTCAATCAGCGTGGTGTTGTCCTTGTCAATCACCACCTTCTTGGCGCGGCCCAGATCTTTCAGCGCAACGTTCTCGAGCTTCAGACCCAGCTCCTCGCTGATGACCTGGCCGCCGGTCAGGATCGCCATGTCTTGCAGCATGGCCTTGCGGCGGTCGCCGAAGCCGGGCGCCTTCACCGCCGCCACATTCAGCGTGCCGCGGATCTTGTTCACCACCAGCGTGGCCAGCGCCTCGCCCTCGATGTCCTCCGCGACGATCAGCAGCGGCTTGCCCTGACGCGCCACCTGCTCCAGCACCGGCAGCAGGTCCTTCATGTTGCTGATCTTCTTCTCGTTCAGCAGGATGAGCGGCTCGTCAATGTCGGCTTCCATGCGGTCGGTGTCGGTGACGAAGTAGGGCGACAGGTAGCCCCGGTCGAACTGCATGCCCTCGACCACCTCCAGCACCGACTCCATGGACTTGGCTTCCTCGACGGTGATCACGCCTTCGCGTCCGACGCGCTCCATCGCCTCCGAGAGCATGCTGCCGATGGTCTCGTCGTTGTTCGCCGAGATGCTGCCCACCTGGGTGATCTCGTCGCTGTCCCGCGTCGGCTTCGAGAGCCGTTCGAGTTCGGCGACCACCTTCTGCACAGACTTGTCAATGCCGCGCTTCAGATCCATCGGGTTCATGCCGGCCGCCACCAGCTTCGAACCCTCGCGGAAGATGGCCTGCGCGAGCACGGTGGCGGTGGTGGTGCCGTCGCCGGCCACATCGGAGGTCTTGGACGCGACCTCCTTCACCATCTGCGCCCCCATGTTCTCGAACCTGTCCTCGAACTCGATCTCCTTCGCCACCGTGACGCCGTCCTTGGTCACGGTCGGGGAGCCGAAGCTCTTCTCGATGATCACGTTGCGGCCCTTCGGGCCGAGCGTCACCCGCACGGCATTCGCCAGGCCGTTCACACCGGCGAGCAGCGCCGCACGCGCCTTCTGATCGAATTGCACTTCCTTGGCCATGCTCGCCTCCTATTCGATGATGCCGAGGACGTCGTCCTCGCGGATGATGAGGTGCTCCTTGCCTTCGAGAGTCACCTCGGTTCCCGCGTACTTGTTGAACAGCACGCGGTTGCCCTTCTTCACGCCCATGGGCTGGGTCTTGCCGTCGTCGGTCACCTTGCCGGGGCCGACGGACACGACCCGCCCCTCCTGAGGCTTCTCTTTCGCCGTGTCGGGGATGATGATCCCGCCGGCGGTGGTCGCCTCCTCATCCACTCGCTTGACCAGAATGCGGTCTCCAAGGGGACGGATGCTCATGAACCCGGAACCTCCCAAATGGCGCGCCCGGTGCTCCGGACGCGGTCAACGGGCTTCCCGCCACTGCCTCCCGAGCGGTTCAGGGGGTGGGGGGACGCCACTTTCACTTTTATTGGCAGTCGCAGGGCGCTTCTGCCAATCGGCGCGCACTATACTCCCGGCGCGCCAGCGCGCAAGTGCAAGGGGCGGGATGGTCAATTTTTTTTGCCTCGCCCGGCGCCGCCGGGCCGGAGCCACCGGGCGGCATCTGTTAGCTTCAAGGCCCATTCAACCAGCTAATTCGCTACCGCTACCGCCCGGGAGCCCCGAAAGCCGTCTATGAGCAGCGACGCCCACGACCCCATCGAACTTCAGGTACGGAGCATTCTGGAGCAGTTGGGGGAGGATCCGCAGCGCGATGGCCTCGCGCGCACGCCGCAGCGCATCGCCCGCTCGCTGCGCTTTCTGACGCAGGGCTACACGCAGCAGCCGGAGGCGCTGCTGAACGGCGCGCTCTTCGATGTGACCTACGACGAGATGGTGCTGGTGCGGGACATTGACTTCTACAGCCTGTGCGAGCACCACATGCTGCCCTTCTTCGGGCGCATGCACGTGGCCTACATCCCGAGCGGCAAGATCGTCGGGCTCTCGAAGATTCCACGGCTGGTGGGCATGTTCGCGCGGCGGCTTCAGGTTCAGGAGCGGCTGACCATGCAGGTGGCGGAGACCATCGAGACCACGCTTCAGCCCCGGGGCGTGGCCGTGGTCGCCGAGGCCATCCACCTTTGCATGATGATGCGCGGCGTGGAGCAGAAGAACGCCTTCGCCATCACCAGCTCGCTCAAGGGCCTGTTTCAGAGCGATTCCAAGACCCGCGGGGAGTTCATGGAGCTGATCCGCCACCGCAAGGAGTCCTTCGCCTGATGCGTCCCTCGCCAGACCTTATGAACCTTCTCCCTCCTCCGGCAGCCGCTCGGGGTGGTCAACGGGATGGGGCGGCGGGCGCAAGCCCGCCGGCGGTTGTGCCGCACTGCGTCGAGGCGGATTCGCAAATTCGCCCCCAAGCGCCCAGCCCCGCTGCCTGAAAATAATTTCGCCCCCGGCGTCATTTTGGCCTTGAACTCGGGTCCGGTGTAGAATACTCTGGGTCAGTTTCGAGCAGCCCGAGCGGGGATGCGACGGTGGTGACAGTCGAGTGGCGGAGTGGCGTGATGGGCGCTGCTGCTGTTTTCCGGGTGTTACGAAGCGCCGGTTGCGGGCATCAGATGGGCTGTGTCAACCCCCCCCCCGAAGGTGGATCGAGCCCCCCGAAGGTGGTTGGGATGGTGGGATTTGTCGGGCTGCCCGAGGGCGACAAAAGCCGACAAAACCGGCGAATCAAGGGCGGCCCGCCCACTCCGGGCAAACCCGGGGACGGGGGCCGGTGTCTCGTCTCGTTGAAGCAGGGAGCTCCATAGCAGCGTGAATCTGGATCCAGCCCGAGTTCCAGCAACGGAAGGAGAAGAGGTTGGCGAGCCGCAGAAACCTCTCGATTGACAAGAAGCGTCGCGCGACCTGGCGCAAGATCGCGCCCGGCCACGAACTCGGCGCCGAGACCGATGAGGCGGTGTCGAAGAACCCGCGCAGCATCGGCGGCGTGCCGGTGGATCCGCAGCGCTTGAACACCACGACCGAATCGCAGCGCTCGGGCGAGCGCGGCGCGCTGGTCTCGTATTTCCGCGACATCGCCGAGGTGCCGACGCTCAAAAAAGAAGAAGAGGTGTTGCTCGCGAAGGAGATCGAGGCCGCGACCCTCGCCTTCCGTGAGGGTATGGTGCTGGTGCCCTGGACCGCGATGGAGACGGTGCGCACCTGGTGCAAGTTGAAGAGCGAGCACCGGGCCACCGGCAAGATGTGCGAGTCCTTCGGCTCGGGCTCTTCGGAGGGAAAGAATCTCGGCGCCTGGGTTGATGGCATCATCAGCGCAATCGAGGTGTCACTCGGGCGCCGCACGAAGGCGCTGGCGGGCGACAAACAGAAGGCCGTGGCGAAGCACGAGAAGCACTGCGCGCAGAAGCTTCGGGAAGTGGAGTTGTCCATGCAGCTGATGGCGCGCATGTATGGCAACTTGGTTGCGCTGCGCCACGAAGTTGCGCGCGCGCGGCGCCGGATTGCGGAACTGCAGGCGAACAAGCGACCGCCGGGCACCGAGGCGGGGCGCGCCCGTCGCCTGCGGAACCTCGCGGGCTTCCGTGAGCGCGTGCGGGAAATCGAGTTCGAAATCGGTCTCAGCACCAGCGCGTTCCTCGAGCAGATGCAGCGCATTGACGCCGAGTGGGAGCGCCTGAACGATGTCAAGAGCGTCTTCGTTCAGCACAACTTGAAGCTCGTGGTCGCCATCGCCAAGGATTTCCGCAACATGGGCATCTCCTTTCTGGATCTGATCCAGGAGGGGAACATCGGGCTGATCCGCGCCGTCGAGAAGTTCGAATACGAGCGCGGCCACAAGTTCTCCACCTATGCGGTGTGGTGGATCCGGCAGGCCCTGATTCGCGCCATTCAGAACCACTCGCGGACGATCCGCATCCCGAGCCACGTGCACGACACGCTGCTCAAGTACTACCGGGCCTTCAACGCGCTCGAAAAGAAGCTCGGGCGCGAGCCCACAACCCTCGAGATTTCGAAGGCGCTGGATATTGATGTGGAGCGCACCGAGCAGTTGCAGCGCATGGTGCGCGAGCCGGTGAGCCTCGAGAAGGAAGTGATGGGCACGGACTCGAAGAAGGTGAAGGACACCGTCTCCGACCCGAGTTCCACTTCACCCGTGGACGGGCTCGACCACGCGCGGCTCGAACAGGCCAGCGACACCTCCATCACCCAGCTCTGCGAGCGGGAGCGCAGCATTCTGCGCTGGCGCTTCGGGCTCAAGGGGGAGCGGGAGCACACCCTCGAGGAAATCGGCGGCAAGCTCAAGCTCTCGCGCGAGCGCGTGCGGCAGTTGGAGGCGCGGGCGCTGGCGAAGATGCGCAACCCCGAGAACCGCGCGCGGCTCGAAGCCTTCGTGCGCGAGGCGCAGGGCGCAGAGGACTGAGCCGGGTTTCAGCGCAGCGCTTGAAGGTCGAGGGCGATCTGCCCCGCGTCTTCGAGTTGCCGGCGCCGCGTCGCCAGCCAGAGCTCTCGGGCTTCGTCGCGCCGGGCTTCGAGCAGGCGCGCGCGCTCGACGGCGATCTCCGCCTGCAGCTCCTCGGCGCTCGGCGCGCTGCGCTCCAGCACCTCGATCAGCACAAAGACGCCGTCGCGGATTTCGTGCACCTCGGGTTGCGCGCCGATGGGGCCGGCGAAGGCGGCGTCGAGCAACGCAGGCGCGAGGCCCAGCTCGGGAATCAGACCGTCGCGGTTGCGCGAGACGGGTGAGGGACGCAGCAGCGTCAGCCCCCGCTCGCGCGCGACGGCGATGAGGGTGCGCCCGCTGGCGGTAACGCGCCCGATTTCGGCGGCGCGCAGCCTGGCATTCTCGCGGCCGATCCGTTCGCGCAGCACATCGCGGGCGATGCCCTCGCGCGCCTCCGCAAAGGAAGTGACGCTCGCCGGGAAGCGCTCGTCCAACTGAATCAGGTGCAGGCCGAATGCAGTCTCGACCACCTCGGAGAGTTGCCCGGTTTCGAGTGCGAAGGCCGCCTGCTCGAAGGGCGCCACCATGGCGCCGCGCCCGAAGCGGCCGAGGTCGCCGCCCTGCGCGCTCGAGGCGTCCTCGCTCACTTCCTTCGCCACCTCGGCGAAAGGCTCGCCGGCCTCGATGCGCGCCCGCGCCGCCTCGATGCGCCGCCGCGTCTCGGCGCGGGTTGCGTCGTCGGCGTCCTCGGCGAGCCGCAGCAGAATGTGCCGCGCCTGAAGCTGCTCCGGTACTTCGAACTCCGCAATGCGCGCGTCGTACTGCTGCTGCAACAGCAGGGCCTCCTCGGTGACGAGTTGCTGCACCGCCTCCTCGCTGACCTCGACTCCGTCGTCGCTGGCGTTGCCATCTATCAGCAGCGCGGCGAAGCGAACGGTTTCGCGCTGATAGCGCACCGAGGCTTCACTCTCCGCCTTCGATACGGCGACCGAGTTGTGAATCAGGCGCTCCATCTTCAGCGCCAGCAGGCCGTCGCGGATTTCATCCACGGCGCGCGCCAGCGAGCCATACGTCTGCCCGGCCCAGCTTTCGAGTTGCGGCCGGTCGAGGCGCCCGGTTTCATCGCTGAGACCGGGGAGCCGCCGCAGCGTTTCGCGGATCTCCTCGCGCGAGGCCTCGAGCCCCAGTTGCTCGGCCTCGTGCGCCAGCAGCGCGCGGCGAATCAGGGATTCCGCGGCGTAGCGTTCGAGCCCGGGCCGGGCGGCTTCGGCGTCGTAGTCGTCACCGAGCGCCTCGCGCTGCTGCTCGTCCAGATTGTTCACCAGGCGGAACAGGTCGCGCGGGGTGTAGCTGCGCTCTGCTACCCGCAGCACCACCCCGGGCGCAGCCGGCCCGAGCGCGCCGCCGCCGATGCCGAGCACGAATACGAAGGCGCCCGCAATCAGCCCCACCACGAGCGCTATGAACCACCGCTGGCTGTGACGAAGCATGCGCAGCATTTGCTCGATCTCCCCTCGTGGGCTGCTCCGCGCCCGAATGGCGGCTTTAAGCCCCCCCGGCGGGCCGGGCGCTGCAGGGTACGGGCCGGGGGCGCATCGGGCAAGCAGTGGCCCTCGCTTGCCCGATGCGGGGTGTGTTGATAGCGTTCGGGGATCCATCCGCTGGCGACCCCAGGTTCGGATGAGCGAGGACAAACGCAGACGTTCCAGACGGGTTCGCGCCCTTTTGCGAGTGGCGCCAGCCCGGTTGCGCCGCCCCGGGCGGCCAGGACAGCGGAGGCCTCAGCGTGGCACGCAAGCGATTCTTCAACCTGTTCCCGAGCGAACTGGCCATTGATCTCGGCACCGCGAACACGCTGGTGTTTGCAAAAGGGCAGGGCATCGTGGTGTCCGAGCCCTCGATGGTCACCGTGGTCAACAACGGGCGCGGCGGCCCCGGCGAGGTGACGACGGTCGGCGAGGAAGCGAAAGAGATGCTCGGGCGCACACCCGATAACATCATCGCCATTCGCCCGATCCGCGACGGCGTGATCGCCGACTTCGAAGCCACCGAGGCGATGCTGCGCCACTTCATCCGGCGCGTGCACAACCGCTCCTCGATGTTCTTCCGCCCGCGCATCGTGGTCGCGGTGCCGTCGGGCATAACATCCGTCGAGCAACGCGCGGTGCGCGAGAGCGCGCTCTCCGCCGGCGCGCGCGAGGTGTTCCTGATCGAAGAGCCGATGGCGGGGGCGATTGGCGCGCGGCTGCCCGTTACCGAGCCCTCCGGCAACATGATCGTTGACATCGGCGGCGGCACCACCGAGGTCGCCGTGATCTCGCTCTCGAGCATCGTGTATGCCAACTCGACCCGCACCGGCGGCGACAAGATGGACGCCGCCATCATCAACTTCATCAAGCGCAGACACAACCTGTTGATCGGCGAGCGCACCGCGGAGTTTGTCAAGATTTCGATCGGCACCGCCTACCCGCAGCAGGAGATCAACCGGGTGGAGGTGAAGGGGCGCGACCTCGTGGCCGGCATTCCGAGCACCCTCGAGATCAAATCCGACGAGGTGCTCGAAGCGCTGCAGGAGCCGGTGAACGCCATCGTCGAATCCGTGAAGTCGGCGCTCGAGCGCACGCCGCCGGAGCTCGCTTCGGACATCGTTGACAGGGGCATCGTGATGGTCGGCGGCGGCTCCCTGCTCAACAACCTCGATGTGCTGCTGCGCGAAGCCACCGGACTCCCCGTGATGCTCGCGGAAGATCCGCTGACCGCGGTGGCGCTCGGTGCCGGGCGCACGCTCGACGATCTCGCGCTGCTCCGCGAGGTTTCGATTCAGAACTGACCAGGCCGCTGGTGCGAAGCATGATCCAATTCCTGCGCCGGATCCGCCTTCCGCTGCTCTTCGCCGCATTGCTGCTGACGAGCCTCGCGCTGATGCTGCGCAGCCGGGCGCTGGCGCAGGAGCCGGGCGGCACTTGGGCCGATGTGCTGCTGCTGGAAGTGGTCGCGCCCCTCGAAAAGGCGCTGCACTGGCCGGTCACCCCCATTGCCCGCTTGTGGGAGCGTCACATCGCGCTGGTCGGCGTGCGCGACGAGAACGAGGCCTTGCAGACGCGCATCCTCGAACTCGAGGACGAGAACCTGCAAATCCGCGAGGCGCTGATGACCAGCGGCCGCCTCGAACGCATCGCGGCGATGCGCGATGAATTCGAAGTGGACCTGCTGCCGACTGAAGTGGTGGGGCAGGACGTCTCCCTCTGGTTCCGCTCGCTGCTGCTCGACCGCGGGCAGCGCGACACAGTGAAAAGCGGCATGCCGGTGGTGGCGCCATCCGGTCTTGTCGGCCTGATCACCGCGACTTCGCCGCTGGCCGCCCGCGCGATGATGCTGCTCGACCGGCGCAGCGCCGTGAACGCCATCGTGCAGCGCAGCCGCGCGCGCGGCATTGTGCGCGGCGACGGCCGTGGCGACCTCGAGTTCGTGTTCATGGTGCGCGGCGACGACGTCCGCGCAGGCGATGTGGTCATCACCTCCGGCTTCGGCGGCGTGTACCCGAAGGGGTTGCGCATCGGCGCGGTGCGCTCGGTGCAGGCCGACCGCAACGAAATTCTGCACAGCGCCAAGGTCGAGGCCGCCGTTGACTTTGGCCGCCTCGAACAGGTCTTCGTGCTGCTGCAACGCAGTTCGACGATGGACTTGCTGTTCGGCGCCGACGGCGATCACCCGGATGAAACGCCCTGATGTGGCTGGCGCTGATCTGGCTCATGGTCGGAGCGCTCGGCATCGTGCTCGAGGCGGCCCTCGCCAGCAGCATCCCCGCTTACTGGCTGCCGGATCTGTCCCTGCTCGCCACCATGGCGGCGGCGCTGGTGCTCCGCCCGATGCAGGGGCTGCTGGTCGCCTGCCTGCTGGGTCTCGGCGCCGACATGGTTTCGGACGCACTCGTCGGTCAGCACGCCTTCATGCGCCTCTTTGAGTGGCTCGTCGTGTACGCCCTGGCCGGGCAGATTGAGTTCCGCCGCTGGCGACGGCAGGCCGTTGCGGGTTTCGCGCTGCTGCTCTTCGACGCGCTCGGATTGTTCGCCCTCTCCTGGTTCTTCCTCGGCAGCTTCTCCTTCGTCTGGACCGAGCTCGGCGGCTGGTTGCTGCGCGCGCTTGCAACCGGCGTCTTTGCGCCGCTGGTCATCGGCCTCGCGCAGTTGATCGGTCGCCTGCTGTCGGAGCAGAAGGCGCGCCGCGAGTTGCAGCTCAGAACGCGCAGGCCGGTGCTCTGATGGAGCCGCTGAAACGCGCCGAGCTTCGCGTCGAAAACCGGCTGCGCGCTGCGACCGTGCTGCTGATCATTGTGTTCCTGCTCTTCACGCTGCGTTTGTTTCAACTTCAGTTCCTGAAGGGCGATGCGCTGCGCGAGCGCTCGCAGCGCAATTCGGTGCGCTCGCTGCAGGTCGAGGCGCCGCGCGGCGAGTTGCTCGATCGTGAGGGCCGAAGCTTCGCCACGGTGCGCGCGGCCTATCAGCTTCAGGTCGTGCCGGGCGATCTGCGCGATCCCGAGCGGACCTACATTGCCCTCGCGCAGCTTTTGGGCGACGATGTCGAAACCCTGCGTCAGCGCGGCGGCGCAACACTCGGCGGGCGGCGCTTTCAGCCCGTGGTGCTGCGCGACGATCTCGACTTCGATGCGCTGGCCCGGCTCGAGGCGCACAGCTTCGCCATGCCCGGCGCGACCATCGCCGTTCTGCCCCGTCGCTTCTACCCGAAGGGCGCACTCGGCGCGCACCTGCTGGGAACGCTCGGTCGGATTCGCGCCGATCAGATCGAGCTCGAAGACTACGCGGGGTACCGGGGCAGCGATGTGATCGGGCAGACCGGCATCGAGCGGCGCTTCGAGTCGCACCTGCGGGGCGCTGTCGGCGGGCGCAACGTGGTGGTGGATGTGGCGGGCCGCGTGGTCGAGGTGCTCGGTCAGGTTCGTCCCGTGCCCGGCGGGCGCGTCGTGCTGGCGCTCGATTGGGATCTTCAGCAGGCGGCGGAGGCGGCGTTTCGGAGCACAGCGCCGGACCAGCCCGCGCACATGGGCGCCGCCGTCGCGCTCGATGTGCGCAACGGGGATGTGCTGGTGCTGGCCTCGCTGCCCGCCTACGACCCGAACGATTTTGTCGCGGGCACCGATCCCGAGCGCTGGCAGGCGCTGGTCGGCGACGAGTGGCAGCCGCTGCGCAACCGCGCGATTCAGAATCACTACCCGCCGGGTTCCGTCCACAAGGCCTTCGTCGCCGCCGCGCTGCTCGCCGAGGGTGTGATTGACGAGCACTCGAGCGTGTTCTGCCCCGGTTACTTCCGCTACGGCGGGCGCAACTACCGTTGCTGGCAGGCGGGCGGTCACGGTCAGGTCAACCTGCGCAAAGCGCTGAAGCGCTCCTGCGATGTGTTCTTCTACACCTTCGGTGTTCAACTCGGCGTTGACCGTCTGGCGCGACACGCGGCGAGCTTCGGCATCGGCCAGCGCACCGGCGTGGCGCTGCCCGACGAGGCGCCGGGGCTTTTGCCGACCTCCGACTGGAAGTTTCAGAACAAGGGTGAGGTCTGGCTGCCGGGCGAAACCGTCTCGGTGTCCATCGGGCAGAGCTACAACCTGTACACGCCGATTCAACTGGCGGTCGCCTACGCCGCGTTGGCCAACGGCGGTGAAGTGCTGAAGCCGCGTCTGGCGCTGCGTCTCGAAGACGAGCACGGCGAAACCGAGCACGCATTCCCGCGCGAGGTGGTGGGCCGCATCTCGATTTCAGCCGAGCAGAGCGCGCTGGTGCAGGAGGGTCTCGTCGCCGTGGTCGAGGAGTCGGGCGGCACCGGGCGTCGCGCGCGCGTGCCCGGCGTGCGCGTAGCAGGCAAGACCGGCACCGTGCAGGTGGTCAACCGCACGCGGACGGTGGGCCTGGAGGAGAGCGAGATTCCGATCCGTCACCGCGACCACGCCTGGTTCGTCGCCTTCGCACCGGCGGAGGCGCCGGAGATTGCGGTGGCGGTGTTCGTCGAGCACGGCCTTCACGGCGGCAGCACCGCCGCGCCGATCGCGCAAAAGATTCTATCCCGCTACTTCGAAAAACGCGCCGCGGAGCAGGAAGTGCTGGCCGGGAGGGATGGCCGTGCCCTGGATTAACCGCCGCGTACTTCAGAACTTCGACGGGCTTTTGTTCGGGCTGGTCTGCGTCGTGCTCGGCATCGGCTTCGTGAACCTGTTCTCCGCCACCCAACCCGGCGCCGCCGGCGCGCTGCCCTCGGAGTTCCAGCGGCAGTTGCTCTCGCTCCTCGTCGCCGCCATCGGTTTCAGCGCAGCGCTGCTGATTGATTACCAGCGCCTCGAACGCTGGGCGCCGCTGCTCTACACGCTTTCGGTGTTGCTGGTGCTGCTGACGCTGGTGCTGGCGCCGGTCACGCGGGGCAGCCGCTCCTGGTTTTTGTATGGCGGTCTGTCTTTCCAGCCCGCCGAAATCGCCAAGGTCGGTCTGGTGCTGATGCTCGCGTACTGGTTCGCCCGCCATCCCCCCGACCAGGACCGGCGTCTGCGCGCGCTGCTCCTGCCCGGGTTGATCGTGGCGGCGCCGGTTCTCGCCATTCTGTTGCAACGCGACATGGGCATCGCCGTGCTCACGCTGCTGATCGGCGCAACCTTCCTGCTCTTCGTCAGGATTTCCCTTCGCTCCTGGCTGATGATGGCGGGCATCGCGACGCTCGCCGTGACGGGGCTTTTTCAATTCGCGTTCCGTGAGCACCAGCGCGAGCGCATTCTCGATTTCCTCGACCCCGCACGCGCCCCGCTCGCCTCCGGCTATCAGGCCATTCAGTCGCTGATCGCGGTGGGTTCGGGCGGCCTTTTCGGTCAGGGCTACCTGAGCGGCCCGCAGACCCAGCTTCAGTTTCTTCCGACGCAGCACACGGACTTCGCCTTCTCTGTTCTCGCAGAGGAGTGGGGCTTCGTCGGTTGTGTGGTGCTGCTGGCCTGTTACTTCGCGTTGCTCATCTGGGGGTTGATCATCGCTTCCAACTCGAAAGACAGCTTCGGCGCGCTGCTCGCATTCGGCGTCGTCGGTATGTTGTTCTGGCCCGCGGCCATCAACGTTGCGATGGTGCTGGGCCTCACGCCGGTGGTCGGCGTGCCCTTCCCGCTGGTGTCGTACGGCGGCTCCCAACTTCTCGCCAACTTGATTGCGCTTGGCCTTTTGATGAACGTCTCCATGCGTCGCTACATGTTCTGAGCAGCAAAGTGCCCCGCATCGCCGCTTTTTTCGACATGGACAAGACCCTGATTGATGAAAATTCGGGGTCGCTGTACCTGAAGCAACGCTACGCGCGTGGTGAGATCAAGGGCCTCGATCTGGCGCGCGGCTTCGGCGCCTACCTGCGTTACAAGCTCGGTCTGCTCGATCTCGACGCCTGGACGAGGGAGCTGGTGCGCGAACTCGAAGGTCAGCCGGTGGCCGCCGTCGAGCGCGAAGTCGAGACCTGGCTCGCCGGAGAACTCATCGCGCATCTTTACCCCGAGGCGAAAGCGCTGGTCGAGGCGCACCGGCAGCGGGGTCACCTGCTCGCCATCGTCTCCGGCGCCCCGCGCTTCGTCGTCGCCCCGCTGGCGCGGTACCTTGCTGTCGAGAACGTGTTGCCGACGGAACTCGAAGAGCGCGATGGCCGCTTTACCGGGCGCGTCATTCCGCCCGTGTGTTTCGGCGCGGGCAAGATTCACTGGCTTCGGCAGTTGCTCGCCGAGCACGATGTGGACCTCGCCCGCAGCGCCTTCTACACCGACTCGATCACCGACCTGCCCCTGCTCGAACTGGTGGGCCGCCCCGTCGCCGTGAACCCCGACCCGCGTCTCTACCG
>JAHRAN010000069.1 GCA_020027245.1 Myxococcota bacterium
TGTCCACCTGGTACTGGGAAGGCTGGTGGGAGCGCATCCTCGGCGAGCCCTGGGTGCGCGTCTCGCTCTTCGCCTGGGCCTGCATCTGGCTCATCCCCTTCTGGTGCCTGCTCGGCCAGCGCCCCAAAAAGAACGCCCCGTTCCTCGGCAGCATCGCGCTGATCTCGGCCCTGGGCTTCTGGGTCGAGCGCAACGTGCTGGTCTGGCCGTCCCTGCAACCCGACGACACCTGGGCCTTCCTCGGCGTCATCCAGTTGGGCATAGCGGCGGGCTTCCTCGGCGCGTTCACCTTGGTCTGGCTGGTGTACGCGCGGGTGTATCCGTCGCTTGCGGTGCCGAGGGAGTAGGGTAGGAGGCTGGTGTCCTGACAGATTTGATACTCTGTTGGTCAGCCCACCGGAAGGAGAGACATGGCAAGCGCAGTGCGTCACAAGGTGGCCAGTTCCAAGGATGTCGTTTCGATCAAGGTCTCACTCGCCGCCAGAATCTTCCGCGAAAAGCCCGGCCTGTATGTCTCACACTGCCCGGCGCTGGACCTGTGCAGTCAGGGAAGGACAAAGAAAGAAGCTCGAGAAACATCATCGAAGCCACCGAGCTGTTCATCGAGTCCTGCCTGAAGCGCGGCACCTTGGGGAGGGTGCTTAAGGATTGCACTACCGCGACAAGTGTCGCGAGAGTAGCGATGCCGAAAGAGCAAGGAGTACAGTGACATGACCGTAAAAAAGCTTTTAGAATATGATTCTGAAGCTCGGGATCCCTTGTACAACAGAGTACAGGAGGACGATCCTTGGTTTGATCCGCCTAGCTTAGTGAAGGACAGAATCGAAGAAATGTGGCGGATTTGCTGCGAGCATGCCGACAGGAATTTTCGCTCGCACATCAAAAGCGACTTTCCCGCTCGATACAGCGAGTTATATTTTTGCTCAGTGTTCAAGAGTCGTCTGGGTTTTAGTATAGGTAGTCGTGAATCAGACAGAGGTCTTGACTTCTATCTTGAGGATCTTAAGTGTTGGGCAGAAGTCACAACCTTATCAAGCGGAGACCCCGGCTCTCCTAACTCAGTTCCTGAATTGAAGACTGGAATAAGTCGTCCGCCCAGGCGTCAAATCATACTTCGCATGACGAGCAGTTTTAAAGACAAGGCGGACAAGATTCGTAAAGACATAGAGAACGATGTAATAGGAAATAACCAACCAATCGTTATTTGTATCAGCGGAGGCTGGATAGGGTCTCTGGATAGATTTCCTAGACAGATCCAAGGAGGGTTCCCCGAAATTGTTGAAGCTCTGTTGCCTATCGGTCATATGAAGTTGCTTCTCGATAGGGAGAGTATGAAGATTACAGGGATAGACTTTGAGTATAGGGAATCCGTTCACAAGATAAGGAGCGATGGTGGTTCTGAGGATGTCGAGACCAATTACTTTATAGACGAGAAGTATGCTCATATAAGCGCAGTGATCTATTCGTACGCAGATGCCACTGATGTATTGGATGTGAAAGACATGGGCAACGATTTTTTCATTATTCACAACCCGCTTGCACGGAATCCTCTTCCTGTCGGTAGCATTAGATGTGGCGTTGAGTACGCGATACAATTGCATGATAACACCCTCCAAATTAAGACTATTAATCATTCTAAAGACGATAGTTAAAGTCGTTGGCGGCCAGTTGCAGTAGTTGTGAATGGGTTCGTATTCAGTACCGGGCACCAGCAGCGCGCAGCAACTCCGCAACCCGATCGTAGCCATTGTGCTCAGCGATTCCGAGTGGCGTTTTAGGTGATTCTACAAGGATGCCTTTGCCGATATTCGCTATGACATCGTCAGGCAGAGCATTTACGCGTGCGCCTGCTTCGATCAGCAGTTCCACAACATCAGCATGACCATTGCTTGATGCGGCATACAGTGGTGAGTAAGCGATGCTGGCGATTATTGCATCACTGTTGTTAGGATCAGCGCCCTTGGACAGTAGTATCCGAACAGCCCCTACTTGACCATTCTTTGATGCCATGCATAGTGGTGTCCCACATACTTCCCCATCATCTACATCGCCGAATACATCGGGATTGATATCCATGCCCGCAGCGAGCAACACATCTAATACGTCAACTTGTCCCTTTCTTGCAGCAACATGCACTGGCGAAGAACCGACCCAATAGTCCACACCGACCAGAATTTTCAGTGGGGCAGTGCCTGACTTGTTATAGATGGATAGATCTGTTCCAGAGGCCAATAAAAATTCGATAACCTCGGAGTTCCATTCGAGAGGAGGGTCGGTCTCGGATCTTTTTTCGAGGAGCACAGCGCTTAAAGGCGTGTTCCCGGTGCTGTTTTGTACATTGATTTCAGCACCTGCAGACATCAACGCCTTTATAAATTCAAGATGACCTCCGGTTGCCGCAAAATGCAGCGGTGTATCGCCGTCCTCATTTCGAATATTGACCGTCGCTTTGTTGGCCAGCAATCGGATTGTATCGGAAGTGCTCTCATGGTTGATGCTGTAGCTATCTATTGCGTCATGCAGTGGTGTGTTGCCGTCTGCGGATTTGGCATCTATTAGAGCGCCAGCGTCTAACAGCACGCCTGCAGTTTTAGCATTCCCTCCGAGCGCAGCACTGTGAAGGGGTGTTCCTCCTCCGGCGTTTGGAGCGTTGATATCCGCACCGTGAGCTATCAATAACTTTACAATCTCGTAGTGATTATGAGACGCAGCTACATGCAGCGGCGTTGTGCCATATTCGTTGCGGGTGTTGACATCCACTCCTTCACGCAACAGGCGTTCGACACGGTCGTCGTCTCCTTTTTCTACCGCGTTATGCAACCGAGTAGCACCACACGTATCGCTGCAAGCCCCGACCGCAGTCAGGAACAAAACAGACAACGCACTGACTACGCGGTGTTTCAAATTGTTGTTCGCCATAGCAGGAGCCCCCCATACCCTAGCTTGGCTCCCCGGGCAGGACTCGAACCTGCGACCCAGCGGTTAACAGCCGCTTGCTCTACCAACTGAGCTACCGAGGAGCAGAGCGGGCAGTCTAGACGCTGGGCGGGGGAATTCAATCAGGCGGCGCGAGTATGCTCGCCCCGCCGGCTCCCGTAGGAGTGGGCGCTCCGCAGCGGCTTGACACCACTACGGCGCCGCCACCCGAACCCCCGCCGGCTCCCATAGGGGAGACGGCGCCTCTCCCTCATAGGGAGAGGGGAACCGGAGAAGAGAGAGAAACCGAGCCTTAGTGGGGCGGCGGTTATGTCTTTTCTTAACCCCTCTCCCTGTAAGGGAGAGGGGGGCGACGGGCGCTGAAGCCCGTCGCCGGGTGAGGGTGGCGGCCGCGCGCGGGCTTCTACCCCCACTGCCGCTGCCGGGGTGCTTACGCACCTCGCCCATCCCTTTGACCGCGCCGAACCGCTGCCGGACTGGATCCTCTACATCGCGGGTGTCATCCCCGCATAGGCGGGGATGAAGGAAGGCGCGGGGGTGGCGGCGCCCATACTGTTGACCGCGCCGGGCCAATGTCGAGGCGCCCTCATCTTGTCCTGTCCCAGAGGGATAGGGAACCGATCGTTGCTGCCGCGCATCACTCGTGCCGGTTGGCGCGCCATTCACCGCGACCGTCATCCACACACCTGTCGCCGTTTCATCTACGCGCGTCGCGCCGTCAACCACGCCGCGCACGACCGACACGCAGGCGCCGCCAGCACCACCGCCACTGTCTTTCCGCCGTCCGGTGCAGGCGCCACCGCACCCACGCCCACCGCTCACTTCTTCTTCTTATCGAACCGTATCTCCTGTATCTCGAACTCCCGTGTCCCTTTTGGCACGCGCACCACGACGCAGTCTTCGATTTCCCGGCCCATGATGGCGCGGGCGATGGGGGAGGTCACCGAGATGCGGCCCTCTCGGACATCGGCCTCGTCTTCGCCGACGATGCGGTAGTGGGTCGCCTCGCCGGTCTCCACATCCTCGAGCTGCACCGTGGCGCCGAAGGTCACGCGCTCGGTGCTCTGGCCCTGGCCGTCAATCACCTGCGCGCGGGCGAGGCGATCCTCCACATAACCGATGCGCGCCTCGATCTGCCCCTGCTTGTCCTTGGCGGCGTGATACTCGGCGTTCTCCGAAAGGTCGCCGTGCGCCCGCGCCGCCTCGATCTCGCGCACGATGCTCGGGCGCTCCTCCGCCTTCAACCGCTTCAACTCGGCGGTGAGCCGGGCATGGCCCTCGGGTGTCATGGGTACGCGCTCGGACATGGCGGATGGGCCTTCTGGAGGAGGGTGGTGAGAAAGGCGTTGTGCGGGTGCGCGTCACGCGGACGCTTCCCCGGTGGGCAGCCAGCCCGCAACCACGCTGCCGATGGTACTGCCGGGACGCGGGCGGCCCCAGTTGGGTAGGCTACCGCCCCGCAATGGTCAAAGGCAAGGCGCATTGTCCCGGCGGCGAGAGGCTGCGCGATGGCGGTTTCGGGCCATCCCCGCCCCACTGGCTCGGCATGGCCCTGCGCTTCTACGGCGGCATGGCGCTGCTCGCGCTGATCTGGCGCGGCCTGGCGGCGGGCAGTTGGCCCTGGCTTGCGACGGGCGCGGGCGGCTGGCCCGGGGTCGCCCTCGCACCCGAGCCGGCGCTGCTGCCTCAGCCGCTCTGGCTGCGGGTCGCGTCGGGGCTCGTGGTCGGCGGCCTGATGGTCTGGCTCTCGCGCCTCTGGATCCGCCGTAGCGTGGCCGGCCGCCGCCTCGCCGGGGAGCTTGGCGACAGGCTGGGGCCGCTCTCGCACCGCACGGCCTGGGGGTTGGCGCTCGTGAGCAGCATCGCCGAAGAGATGCTGTTCCGGGGCGCGCTGCAGGCGCAGTTCGGGTTGCTCGTTGCGAGTCTGTTGTTTGGCGCCGCGCACTTTCTGCCCGGGCCGGGGCTGCGGCTGTGGAGCGTCTATGCGCTGGGCGGCGGCCTCGCCCTCGGCGCGCTCTTCGAGTGGACGGGCGATCTGCTCGCGCCGCTGCTGGCCCACCTGGTCGTGAACGGTCTGAACCTCGGCTGGCTTGGCCGCCACGACGCAGCAGCGGAGCAGCACGCCAGCGCCCCATCCCTTTGACCGCCACCTCGTTGACCGCGCCGCGCTGCCGATGCTCAGCGCTTTGCTGGCGCGCGGAACTGTGTTTTGCGCCAAGCTTCGAAGAGCGGGCGCAGTTTGCCGCGTTGATATTTGCCGGTCGTCGTCACCGGGATCTCGTCGCCGAACAGCACCACCTTCGGGCGTTTGGCGAAGGGCAGCTTCAACGCGCAGGCTTCGAGCACGGCCTGCTCGTCGAGCGCCGCGCCGGTGTCGGGCAACACGACGGCGCCGATCTCCTCGCCATACCAGTCGTTCTCGAAACCGACGGCGAGTCCGCGCGCCACACCGGGGATGCCGTTCAGCACCTCGTCAATTTCGAGCGGTGAGATGTTGACGCCGCCACGGATGATCAACTCCTTGATGCGACCGGTGATGAAAAAGAAGGGCAGCCCGTTCTTGTCGCGCAGCGAAAAGCCCTCGTCGCCGGAGCGAAACCAGCCGTGGGCGAAGCTCTCCGCGTTGGCGTCGGGGCGACCGGCGTAACCGCGCATCACATTGACGCCGCGAATCACAATCTCGCCCCGCTCGCCTTCGAGCAGCGCGCGTCCCGAAGCGTCGTGGATGGCCATCTCGTTCGGCGGCAGCGGCGCGCCGATGGACGGGAAGCCGTGTGCGCCGATCCAACTCTGGTGTTCCATGTGGTCGAGATCAACCGGCAGCATGCACGAATAACAGGTGGTTTCCGAAAGCCCATAACCGTGCAGCACGCGCCGCTCGAAACGCCGCTCGAAGCGCTGCGCCAGCTCCACCGTCAGCGGGCCAGCGCCGCAGATCAGGTGACGGAAGGCGCTGATGTCATGGCCCTCGGCGCCGCGCGCGTCTTCGAGCAGGAATGCAAGCAGCGTCGGCACCACGGACACCACCTGCACGCGCTCCGCAGCGACGGCGCGCCAGAAGTCAGCGGTCTGAAAGCGCCGGCACAGCACGGTGCTGCCGCCCGCCAAAAGCGGTGTGACGAGGGTCACGACCAGACCGTTCACATGGTGCGTCGGCAGCACGCACATCATCCGCGTCGCCTCGTCAATGCGGTTCCAGCGGCGCAGCGCGTCGGCGTCAACAAGTAGATTGCGCTGTTCGAGCAGCACGCCCTTGGGCGCGCCGGTGGTGCCCGAGGTGAAGACCACCAGCGCCTCGTCATCCGGCTCGGGCGCAGGCCCGGCCAGGGCATCTTCGAGGGTGAGCGGCGCTTCGCTTTCGGCGTTTATGATGTGGCGCTGCACGCCGCCCGCCGCCTTGGCGGTTAAATGCTCGGCGCGCGCTTTGTATTCGGGCAGGGCGAGCAGCGCGCGCACATTGGAATTGCCGAGCACGAAGGCGATGCGCTCGTCGTCCTCCCCGAGGTTCACTGGCACAACGGCCGCGCCGATGGCCCAGGCGGCGAAGCAGGTGATGGGAACTTCCGGGTCGTTGTGGAACAGGGTAGCGATGCGGTCGCCGCGTTCGATGCCGAGGCTGCGCAGCACGCCGATGCGCCGCGCGCAGCGGTCGAGCGTTGTTGTGTAGTCGAGTTCGATGCGCGCGCCGCCATCGCCGTGGTAGACGAGATAAGGCCTGGCGCCACGGCTACCGCGCGCGCGCAGCAACGCCGCGAAGGTTTTGTGCTCGAGCGCGTCGAGGCAGGGTCTCGTGGCCGCGCTGCTGCGCGCTTCTGCGATCCGCGCGAGGGTTGCGGCGTCGCCGAGTTCGCCGCTCACCGCGCTTCCGGCGCAGACGGCAGCGCTGCGATCAGGTCCACTTCGAGCGCAGCGCCGAGCGGCAGCGCCGCGACGCCGACGGTGCTGCGCGCCGGCAGTGGTCGGCCCGTCAGGTGCTGCTCATACATAGCGTTCACGCGCGGGAAGTCTGCGAGGTCGGTCAGATAGAGCGTGACGCGCAGCGCAAGTTCCAGTGAACTGCCTGCGGCTTCGAGCACGGCGGCGAGATTCAGAAACACGCGCTCGGCCTGCGCCTCGATGTCGCCCTGCACGAGCGCGCCGCTGGCCGGGTCAACCGGCAGTTGCCCCGATGCATAGACGAGCCCGTCGTGCGCGACGGCCTGCACATAGGGGCCAATGGGAGCCGGCGCCCGATCGCTTTTAACTTCTTTGCGTCGCTGCTTCATAACTCGCCAGGGGGAAGGGCGGTTGACAAAGGGCAGGTGCCGGTTGCGGGCGGGCTGGTCGGGGCGACTGGATTTGAACCAGCGACCTCTTCGTCCCGAACGAAGCGCGCTACCAAACTGCGCCACGCCCCGACTGCGGCCCGCAAGCACCAGACTCTACCGCTTTCGCCCTGTCTGCCAAACCGCCGACCCCTCTCACCCTAGCCCTCTCCCATGGGGAGAGGGAAATTAATGAAGTGCGGGATGTCAGCCTCTTGCCCCCTCTCCCTCTGGGAGAGGGCTAGGGTGAGGGTTCTTAAGGTTGAAGCGGCGGGCGTTAGCCCGCCGCCCGGCGCAGGGCTTCGATGGCGCCACGGTAGTCGCCTCTGTGCTCGGGGTTGTCGAAGATCGCGGTGCCGGCGA
The DNA here is from genome assembly GCA_020027245.1 of Myxococcota bacterium. GTDB lineage: Bacteria > Myxococcota_A > UBA9160 > UBA9160 > UBA6930 > JAHRAN01. The sequence continues at coordinate 7,605 of JAHRAN010000069.1, forward strand.
CGAACACATTTGCGCCGGCGCGCGCTGCCGGGCCGATGGTCTGCGCGGTGATGCCGCCGTCCATCTGCAGCGCCACCTCGCGTCCCGAAGTTTCGATCAGCCTGCGAATGGTTTCGACTTTGGGGAGCACGGCCTCGATGAAGGTCTGCCCGCCGAAGCCCGGGTTAACGCTCATCACCAGCACCTGCTCGACGCAAGCGATCACGGGTTCGAGTGCGCTTGCCGGCGTTGCGGGGTTCAGCACCACGCAGGCGGCCTTCCCCAGCCCGTGAATCTGCTGGATGGTGCGGTGCAGGTGCGGGCAGGCTTCGACATGCACCCCGATGCGGTCGGCGCCGCGCTCGGCAAAAGCGGCGAGCGAGTGCTCGGGTTGCTCGATCATCAGGTGCACATCGAGGGGCAGGGTCGTCGCCGCCCGCAGCGCTGGCAGAAGCGGCGGGCCAATCGTCAGGTTCGGCACGAAGTGGCCGTCCATCACATCCACATGAATCCAGTCGGCGCCGGCGGCGCTGACCTCGGCGACCTCGGCGGCCAGCCGCCCGAAGTCCGCAGCGAGAATCGAGGGCGCGATTTTAATGCCGTCCATTTTAACCCTCTATCTTTCTAAGTCACTGTGCCACGCGCGATACGCGCGACGAAAAAACCATCCATGCCGTGCCGGTGCGGCCAGGTGCGGATGAAGCCCCGCTCGTCGCTGAACGCCGAAAGCGGCTCGCTCTGCGCGTGCGCAAGTTCGAGCGTGGCGTCGCTCGCCAGAAGACTTTGCACCACGTCCTCGTTCTCCTCCGGGGTGATGGTGCAGGTACTATAGACGAGGGTTGCGCCCGGCGACACGGCGGCGGCGGCGTTCTTGAGTAGCGTCGCCTGCGTGCGGGCGAGACGGGCCGGGTCATCGGGGTCGAGACGCCAGCGCGCATCCGGGTTGCGACGCAGCGTGCCGAGGCCGGTGCAGGGCGCGTCGAGCAGCACGCGATCGAAGGGCGCGCCGGGCAACTGGCCCGGCGCGAAGCCTTCGTCACGGATGTCGGCGTGCAGCGGCACGACATTCTCGAGACCGAGCCGCCGGCAACTGCGCCCGACGAGGCCGAGCCGCCGTTCGTTGCGATCCACCGCGGTGACGCTGCCGCTTGGCCCGACCTGCTCGGCAATCGCCGTGGTCTTGACGCCCGGCGCCGCGCACAAATCGAGGATGCGCTCGCCGGGCTGCGGGTCGAGGAGCACGACGACGAGTTGCGACGCTTCATCCTGAATCGTGAGCCGTCCTTCCAGAAAGGCCGGGTCGCTCTCCGGGTTGCCGTGATGGCCGAGTTGCACGCCCGCCAGCGCGTAAGTGCAGGCGCTGGCCTCGGGTCGGCGCGCGCGCAGTTCATCGAGCAGCGCCTGCCGTTCGGCGCGCAGCGGATTCACGCGCGCGCAGAGGGGAGGCGGCGCATTCGAAGCGCGCGCCAGAGCGGCCGCGTCCACCGGGCCATACGCTTTGAGCCAGCGCTTTGCGATCCACTCCGGCAGCGACAGCGCGTGCATCAGATGTGCGAGCGGATCGCGCGCAAGCTCCGGCAGCGGCAGCCGGTCTTCATCTTTAACTCCCTCCCCCACCCGCCGCGCGAGCTGGCGCAGGACGGCGTTCACGAAGCCCGTGGCGCGCCCGAGGTCCGCCGCGCGCGCCAGACGAACGGTCTGATCCACCGCGGCCGATGCGGGCACGCGGTCGGTGAACAGCAGTTGATAGGCGCCGAGCCGCAGCAGCGTGCGCAGCGTCGCATCGAGATCGGCAAGCTCGCGGTCGCTGACCTGGTCGAGCAGGTAGTCGAGCCGCCCGCGCCAGCGCAGCGTTCCATACACCAGCTCGGTGGCGAAGGCGCGGTCGCGCGCGGTGAGTACATCATCCGCCCGCGCGAGCGCGCTGTGCAGCGCCAAGTCGGCAAAGGCGCGCGCACGCTCCACCCGTTCGAGCACGCGCAGCGCGAGCAGCCGCGCCGCCGTGGGCGCCGTGTTTTGCGCCGCCCGCGTTGGCGCGCCCGCGCCGTGTATGCGGCGACGGGTGGCGCTCAGTTGCCCGCTCCGACGCCCAGTTGCGCGCCATCCAGAAGCGGCCGCCCGCGCAGAAAGTCCGCGGTGGCGAGCGCCCTGGCGCCCGCGCGCTGCAACTTTTGTGGCAGCAGCCAGCCTTCGCCGCAGGCGATACGCAACACCGAGCCTTCGCGGCGGATCAACCCGGGTCTGATTTCAACTTTTCCATCGTCGCCGCCGCTGGCCTCGGCGGTGGCGGCGAGCACGCGCAGCGTTTCATCGCCGAGTGTCGTGAATGCGCCCGGTCTGGGGGCGAGCGCGCGCACGCGCCGGGCCAACGCCGGGGCAGGTTGGCTGAAGTCGAGCCGCGCGTCCTCGCGTTCGAGCTTCGGCGCAAGGGTCGCCCGCGCGTGATCCTGCGCAGAGAACTGCAAAGCGCCGCGTGCGCAACGCGCTACCGCAGCGGCCATCGCCTCGGCGGTGAGTGCGGCGAGCCGCGTGTGGAGCGCGCCCGCGTTTTCATCGGCTGCGATTTGCAAGCGCCGCACCAGCGCCACCGGCCCCGCGTCTAATTCTTGCTCGACGCGCATGATGCTGACTCCAGTCTCGGCGTCGCCCGCAAGTAGTGCGTGCGCAATCGGCGCGGCGCCCCGGTGCCGTGGCAGCAGGCTCGCATGTCCGTTGATGCAGTAGCCGATGCTGGGCAACTCGCGCGCCTGCCTGGGCAGGAACTGGCCAAACGCAACCACCACGCCGAGGTCGGGTGCAAACTCGGCGAGGGCGGCGAGGCTTTGCGCATCGCCAATGCGCTCGGGTTGCAGCAGCGGCAGGCCGGCGTCGCGCGCGGCGGCGGCGACCGGCCCCGGGCATCGCCGTTGCCCCCGCCCGCGCTTTCGATCCGGTTGGCTCACCACCACGACGAGTTCGTGCGGCCCGGCTTGCAGACTGTGCAGCGTCGGCAGCGCAAAGTCGGGCGTTCCGAAAAACGCGAGTCGCAAGCGGCGCGTCGTCACGCCCCCTGCTCGAGCTTCAGCGCCTTGCTCCGCTTCTTTTTGTACAGGCTGCGTTTCAGTTGGCTGATGCGGTCTATGAAGAGCACGCCGTCGAGGTGATCAATCTCGTGTTGAAAGCAGACCGCGCGCAACTCGCTCGCGTCCTCTTCGTGTGGGTTGCCCTCGAGGTCTGTCCAGCGCGCGACCACGCGGGCGGCGCGCTCCACCTCGGCCTGAAAGTCGGGCACGGACAGGCAACCTTCGCTGCTGACCTGTCGCCCCTCGCGCGCGACGATCTCCGGGTTCAGCATCACATGGGGGTCGCGCTTCGCGTCCGGGCTCTCGCTCCAGGCCGTGTCCATCACCACCAGCCGGATGGCCTCGCCGAGTTGCGGCGCCGCGAGTCCGATGCCGGGCTCGTCGTACATGACCTCGAGCATCTCGGCGGCCAGCGCGCGAATGGCCGGGGTCACCTGCTCGACGGGTTTCGAGCGGCGCCGGAGCCGCGCGTCGGGAAACTGCAGGATTTTTAACAACCGGGCGGTCATGTCCGCAGTCTAGCATGCGCTCGGTGCGTCGCCGCCATCAGAGCATGTCGTAGGGATTTGTATCAATGCTGACGCGCAGCGCGGCTGGCAGCTTCGCCGCTGCCTTGCTTACCTGCTGCAGCACTTCGCGCACGGCGCGGGCGCTTTGCTGCCGCAGCAGAAACTGAAAGCGATAGCGCCCGCGCAGCTTTGCGATCGGCGCCTTTGCCGGGCCGAGCACTTCGGCGGAGCTTTCACCGCCACCGCCACCACCACCACCACCGACCTGCGCCGCCTGCGCGCACTCGGCGAGATGGCGGGCGGCGTCGCGGGCGCTGGCTTCGACCGTGCTCGACACCCGCACCAGCCCGAGGTGACCGTGGGGCGGGTAGCCGAGAGCGGCGCGCTGCTGGCTCTCCTCGCGGTAAAAAGTCTCATAATCGTGCGTGGCGACCGGGCGGATTGCGTAGTGGCCGGGCGACCAGGCTTGCAGCACCACGCGGCCGGGGTTGTTCGCGCGCCCGGCGCGTCCCGCCACCTGCGTCAGCAGTTGGAAGCAGCGCTCGGCGGCGCGGAAGTCCGGCAGATGCAGACCGAGGTCGCCGTTCACGATGCCGACCAGACGCACGCCCGGGAAATCGTGTCCCTTTGCGACCATCTGTGTTCCAATCAGCACATCTATTTCGCCGTCGCGCAATTTTTGCAACACGCTCTCGCTGAAGCCGCGACGGCTTGCGGTGTCGCGGTCGAGGCGCGCGAGACGCGCATCGGGAAAGGTCGCGCGCACTTCCTCTTCGACGCGCTCGGTGCCGATGCCGAGCAGCGCCGCATCCGGCGCCTCACACTGCGGGCAGTGTTTCGGCGGCGGCATCTTGAAGTCGCAGTAGTGACAGAGCAGCAGCTCCGTTGTGACGTGGTAGGTGAGGGCGATGTCGCAGTGCGCGCAGCGGCAGACATGGCCGCAGTCGAAGCAGGCGATTTGCGTCGAGAAGCCGCGCCGGTTCAGGAACAGGATGGCCTGCGCGCCATCGGCCAGAGTCTCGCGCAGCGCGCGCAGCAGCGGCCCCGACAAAATCAACTTGCGCCCGCGCGGCAAGCCCGCGCGCTGCTCGGTCAAGTCAACGATGCTGACTGCTGGCAGCGGTTGACTGCCGATGCGGTGCTCGAGCCGCAGGTGGCGCACGCGCCCCTTTTCTGCGGCGTGGCGCAGTTCGAGCGAAGGCGTCGCGGAGCCGAGGATGAGCGGGCAGCCGTCCACAACGCTGCGCCGCCGGGCCAGCCGCCGCGCGTGATAGCGAAAGCCCTCCTCGTTTTTGTAGGCGCCGTCGTGTTCCTCGTCCATCACGATTACGCCGAGGTCGCGGGTGGGGGCGAAAAGCGCGGAGCGCGCACCGACGGCAATCAAGGTCTCGCCGCGTCGCAGGCGATCCCACTCCGCCAGCCGCGCAGCCGGTTTGAGACCGCTGTGCAGCACCGCGAGCCGGTCGCCGAAGCGGCCGCGCAAGCGCCCGAGAATCTGGTGCGTCAGCGTGATCTCGGGCACCAGCACAATCGCCTGCCGTCCCGCTTCGAGCGCGGTGGCGACGGCGCGCAGATAGACCTCGGTCTTGCCGCTGCCGGTCACGCCCTGCAGCAGAAAACTCTCCCGGCTTCGCGTGCGCACCGCCTCGCTGAGCGCCGCGCAAGCCTTACGCTGCTCGGCGGTGAGTTCCGGCGGCGGGCGCTCGTCGGGAAGCGCGGTTTCGATTGCAATCGGCCGCTGCTCGATGCGCACGAAGCCACGCGCCACGAGTTCGCGCAGCGCAGCGTCCGCACCCGGTTGCCCCTTCACGAGTTCCGGGTGCGGCGTCGCACCTCGCGCGGCGAGGTCAGCGAGCAGCGCGGCCTGCCGTGGCGCGCGCTTCAGTTCGAGTGCACAGGCGGCGTTCACATCAACGCCGTCGGCGAGATGCACGATGCGCTGCACGGCGGCGCGCCGGGGCGCAATGCGCGCAACCTGCATGCGGCGGAGCCAGCCGCGCGCTTCGAGTGCGGGCAGCTTGCGGATGTCGGTGTCGGGCTTGCGCCGCAACTCGGCGCGGGTGCGCGGCCCCGCTTCGAGCGCGCGAAGGACATCGCGCAGGCTCTCGTCGCCGCCGCTTCGGGTTTCGAGTTCGCGCCGGCCCTCGGTGGTCAACTCGTAGGCCAGGTGCAGGTGCGGCACGGAGTCCGGCGGCAGTGCGGCGTGCAGCGCGATGCCGATGGGGCAGAGAACATCTTTGGCTTCGGCGCGCAGGGCTTCGAGCAGGGCAGCGCCGAGCACGGGTTCGTCGTCGAGCACGGCCTTGATGGCGTGCAGGCGACGGCCCGGCGTGCGCGGCGTCTTTAACGCTGCGCCGCGCGCGACGATGATGCCGTTGCGCTGCTGCCTGCGAAAACCGACGCGCACCCGACAGCCGACGCGGGCGTCATCGGCCAGCGCCTCGGGGATGGTGTAGTCGAAGAGTTGATCCACGGCGATCGGCAGCGCCACCTGCGCGACGGTCAAGGTATCCTCGAAGAGCGAAGGCTCCGTCATGCGGCGAGTGTAAGGCTCCGGCGCGGGATTCCGCGCGTCGCGATGTTTTGAAGCCCACGGCCGCTCGCCCCTGGCGGCGGTGGGCGGCGGTGGACAGTTTGTGCGGGGCCTGGGGAGGGCAGGACGATGGCGCGCAAGCTGCGGCGGACGAAGCCGTGTGACGGACAGCGTGTGCGGCTGCGCGTGCAGGACGGGCGGCGCGAGCTGCGGGTGGACGGCAGCTTCGCGTCGAGTTTCACGCCGGGGCAGGTGGCGACCGGCTCGGTGTGGGATGCCCTGGCCGCCGCGCTGCTGGCGCTGCCCGCCGCGCGTCGCCGTCGTCCGCCGTGGCCGGACGGCCGCGTGCGCGTGTTGTTGCTCGGCCTGGGCGGCGGCAGCGTCGCGCGTCTGCTGCGCGCGCTTTCGCCCCGCGCCGTGCTGCTCGGCGTCGAGCGTGACCCGGATGTGCTGCGCCTCGCGCGAAGCGCTTTCGATCTCGACGCGCTCGATGTTTCGGTGGTGACCGGCGACGCGGTCGCCTTCCTTGCGCGCACGCGCCGCCGCTTCGATGTCATCATCGAGGACTGCTTCATCGGAGCCGAGGCGCAGCTTCGAAAACCGCCGGGCATTCCGGAACCCGCCTTCAGCTTTGCGACGGCGCGACTCCTGCCCGGTGGCGTGCTGGCGAGCAACACCATTGATGAATCGGACGAGATCGCCCGCGCGCTTGGCGCGCACTTCCGCCGCGTGCTGCAAATTTCGCTCGCCGGTTATGACAACCGCATTCTGCTCGCGCGCAACGGCGCACTCGACGCACGGGTGTTGCGCCAGCGCGTAGCAGCGCAGCCACTCTTCGCGGCGACCCTGCCGTTGATGTCGTTCCGCACACTGGCTGCCCGTGCGCGATGTGTCCAGCGGCGTCCGTTAATCATGCGCTACCGCCACCCGAACCCCCGCGCTCTCCCATAGGGGAGAGCGCGCCTCTCCCTCAAAAGGAGAGGGGAACCGAGCCTTAATTAAGCGGCGCCGCTTCATCTCATCTTAACCCTCTCCCTGTAGGGGAGAGGGGGGCGACGGGCACTGTAGCCCGTCGCCGGGTGAGGGTGGCGGCTCCGCCGCTTCGACCATCGCCACTGCCGCAACCACCCCACTGCTGCAAGGGTGGCGGTGTTGGACTGGATCCCCGTCTGCGCGGGGATGACACAACCACGCGCTTCACTCGAACTCGCGGCGGTTTCTGAGCGAGCGGCCGATGGTCACATGGTCGGCGTATTCGAGGTCGCCGCCCATCGGCATGCCATACGCGATGCGGGTCAGTTTTAACCCCCCTCCGCCGACGTCGCTGCTGCGCAGGCGCTCGGCCAGAAAGTGCGCGGTGGCGTCGCCTTCCGCGTTCGGGTTGGTGGCGAGCAGTACTTCGCGCACCGCGCCCTCCCGCACCCGCTTTTCGAGTTCCGCGATGCGCAGATCTTCGGGGCCGATGCCGTCGAGCGGCGCCAGTGCGCCGCCGAGCACGAAGTAGCGCCCGCTCCAGCCGCCGCTGTGTTCGATGGCGGCGCGATCCGCCGGCTCCTCGACGACGCAGAGCTTCGAGCGGTCGCGCTTTTCGTCGCGGCAGATGGGGCAGGGCGAGGCGTCGGTGAGGTCGAAGCAGTGCGCGCACAACACGATCTCGGTTTTCACGCGCAGCACCGCGTCGGCCAGTTCGCTGACATTGTGCTCGGGCGCCGAGAGCAGGAAGAAGGCCAGGCGCGTCGCCGACTTCTCACCGATGCCGGGCAGGCGCTTCAGGTTGGTGATCAGCCGCTCGAGCGCCGGCGGTGTCTTCACGGCCGCGCGCCGAGCGGCTTGCGCCGCTCACCCAACCCGTCCCACCTCACCGGCTTTCACCGAGGGGGCGGATGTCGAGGATGCGCGCGCCGAGCAACTCCACCGCATTGTTCACGGCGGGGTGATTCACCGCCTCGCGCTTGCGTTGCAGAGCGTCCTCGCCGGGCGGCGCGCCATCGTCGGTTGACTGCGCCGCGCCGTTTCCGCTCTTCCGGTCAGCGCCGGTGCTCACCACTTCGACGCGCATTTTAAGCCGCCCGAGAAAGCGCGCGCACAGGGCTTCGAGTTCGTCGCTGCGGTTTTCGAGGCGGCGCTGTGCGGTGGGCGACGCGATGCCGATGCGGAGCTTGCGCTCGCTGCATTCGAGCACTTCGCCCCCTTCGAGCGCCGAGAAAAGGGGGCTGTGTTCGCTTTTGCAGAGCTTCCGCAAGCCCTCGAGCAGGCGCTGCGGGTCATCGCTGTCGGACGGGTGACCCGCCGCCGCGGCTTCGGGTGTCGCCGGGGTCTGCGTGGCTTCGTGCGTCTGGCTGGCGATTTCGGCGCGGCTTTGTTGTTGCGCGCCGGTAGCAGCGTCCGCGCCGGTGGAAGAACCATCGGGCGTAGCGTCGGCGGGCTGACGCGACCGGGCCTGCGTTTTGCCGCCGCCCGTGTTGCCCGCACCACCCGCGCCGTCGCCGTCGCTCTCGCCGCGCAGTCGCCGTTCGAGTTCGCCGATGCGTTTCAGCAGCGCATCCACTTGATCGCTTTCGGGCATCGTGGCGAGGCGCACCAGCGCCATCTCGATGACCGCAAACGGGTCCGGCGCCCAGGTCAGGTTCTCCTGCTCGAGCATCAGCGCGCGGAACATACGGCGCAGGCGCAGCGGGTCGGCGCCGCTGGCGAGTTCTCGCAGCGCTTCGAGTTCGGCGTCTGCCCCTTCGACCAGCTTGTGTTCTGGCGCGAGCGCCATCACCACGAGGTCGCGCACAACGCCGAGCAACTCGCTGCCGAGGCGCTTCGCATCAACGCCGGCGTCCCAGGCGTGGCGCGCGGTTTCGAGGGCGCGTCCGACATCGCCCTCGACGCAGGCGGCGACGATGTCGAGCAGCACGCGCCGGTCGGTCAGGTCGAGCACTTCGGCCACGCGGCTGTCGCTGACCTCGCCGCCGCCGAAGGCGATCAGTTGATCGAGCAAAGTCTGCGCGTCGCGCATCGAGCCGTCACCCGCGCGCGCCACGGCCAGCAGCGATGCGCGTGAAATTTCAATCTCTTCCGCCTTGGCGATTTCGTCCAGCTTGCTTGCGACTTCGGCGGTGGCGATGCGCCGCAGGTCGTAACGCTGGCAGCGCGACACCACGGTGAAGGGAATTTTTTCCGGGTTCGTGGTGCAGAAGATGAACAGGCTGCGCGGCGGCGGCTCCTCCAGCGTTTTCAAAAGCGAGTTGAAGGCCTGCACCGAGAGCATGTGGACTTCGTCCACGATGAAGATGCGCCACTTGCCGGGCGCGGCGGCGTAGCGCACCGACTCGATGATCTCGCGCACATCATCCACGCTGGTGCGGCTGGCGGCGTCTATTTCCTGCACATCGAGCGAAGTGCCCGCGTGAATGTCCACGCAGGCCGGGTCGTCGCGCGCGGGCGCGTCGGTGGGGCCGTTCGCCGCGTTCATGCAGCAGGCGAGGATGCGCGCCAGCGTGGTCTTGCCGGTGCCGCGCGGCCCCGTCAGCAAGATGGCGTGCGGCACCCGCTCGCTCTTGATGGCGTTGCGCAGCGGCGTGGTTACATGGCTCTGCCCCGTCACCTCGTCGAAGTGGAAGGGCCGCCACTTGCGCGCGATCACCTGATAGGACAATGGCTGTGCTCCGTACCCGGGTTTGACCACAGGGCGACCGCTCACGATCAAAGCGCCGCTACCGCTGCTTCCTTCCGGCTCTGACGGGGTTCACGGCGTTGGAACCGAGGGCGCCCTGTGGCCGTGGCGAAAAGTAGCCCCGGCAGGCGCAGTCCGCCGGTCGGCGGTGCTGGCGCACCTCGCCCGCCTTTAACCGACCGCGCCGAGCCGCTGACCGGGGTGCTTCCGCACCCCGTCCCACCTTTTGACCGCGCCGAGCCGCTGCCGGAGAGAAGAAGTAGTGTCTGCCGGATGGCGCTTGCTGACCGGGTTCTGGCGCAGGAGCGGCGGCTCAACCGGCAACTCGAGCGGCTGCGCTTCGGCCCGCCGGTGAGCCATGTCTATAACCCGCTCGACTACGCGCGTCGGCCGCACGCGCTGTTCGTCCGCCGTTATGCGCGGCTGCGACCGCGCGTCGTCTGCCTCGGTATGAACCCTGGCCCCTGGGGCATGGCGCAGACCGGCGTGCCCTTCGGCGAGGTGGGGCTGGTGCGGGGCTGGCTCGGCATCGAGGCGCGCGTCGAGCGCCCCGCGCGCGAGCACCCGAAGCGCCCGGTCGAGGGTTTCGCCTGCACGCGCAGCGAGGTGAGTGGCGCGCGCTTCTGGGGCGCCATCCGGGCAACATTCGAGCAGCCCGAGCGCTTCTTCGCGCAGGCCTTCGTGTTGAACTACTGCCCGCTCGTCTTCATGGAGGCGAGCGGGCGCAACCGCACGCCAGACAAGTTGCCAGGCAAAGAGCGCGAGCCCCTGTTCGCCGCCTGCGACGAGCACCTGCGGCGTCAACTCGCGCTCTTCGAACCCGAGTGGGTGATCGGCATCGGCCGCTTCACCGAGCAGCGCGCCAGGCAGGCGCTTGCGGGCGCGGGGTACCGCATCGGCAGCGTGCTGCACCCAAGCCCCGCAAGCCCCGCCGCCAACCGTGGCTGGCCCCGGAAGGCGCGCGCCCAGCTTCGAGCGCTGGGTGTGTGCAGTGGGCGCGGTGTGCGCGGGTAAGTATCAAGAGCGGCGCGCCCCATTATGTCATTCCCGCGAAGGCGGGAATCCAGCCCGGCAGCGGCAGGAAGTCGAAGCGGCGGCGCCGCCACCCTCACCCTAACCCTCTCCCTCAAAGGGAGAGGGGAACCGGAGAAGACAGGGGAACCGAACCCGAACCTTAGTGAGGCGGCGGTTGGTCTTTCTTAACCCTCTCCCTGTAAGGGAGAGGGTTGCGACGGGCCCTGTAGCCCGTCGCCGGGTGAGGGTGGCGGCCGCGCGCAATCTTCCCACCCCCACTGCCGCAACCGCAACGGTGTGAAAATCCCACGAAGTTGGCAGCCAACCACGACGCGAAGCGCCGGGCGCGTCTGCCCACAAGCCCCGCTATGCGTACTCCGCGTCGCGGTCGCCGCGTGTGGCGCGGGCTCTGGTGATGGCGGGGCGCGCGCTGAGGGCGGCGCTGCGCACCGGGCAATCCGCCATCGCGCAGCCGGCGCAGTGCATGTCTGCGCAGGGGTCGAAGTGCACCACCACATCGCCGCTGCTGTGATGCGGTTCGAGCAGGCGCCGCTCGATTTCTTCGTGCACCGCGTGCAGTCTCGTCGCATCGA
>JAHRAN010000070.1 GCA_020027245.1 Myxococcota bacterium
GCGCAGCCGGCGCAGTGCATGTCTGCGCAGGGGTCGAAGTGCACCACCACATCGCCGCTGCTGTGATGCGGTTCGAGCAGGCGCCGCTCGATTTCTTCGTGCACCGCGTGCAGTCTCGTCGCATCGAAGTAGCGCGGCGCCACGAGGTGCAAGTCGGCGTGCAGCTCGGCCCCCGAGCGCCAGGCGCGAAGGCCGTGCACATCAATCCACTCGTCGCGGCGCCCGTGCTCCAGGGCAACGGCCAGCTCCGCGAGCAGCGCGTCGTCCGCCTCGTCCATCAGACCGCGCACCGCCTCGCGCACCAGCGCCGCGCCCTCGCGCGCGATCCAGGCCGCCACCAGCACGGCGATCAGCGGGTCGAGCGCCACAACTCCGGTTGCGGCGACGGCGACGAGGCCCGCGACCACACCGACGCTGGTCCAGACATCGGCCAGCACGTGGCGCGCGTCGGCCTGAAGCGCCAGCGAGCCGGCCCGGCGGCCGACGCGCAGCAGGTAGAACCCGAGCGCGCCGTTCAACGCGCCCATCCCGACCAGCAACCCGAGACCCAGGCCGAGTTGCTGCGGCGCGGCGCCGCTGACGAATTGACGCAGCGCCTGCACCGCGATCATCAGCGCCGCCAGCAGAATCAGCGCGCCCTCGAGCCCGGCGCTCAGAAATTCGACCTTGCCGTGGCCGTAGGGGTGATTGCGATCCGCCGGCCGCGACGCCACCACCAGACTGCCGACCAGCATCAGCGCCGCCGCCACGTTGACGACCGACTCCATCGCGTCGGAGAAGATGGCGGCGGAGCCGGTCAGCACATAGGCGCTGCCCTTGCCGCCAAAAACCAGCACGCTGACTGCGACCGAAACCCAGCCCGCGCGCAGCCGCTCCCGATGCGGCGTCTCCATTGCTGCGAAACTAGCAACCCCGGCGCGCAGCCGACGCTACTCGACGATGACCGCCGGGGGAGGCCGATCAAAACCCTGCGCCTCGCACAGCGCAGTGTAGGCCTGAAGCGTCGTGGCGCCGTCCACAACCGACTCGACCCTGCCCTCCGCATCGAGATTCAAGTTGCAGCCACTCATGTGAAACCAGACCCGGGTGTCGTCTTCCAGACACTCGAGGGTGTGAACCGAGCCCGCCGGCTCATAGAGAACGGAGCCGGCGCGGTTCACAGCTTCGTACTCTTTGTAATGCCAGGCGCCCGAGCGGGTGAAACCCCAGACCGGCCCGGTGTGACGATGCGTCGGCACCACATAGCCCGCCTGAAACACATTCTCGATAATCCAAAGCCCCGCGCCGTGGTGCACCTGGATCACCTTCAGCAGGTTGCCCTCGCCGATGTCCACGAAGGGCAGCGCGTCGGCGGCCCGGTGCAGCGACGGGGGCGGCGTTTCGACGGCGGTGGCGGGTGTCGGTGTCGCCGGCGTCACGGTGTGGCCGCTTTGTCGGTCAGCGCGCGGCGGCGCTGCAGCAGGTAGCTGCGGATGGCGGCGACATCCTTCGAATCGAGCCAGTCGTCGAAGCGCGGCATGCCGTTTTGCAGCAGCGCGCCCTCGAGCACGATGTCATCGAGGATGTCAAAAATACCCGGCTGCGAGCGGCGCAGGTCCGGCAGCACGCCGCCCGAAACGGCGCCCGTGCCGTGGCATGTGCCGCACCAGCGGTGGAACAGGCGATTGCCCAGCGTTACCTGCGCGGCGTCGGCGTCAGCCGGCAGGGCATCGAGTTCGCGCTGCTGCGCCTCGTGCACCGGCAGGGTCGCATCGCCCCCGAGTTTGTACACCAGCAGATGGCCCTCGTTGTTGGTGACACCCGCAGCGGCGGCGGCATCACCGGCGGCCAGCGCAAAGGCGCCGCCCCAACCGGCCATCACCGCCACATACTGCTCGCCATCAACCGTATAGGTGACAGGCGCCGCCACGATGCCGGTGCTGACCGGAGTTTCCCAGAGCGCTTTGCCATCCGTCGCGCGGTAGGCGACGAAGCTTCCGTGGGCGGTTCCCTGAAACACCAGATTGCCAGCCGTGCTGAGCGCGCCGCCGTTCCAGGGGCCGGTGTACTGCGCGCGCCAGACTTCTTTCTGCGCGACCGGATCCCAGGCCAATAGATGCCCCGAAACCACTTCGCGCGGAAATTCATCGGCGACCGTGAAGTCGTAGCCCAGGTTCCAGGCCCCCGGCAGGTAGCGCCAGGCGGGGTCGAGGCGAAAGAAGTAGGGAACTTCCTGCGCCGGGATGTACACCAGCCCGGTTTGCGGGTTGAAGGACATCGAATGCCAGTTGTGCCCGCCGTGCGGTGAGGGCTTGATTTCGACGATGGTGTTCTGGTAGTCGAGTCCCGGGGTCAGCTCCGGACGCCAGGTCGAAGGGTCAATGCGTTTGGCCCAGCTCACCTCGACGAAGGGCTCCGCCGAGATCGGCACGCCGGTGATGCGGTCAATCACATAAAAGAAACCGTTCTTCGGCGCGTGCAACAGGACCTTGCGCGGTTGGCCAGCGATTGTGAGGTCGGCTAGAACGATGTCCTGCGTCGAGGTGTAGTCCCAGTTGTCGCCGGGTGTCGTCTGGTAGTGCCAGACCAATTCGCCCGTATCCGGGCGCAGCGCCAGAATCGAACACAGGTAGAGGTTGTCGCCGCCGCCGGGGCTGCGCACGCGCCAACTCCAGGGCGAGCCGTTGCCGGTGCCGACATAGAGCAGGTCGAGTTCCGGGTCGAAGGCCAGCGCGTTCCAGACCGTGCCGCCGCCGCCCACCTTCCAGAACGCGCCGCTCGGATCCCAGGTCCCGGCGGCGGTTTCGAGTTCCTTGTGCTCGTAGGGTTTTGCGGGGTCGCCCGGCACCGTGTAGAAGCGCCAGACGAGTTCGCCGGTGGCGGCGTCGTAGGCCGATACATAACCGCGCACGCCGAGCTCGGCGCCGCCGTTGCCGATGATGACTTTGCCCTTGACGATGCGCGGCGCCATCGTGATCGAGTAGGGGCGCTCCTGATCCACCGTGACCACCGACCAGACGACCGCGCCCGTCTTTGCATCGAGCGCCTGCAGGCGGCCGTCGAGCACGCCGAGATATACGCGCCCCTTGTAGACGGCGACGCCCCGGTTCACCACATCGCAGCAGACCAGGCCGCCGTAGCGCCGCTCCACCTGCGGGTCGTGACGCCACAGGAGTTCCCCGCTGCGCGCGTCCACGGCATACACCACGCTCCAGGTTCCGGTGGTGTAGATGACGCCATCCACGACGATCGGCGTCGCTTCGAGGCCGCGCTTCGTGCCGGTCTCGAAGGCCCAGGCCAGCCCCAGTTGCGCCACGTTGTGCTCGTTAATCTGGTCGAGGCGGCTGAAGCGCTGCTCGCCATAATCGCCGCCGTAGGTCAGCCAGTTGCCCGGCTCGGCTCGGGCGGCGCGCAGGCGCGCATCATCCACAAAGGCGGCGCCGCCACCCGGCGGCGTGGACACCGAGCAGGAGAGAAGCGCACAAGTGAGCAGAAGCGGCAAAAGCGTGCGATGCATAACGGGTCACCTCGAAGCGGAGAACAGCAGCGCAAGGCTAGCGCCTCTGCCGGGGTGCTTTAAGCCACCCCGCCCATCCCGTTGACCGCCCC
>JAHRAN010000074.1 GCA_020027245.1 Myxococcota bacterium
CGCGCGGGCCGATGACAAGGCGGCTGTCCACTTCCTCGTCGTCGAGCAGCGGCAGCTTGTGAAGTTGCGCCGTCAGCAGTTGGATGTCTTCCCAGGCGGGCAGTTCGTGACGCGGCACGCCCATCGCATTCATCCGCCCGTGGTGGCCGGCGCGCTCCAGCCCGTTCTCGGCGAGTTCGCGAATCCAGATGTTGTAGGGCTCGTCCGGCGTGCCGTGCGGGTCCGCAAACGCGCCCTGATACTGGCTGCGGTCGTAAGGCTGCGGATGCTCGCGCGCCCAGGTTTCGACTTCTTCGCGGTCCACGAACACGCCGCCGTCCTCGACCCAGGCTTTGAAACTTTTCAGGCGGTCGTCGTTCTTGTAGGAGCTGATGCCGCTCTTGTAGTTGTAGTCCCACTCGTGGACGCCGCAGATCAGGTCGTCGCCCCGGACGAACCCGTCCGCCAGCAGCGCCCCCCGGTGCAGACAGCGCCCGAAGAGCACGGACACCCGCTCCCCTTCGTTCTCGGCCCAGCGCACCAGCACCAGATCCACCCCCGCCACCAACGCCGCCACCGGCGTGAGCGGTGTTAAATCATCCCAGTTCGCAATCCGTTCAGGCTTCACGGGCATGGTCGCTCCAGCGAGCACGGGGAAGTCCGCTTGCCAACGAGCTTACATCTGCCGTGGCGTTTTTGGTAGGGCAGGGCGGGGAGGGTCAGAAAGTGGAGTTGAAGCGGATGGTCCTGCCTTCGTACTGCACTTCGCCGGGCACCTTGGTATGCAGGAGCGTTTCGGAGGAGCCGGATCGTATGCGCTTGAAAATTTCGGACTTATCAGGGTTGCCGTGCAGCAGTGCTTCAGAGCTTCTGAATCCGTGTTGTTCGATCGCCGCCCGGACAAAATCTTGAATCACCGACCACTTGATCACGGTTGATTGATTGCTCTGCGGATCCGCCCGAGTGACCATCCCGATGATGGCCCTGTCGCCAGACCGAGTTGCGGAGAGAACAGGCCCGCCGCTGTAGCCGCCTCCGAGCGCGCGGTTGAGCGTGACAGTGCGGTCCGTCTGATCTCCGATGCGCAGGTTTGCTTCGATCTGGCGGGCGTGCTTGGCGGGGTAGCCCAGTGCTTCGACGGTGCTGTATCCGTCTTCCAATGCGGCGGTGCTGGTTTGCAAAGGGATGGGGCCGCCCCCGAACTCGTCCACCGCAACCAAAAAGTCGTCGCGATCTTCATCTGCGATTGTAAGCACGGCGACATCGTCCAACGTTCTAGAGATCCAGACATTGGATGGCTGTACTGCCAGATGCCCCAAAGCAATTCGCACGCCGCATACTTCGGCGCATTCACATTCGACAATTTGTTTTTCGTCTTCGGGGTCTTTAGACGGCCTCTGAACTTCTAATTTTTTCCGAGGCACAACGTTGTGGCGTGCGGTTACAACCAGCCATTGCCCATCTGCCACGATCAAATTGCCGGTTCCTTTGACGGCCAAAGCTTGCTGACAAAAATTACCCTCATCCTCATCAAGAGCATTCATCCAGTGTCCGGCCACGATCTTCATCGTGCCGACTGAACCATCGGAAAAATGCCTGACCGGATCGCTTTGCATCGCTACCGGGTAGTTCGAAGTGTCCGAGTCGAGCAACGCGCTCTTGCGCTCGAGTGTCGGAGTGGGTTCATCACTGCATCCCAAGAGAAGCAGCACGACGGTGCATGCGCACCAGAGCAGTGAGGAAAATTCGGC
Organism: Myxococcota bacterium; assembly: GCA_020027245.1. GTDB lineage: Bacteria > Myxococcota_A > UBA9160 > UBA9160 > UBA6930 > JAHRAN01. The sequence continues at coordinate 1,731 of JAHRAN010000074.1, forward strand.
GCGACTCATCAGTCGCCACCTGAATTGTTCAACTGACGGATAATCTGGCTTGCGAAAGTCGCCAAGAAGCTCCCTCCTTTGACTGCTGCAACATTGGGTACGATGGCGATGACTGCCAAACCAACGATCTTGTAGTAGTCGTTCATCATAGGGCCGATGAGTTTACCACGATCTTCCGGCGGGGCGAGCGCAATAGCCCCCAAAGTAGTCAAACTGGCAATGGCGACGATAGTTACGACTACGACTCCTGCGGCCATTCCGAACACAGGTTGTCCGATCGTGCTCGGATCCACATTTGCCAGATGATCGTTGGATACCGAAATTCCGAGAGGGTCGTTGCTGGCTGCATGTGTCGCATAGCGCAACGACGCAATTTCGATGTTGTCCGGGTTGAGCCGAGCAATGATTTCGGCAGTCCGTACGGCCTTCTTTCTGTACTCTTCACCCGCGTACAGAAGAGCAACGGTCTTGTTGTAGAGTGCGGCAGTCATGAGATCAACGTCGGAAGCAACACGAGCAGCTACCTCGTAGGCTTCCGCAGCTTTCAATTCCTGCCCTCCCCACATGCGCGCGATACCGAGATCAATGTAATCCTCGTAGCTCAGGTTTCGCTTCAAAGTCAGTTGCTCGATGATCTCGGCTGGCGTGGCGTCCCCGTAATCGCCGAGCATCCTGAGATCGGTCGGCTCTGTCTTGTTCTCATCGCAATCGGAAAACCAACAGGCGATTTCTTCCATAAGGGTCGGTTCCGACTTGGTGGTCGGTGACTGCGGAGCGGCGACGGCTCCCGGAGTGCTTCCCATCACCATCATCAGCGAGACGAGAACGGCGACGGCGCGATCCAGCAATCCACCACTGCCGGGCATGGGATCTCCTCCTTCAGCTACGGAACGCACGTTATCGCAGTCCAAGAATTGAGTCAATCGGCATCTAGTCGCCGCTGGCCTCAGCCCTCCGCCCGCGCCGCCTCCATTGTGCGCAGCAGCACCGGGAACCAGTGGGGGGTTTTGTGGGGTTCTCGGGGTGGGCGTTTTTCGATGGGGAGGGGGAGCACGCGGCCGTCGCGGCGGTAGGCGGCGACGGGGGCGGGGATGGCGGCGAGTTGTTGCGCGT
>JAHRAN010000084.1 GCA_020027245.1 Myxococcota bacterium
GCGCGAGCGCCTGACGCGCCACGGGCGGCTCTGCTGCGCTTTCGGCGCGCTGTGGCGGCGCCGACTTGAAAAGTGGGCTGTGGGCGGGAAACTTTGTCCTTCACCCGAGTTCAGCGGAGAGCCGTTGTCGAATCTGAGTGTTCGTATCGCCATCATCGGCGTGGGAAACTGCGCGAGTTCCCTGGTGCAGGGCGTTCACTACTACCGTGGGCGCTCGGCCGCGCAGGCGGTTGGTCTCGCGCACCACGAGATTGGCGGGTTCACGCCCGCTGCGATCGAGCCGGTTGTGGCCTTCGATGTGGATGCGCGCAAGGTCGGCCTCGATCTGGCGGAGGCCATCTTTGCGCCGCCCAACTGCACCACGGTTTTTCAGGCCGATGTGCCGAAGACGGGCGTGCCGGTGCGCATGGGTCGCGTGCTCGACGGCATCTCCGCGCACATGGCCGAGCATCCGCCGGAGCTGAGCTTCCGCCGCTGTCGTGAAGCCGAGGCCGACCGAAGCGATGTCGTGCGCGCGCTGCGCGACGCCGGCGCGCAGGTGCTGGTCAACTACCTGCCCGTCGGCTCGGAGCAGGCCACCCGCTTTTATGCCGAGTGCGCACTCGAAGCCGGGTGCGGTTTCGTGAACTGCATCCCGGTGTTCATCGCCAGCGACCCCGGTTGGGCGCGGCGCTTCGAAGAGCGGGCGCTGCCGCTCGTGGGCGACGACATCAAGGCGCAACTCGGCGCGACCATCACGCACCGCACGCTCACCGACCTGTTCCGTCGCCGTGGCGCCAAACTCGAACGCACCTATCAACTGAACACGGGCGGCAACACCGACTTTCTGAACATGCTGAATCACGAGCGGCTGCGCTCGAAGCGGGAGTCGAAGACCGAGGCGGTGCAGTCGGTGGCGGCCGAGCGTCTCGCCGACGCCAACATTCATGTCGGCCCCTCCGATTATGTGGCCTGGCAGGGTGACAACAAGGTCTGCTTCCTGCGCATGGAGGGGCGGCTGTTCGGCGATGTGCCGATGAACCTCGAACTCAGACTCTCGGTCGAAGATTCGCCGAACTCGGCCGGCGTTGCGATTGACGCCATCCGCTGCTGCCGGCTGGCGATGATGCGGGGCGAGCGCGGTGTGCTCGAAGCGGCGTCCGCCACCTTCATGAAGCATCCGCCGCTGCAGCTTCCCGACCCGGAAGCCGAGCGCCGCCTCGAAGCCTGGCTTTTGCGCGGCAGCGACTGATTCACGCCGCCGCAAAAGCCCGGCGCGGTGCATCGTTGCCGCGCGCTTTCTCAGGCCGCCGCCCCGGCGCTGGCGAGTGCGTCGAGCAGCCAGTTCGCGCGCGCGAACAACGCTTCCGCTCCTCGCGCGCCGACGCGCGCGCGGATGCGCTGGTCGGGGGTCACGCGAATGGCGTCCTGCGGATCTTTCAGCAGCGCGACGAGGCGCGCCGGCTCGATGCGGCTGCCGACGCCGGCCTGTAGCACCAGCTCGCCCTGCTCGAGGGCGATACTCGCCACGCCGAGTTCGCGCGCGGCGATCTTCAGGTGGATCACGCCGAGCAGGTTTTCGGTTTCGCGGGGCAGCGGGCCGAAGCGGTCGAGCAGTTCATCGCGCAGGCGCCGGGCCTCGGCGATGTTCACCGCACCGGCAAGGCGCCGGTAGAGCACGAGGCGCTGGCTCACCTCCGGCACAAAGTCCTCGGGCAGGCGCGCTGGCAGCGGCAGCCGAATCTCGGGATCCATCGCGCGCTCGCGCACCTTGCCGCGCAACGCCTCGACGGCATCGCCCAGCAGTTCGAGGTAGGTGTCATAACCGACGTCGGCCAGATGCCCGGACTGCTCGGCGCCGAGCAGGTTGCCGGCGCCGCGAATTTCGAGGTCGAGGTTTGCGAGCCGGAAGCCGCTGCCCAACTCCGTCAGGTCTTGAATCGCTTCGAGTCGGCGGGTGGCGTCGGGACTCATCGCGCCCTCGCCGGGTGTCAACAGGTAGGCATAAGCGCGCCGCCGGTCGCGTCCGACGCGCCCGCGCAACTGGTGAAGCTGCGCGAGCCCGAGCGTGTCCGCGTGGTCAATCAAAATCGTGCCGGCGCGCGGAATGTCGAGGCCGCTTTCGATGATGGTCGTGCACAAGAGCAGTTCGAACTCGCCGCGCATGAAAGCGAGCATCCGCGCTTCGAGTTCGCGCTCCAGGAGCTGACCGTGCGCGACCTGCAGCTTCACTTCGGGCAGCAGCTTGCGGAGCCAGTCGGCGAGGGTGTGGATGGTTTTCACGCGGTTGTGCACGAAGAAAACCTGCCCGCCGCGCCGCACCTCGCGCAGAATGGCCTCGCGGATCAGCGCAGGGTCGTTGCGGCAGATCTGGGTGCGGATGGCGTGCCGGCCCTCGGGCGGCGTCTCGATCGCCGACAGATCGCGCAACCCCGTGAACGCCATCTGCAGCGTGCGCGGAATCGGCGTCGCGGAGAGCGTCAGCACATCCACGCCTTGTTTCAACTTTTTAATCCGCTCCTTGTGCGTGACGCCGAAGCGGTGTTCCTCGTCCACCACGAGCAGACCGAGATCACGAAACGCCACCGCTTTCTGAAGCAGGCGGTGCGTGCCGACCACCAGATCCACGGCGCCGCTCGCTAACCCCTCGAGCACCTGGCGCGCGTCGCGCGCCGTGCGGAAACGCGACAGCGCCTCGATGCGCACCGGCACATCCGCGAAGCGCTGCGTGAAAGTTTCGAGATGCTGCTGACAGAGCACGGTGGTCGGCGCCAGCACTGCAACCTGCTTGCCCGCCATCAACACCTGATGCGCCGCGCGCGCCGCCACTTCGGTTTTGCCAAAACCCACATCGCCGCAGACCAGCCGGTCCATCGGTCGCGGCTTTACGAGATCGGCGAGGGTGTCTTCGATCGCCGCACGCTGGTCGGCCGTTTCCGGATACGGGAAGCTCGCCTCGAAGGCTTCGAGGCTCCGGTCGCGGCCGGCGAAGGCGAAGCCGGACGAGAGCTCGCGGCTGGCGTGAACATCGAGCAACTCGCGCGCCATTATCCGCACGCGGCGCTTGACCTGGCCAAGCTTTCGCGCCCAACTTGCGCCGCCGAGTTTGTCGAGCCGTGGCGCAGCGCCATCGCCGCCCACATAACGCTGCACCAGATTGAGCCGGTGACAGGGCACGAAGAGCCGGTCAGAAGCCTCGTATTCGATGCGCAGAAACTCGTCACGGAAGTCGCCGACTTCGAGCAGCACCAGACCCCGGTAGATGCCGATGCCGTGCTCGGCGTGAACCAGAAAGTCGCCGGGAGCGAGTTCTGCGAGGGCCAGGTTTTTCGCAGCGCTGCGCCAGCCCTCCGCGCGCCGTCGCTGCCCGCGCCGGCCGAGAATTTCCTCGTCGCTGATGACGGCGAGCCCGGCGTCGCGCAGCACGCAACCGGCGGAAAGCGGAGCGATTCGCACTTCGACCCGACCCGGCTTGGACCACGCAGCGAAGGGCGCCGGCTCGCTCGCCCGCAGGGTTTTCAGTCGTCCGTGCTCGTCGAGCAGCGCGCCAATGCGCTCGGCGTCGGAGCGTGCGTGCGCCGCCACGACCACGCGCAGCCCGTCGCCTTGCCAGACTTTCAGCGCATCGAGCAGCGCCTCGAGGGGCGCCGGGCCGCTGCGACGCTGGTGCAGCGCGCGCGCCAGCGCTTCGTGGTCTTCGCTCTTTACGACATGGGTCGTTGCGCCCCGCGCCGGGGCTTGCGCTTCGAGCCGTTCGAGCGCAATCGCGCGCCGTTTGGCCAGCGCCGTGTCGAGCGCGCGCGGTGCGAGCAGCAACGCCTCTGGCGCCGAGATCACGCGCTGCTTTGCTTCGAGCAGCGCGCTGTAACTCTCGTTGGCCTCCTCCTGAAGTTGGCGAATGCGCGCGCGTCCGTTTGCCGGCTCCATCAGCAGGATTGCAGCACCGGGCGGCAGGTAGTCGAGGAAACTCTCGGTCGCCGGCTGCAAGAAAGGAGCCAGCGCCTCCGCGCCGGGCGGCCGGTTGCCGCGCAGCAGCGCTTCGAGCAGCGCGTCCACTGCGCCCTCCGCCACGCCGAGTTCCAGACCGCGCGCGCGGATCGCGGCGCCGCGCTCGATCAGAAGTTTGCGGTCGCCGAGCAACTCGCGCGCGGGCGGCGCGCGCAGCGTTTCGAGTTCGCGCTCCGAGCGCTGGCTCGCCGGGTCGAACGCGCGCAGCGATTCCAGCACATCACCCAGAAACTCAAGGCGCACCGGGCGCGCGCAGTGCGGCGGGAACAGATCCACGATGCCGCCGCGCACCGCCAGTTCGCCCCGCTCCTCGACCACGGGCTGGCGGGTGTAGCCGGCGTCCGCAAGTGCAGTGAGCAGCGCTTCACGGTCGCAGCGCTGACCGCGCACGAGTTCGATGGACGCTTTGCGCAGCGCCTGGCGCGCGGGCACGCGCAGAGCCAGCGCGCTCCACGGCGCCACCACCACCAGCGGGGCTTCATTTTGCCCGGTAGCGAGCCGGTGCAGCACATCGAGACGCTGCGCCACGACGAAGGGTTGCGGCGAGAAGCGGTCATAAGGACGGGTGTCCGGGTGCGGGAAGGCGCGCACGCGACCACCGCGCGCGGGGGGCGGCTCGCCGAGTGCGACGCGCAGATCTTCGAGCACGCGGTCGTTTTGCTTCGCACTTTCGGTAACCAGCAGCGCGGGCCGCTGCGCGTGCGCTTCGATAATGCGTGCCGCCACCAGCACCTGCGCCACGCCGCGCAACCCGCACACGCGCACGGGGCCGCGCCGCTTTGCGATGCGCGCGGCCAGCGCGTCGAGCGGCTGCGCCGTTCTTCCGCTCGCCGCTTCGTCCATCCCCAAGGCGCCCCCTCGAAGTGCGAACGCAGAAATGCCCCACCTCGCGCGCGCGGGGCCGGGGCCTCTCTGCTTTAACCCTCGAAGCCTAGCGAGGGTCGGCTCACCCGCTGCGGCGCGGCGTGGACGCGCTGCCTTCCGTGTCTCGGCGTCAGGTCAGGGTGCGGGCGGGCCCGGCGGGTGGACAGGGTTTCGCTTTGCTTCTATTCTCAGGCGCCGCGCGGGCCAGCCCCGCGCCGCAACCCCTGCCTGTTCGTCCTTTCCCCTCACCCCGGCTGCCCCCCGCCGTCGTCTGGAGTTAAGCCTTGGCCATCGAGTTGCTGTGCCGCAAGATCGGCATGACGCGCGTCTTCAGCGAGTCGGGCGAGTGCATCCCCGTCACCGTGCTCGAAGCCGGGCCGAATGCCGTGCTGCAAAAGAAAACGCCCGAGCGCGATGGCTATGCCGCGCTGCAGCTTAGCTTTCGCGAGCGGCGGCCCAAGACGGTGAACCGCGCGCAGCAGGGGCACTTCGACAAGGCGGGGGTCAGCCCGAAGCGCTACCTGCGCGAGTGTCGGGTCAGCGCCGAGGAACTCGAGACCTTTGATGTGGGTGCGGAAATCCGCGCGGACTTGTTCGAGAGCGGGCAGCGCGTGGATGTCATCGGCACTTCCAAGGGGCGCGGCACGGCGGGCACGGTCAAGCGTCATGGCTTCAAGATCAAGCGGCGCACGCACGGCACCCACGAGGGCTTTCGTCGCCCCGGTGCGATTGGCGCCGGCACCTACCCCGGCAAAGTGCTGAAAGGTCAGGGTATGTTCGGCCGCATGGGCAACGAGCGGGTGACCACGCGCAACACCCAGGTGGTGCAGGTTGATCTGGAGCGGAACCTGCTGCTGCTGCGTGGCTCGGTGCCGGGTCACAACAACGCGCTGGTGACCGTGCGCCCCGCCGTCGCCGTCAAGTAAGCGGCGGGCTTGAGCGCTCGTTCGGAGCCGCCGCCGTGGCCCGCTACGACCGCAGGGATGCTTGGCACCAGCGCGCCAAACGCACGGGCTACCGCTCCCGCGCCGCCTTCAAACTGGAGGAGGTGCAGCGTCGCCATCGCCTGCTGCGGCGCGGGCAGCGCGTCATGGAACTCGGCTGCTGGCCGGGCGGCTGGCTTCAGGTTGCAGCCCGCAGCGTCGGCCCCGGTGGTCGCGTCGTCGGCGTGGATTTAAGGCCGCTCGATGAAAAGCTCGAAAACGAAAATGTGATCGCCCTTCGGGGCGACTTCAGGGAAGCCGCGCTGCGCGCCGCGCTGCTCGACGCACTCGGCGGCCCCGCCGATGTGCTGCTCTCAGACGCCGCGCCCAAACTTACGGGCGTGCGTGCGACGGACCGCGCGCAGGAGGAAGCCCTGCTGCTGGGCGTCGAGGCCGCGCTGCCCGAGTTGCTTGCGCCCGGCGGCGACCTGCTGGTGAAGCTGCTCGACTGCCCCGAGGCCGGGCGCTTCGTCACGCGCACGCGCCACGCCTTCGGCAGCGCCCGCAGTCTCCGCCCGCAAGCCACGCGCCGAGGCTCGAGCGAGCGCTACCTGCTCGCCCGCAACTACCAGGGCGCTTCGCGCCCCGTCCCATCCCGTTGACCGCCCCGAGCGGCCGCCGGAAATTGCTAACGCCCCTCGCCCCATCTTGTTAATCCCGTCGCCGCTGCCAGTGGGGTGCGTTGCTAGACTGCTTTGCCCGCGTCCGCCTGTGACCACCGGAGGCTCCCGTGCCCGCCGACCGCCCGTTTCGCGTTCTCGGTTTGCAGCAGATTGCAGTCGGCGCCGCCGACAAGCGCCGGCTGCGCGCGCTCTGGGTCGAGTTGCTCGGCCTCACCCCGAAGGGCGCATACCGGAGCGAGCGCGAGAATGTGGACGAGGACATCACCGCCCTGGGGCGCGGCGCTTTCGAGGTCGAGGTGGATTTGATGCAGCCGCTCGACCCGGATGCGCGCCCGCGCGTTCACGAGCCGGCGCTCAATCATGTCGGGCTCTGGATTGACGATCTACCCCAGGCCGTCGCCTGGCTCGGCGCGCGCGGCGTGCGCTTCACGCCCGGCGGCATCCGGCGCGGCGCCGCCGGCCACGATGTCTGCTTCATCCATCCACGGGGCAACGCCGACACGCCGCTCGGCGGCGAGGGCGTGCTGATCGAACTGGTGCAGGCGCCGCCCGAAGTGATCGCCCGCCTGGCTTAACTTTTCCAAGGTTTTTCAAGGCAGGCGCCGCCGGTGCTTGCGCAGTGCTGCGCAGGTGCGCGACGCTTCGGCTTCAACCCGCGCGCGAGGAGGCGTCCGTGAGCGCTGACATTCATCCCTTCCAGATCAATGTTCCCGAAGCGCAGCTCGAGGACCTGAAGCAGCGGCTCGCGCGCACGCGCTGGCCCGACCAGTTGCCCGGCACGGGCTGGCGCTACGGCACCGAGCTCGCCTACCTGAAGGAGCTGTGCGCCTACTGGCGCGAGGGCTATGACTGGCGCGCGCAGGAGGCGGCGCTGAACCGCTGGCCGCAGTTCACGACTGCGATTGACGGCCAGCCACTGCACTTCATCCACGCGCGCTCGAAGTTTGATGCGGCGCTGCCGCTGCTCATCACCCACGGCTGGCCCGGCTCCGTGGTGGAGTTTCAGAAGATTCTGCCGCGCCTCGTTGACCCGGAAGCGCACGGCGGCAGCAGCGACGATGCCTTTCATGTCGTGGCGCCTTCGATGCCCGGCTATGGCTTCAGCGGCCCGACGCAGACGACCGGTTGGGACGCGCAGCGCATCGCCGAAGCCGGGATCCAACTGATGCAGCGCCTCGGTTACAAAAGCTACGGCGCGCAGGGTGGCGACTGGGGTTCGATCGTGACGGTGCAGATCGGGCGCCTCGACGCCGCGCACTGTGTGGGCATCCACCTGAACATGATCATGGCGCTGCCGCCGAAGGAGCCGGTGCCGCTCGACGAGGAAGAGCAGCGGCGGCTCGCGCGTGGCAAAGCGTTCGAGGCCGACGGCCGTGGCTATCAGGCGATTCAGAGTACGCGCCCGCAAACCCTGGCCTACGGGCTGAGCGATTCACCCGCTGGCCTTGCGGGCTGGATCGTCGAAAAGTTTCGCGCCTGGGGCGACACCGGCGGCGATGTGGAGAGCGCATTCACCCGGGACGAGTTGCTGACCAACATCATGATCTACTGGGTGACCGGCACCATCAACTCCTCGATGCGTCTGTACTACGAGGTGGGCAAGAGCGGGCGGGTTGGTTTCACCCAGGGGCGTGTCGAGGTGCCGACCGGGTGCGCGAGTTTTCCGGGAGAGATTTACAACGCCCCGCGCG
>JAHRAN010000089.1 GCA_020027245.1 Myxococcota bacterium
GACGCGGCCCGAAAGCCAGCCGCCGCCGAGCACGCGCTCGCCCTCGTAGAAAACGGCGGCCTGACCCGGGCTCACGGCGCGCTGCGGCTCGTCGAAGCGCAGCGTCGCAAAGTCGCCATCCGGCGCGGGCTCAATCTGCGCCAGCACGCCGGGGTGGCGATAGCGCAGTTGCACGGTGGCGCGAAACGCGCTTTTCGGTGCGGGCTCGAAAGTCCAGGAGAGCCGCTCGACGCGGGCCGTCGGGCGCTCGAGTTCGCAGCGCGTGCCGACCACGACGCGGTTCTGCGCAGCGTCGAGACGCAGCACATAAAATGGCTCGCTGCCGCCGGACAACCCGAGCCGCCGCCGCTGCCCCACGGTGAAGTGGTGGATGCCGGGGTGGCGACCCAGCACGTTGCCGCGGCGATTCACAATCTCGCCCTCGCCCGGCAGGGCTTCGGGCCGCAGCGCCTCGACGACCCGCGCGTAGTCGCCATCGGGAACGAAACAGATCTCCTGACTCTCGGGTTTGTCCGCCGTCGCAAGGCCAAGCGCACGGGCGCGGCGGCGCACCTCGTCCTTGCGCAACGCACCGAGCGGAAAGCGAATCTGCCGCAACTGTTCGGCGCTCAGATTGAACAGGAAGTAGGACTGATCCTTGTCCGCCGCGCGCCCGCGCAGGAGCCGCGGCCCCGTGGTTTTGTTTTCGATGCGCGCGTAGTGACCGGTGGCGACGGCCGTCGCGCCGAGCGCACGCGCGCGCGCCAGCAGGTGATCGAACTTGAAGCGCTTGTTGCAGGCGACACAGGGAATGGGCGTGCGCCCCGCGAGGTAATCGTCGGCGAAGGGCAGCATCACCTCTTCGCGGAAGCGCTCGCGGTAGTTCGCCACATAGAAACGGATGCCGAGCCGGTCGGCCACGCGGCGCGCGTCGTCGGCGTCCGCGAGTGAGCAACAGCGGCTTTCGCTGCCCGCGAGGTTCAGCGTCACTCCTATCACCTCGGCGCCCGTTTCCGCGAGCAACGCTGCCGCCAGCGAGGAGTCAACGCCACCGCTCATGCCGACCACGATGCGCGCGCTCATTCGAGTTCCCGCACGCGGCGCACCAGCGAAGGCAGCAGCGCAATCACACGTTCGATTTCGGCTTCGGTGTTCGAGAAGCCGAGCGAGAAGCGCAGCGATGCGCGCGCCTGCTCGGGGCTGCGACCCATCGCCAGCAGCACCGACGAGGGATCGATCGAACCCGAGTGACAGGCGGCGCCGGTCGAGACGGCGACACCCTCGCCATCGAGGGCCTGAAGCAGCACATCGCCAGCGCACCCGATGAACTCGACATTCAGGGTATTGCAAAGTACAAAGGCCGCGTCCCCGTTGCGGCGCACTCTGGGCACGGAGCGCTCGATGCCCTGCCAGAGCTGGTCGCGCAGTTTTTCCATCTGCGCCATGCGCGCCGCAAGCTCGAGGCGCGCGAGCTCGCAGGCGACCCCGAGCCCGACGATGCCCGGCAAATTCTCGGTGCCGCCGCGCCGCCCCTTCTCCTGTGACCCGCCGCGCAGATACGCCGGGAGCGCGCGCGCCGTTCCGCGCTCGACGAGAAAGCCCACGCCCTTCGGCCCATTCAATTTGTGCGCCGAGGCCACGAGCCAGTCGGCGCCGAGTGTGGCGACGGCGACCGGCAACTTGCCGACGGCCTGCGTCGCATCCAGATGAACCGGGATGCCCTGTGCGTGGGCCCGTTCTGCCAGCGCCGCCGCGTCCTGCAGCACTCCGGTTTCGTTGTTCGCGAGCAGCAGCGAGACGAGGGTGCTGTCTGCGCGGCTTGTCAACGCGGCCTCGAACGCGCTGACGCGGATGCGCCCGTCCTCGTCCACGGGAACCTGTGTCAGCGACAGCGCGCCGGTTTCACAAAGCGCAGCCAGCGGCTCAGCGACCGAGGGGTGATCCGCAGTGCTGCTTACGATGTGGCGCGCGCGCGGCGCGCTTTCGAGTACGCCATGGAGCACCGCGTTGTTGGCCTCGGTGGCGCCGCTGGTGAAGATCACCTGCTCCGGCTCGGCGCCGACCAGGTGCGCCACCTGCTCACGCGCCCGCTCGATGGCGCGCCGCGCCGCCATACCCTCTGCGTGCGGACTCGAGGGGTTGCCCCCGTACTCCCGCAGCGCAGCCGACATGGCGTCGGCCACTTCGGGGCGAACCGGGGTGGTGGCGTTGTGATCGAGGTAAATGCGCAAGGCCCGAGCCTACGGAGCCCGGCGATGCCGGTCAACGGCCGCGGCCTCCGGCAGCGGCTCGGCGCGGTCAACAGAATGGGCGGGGTGTGCAGCATCCCGCGCCAGCAGGTCGCGCAAACTGCGCTCGCCGATGTGCTCCGCCGCGCGCTGGTCGAGTTGCCCGAGCACGGCGTTCGCCACCTGCAGCAATTCCGTAGTGGCGAGCGGCAGTTCGCGCGGCCCGCGCAGTGCGCCGAGCAACTCGGCCACGCGCAACTGTTCGAGCGGACGCGCGAGCTGGTAAGCGCCCGCCGCCTCGTTCACCGTGCTGACGATGCCGGCTTCGCGAAAGGCGTTGAGGACTTCGCGCACGCTGCGCGCGGGCGCGCCGAGCGCATCCGACAACGCCTCCGCATCGCAGGGCCCTGCGCCGCGCTCAAAAGCGCGCGCGCAGGAAAGCGCCACGGCGAGCCCCAGGGTCTCGCGGGCGGCCGGGCCGAGCGCAGGCTGCGATGCTTCGCGCCGCGTGTGCTCGATGTTCTGACAAGCATGTGCGACCTCGGCGCCGAAGAGCACGATCACCCAGGCAAAGTAGGTCCAGAACAACGTCAGGCCGATGGAGAAGAAGCTGCCGAGCACGGCGCCGGAGCGCGTGAAGCCGGTCAGGTAGTCGAGAAACAGCGACTGTGCGGCGCTGAACAGCAGCGCGGCCACCAGCCCGCCCACAAGCGCGGGCCGCAGCCGCACCCGGGTGTTGGGCAGAAACCAGTAGAGGAACAGAAAACCGACGCTGTATAAAAGAAAAGGCGTGACGCGCAGCAGCAGCGCATAGAGTTCGCCGACAGCTGGCCAGTCCAGAAGCTTCTGCAGCAGCGCCTCGCTCTCGAGGCTCGCGTGCAAGGACGCCGCGCTGCCGAGCACGACGGGCGCCACGACCACCACGGCCAGATAGTCCGGCACGCGCCGCGACCAGGGGCGCTGCCGGGTGACGCCCCAGATGACATTCAGCGTTCGCTCCACATGGCCGATGCCGAGGATCGTGATCAGCAGCAGCAGGCCGCCGGCCCCGCCGCCCAGTGCGCCGAAGTTGAAGTTCGCGACGTCTTGCAGTACGCGCAGGCGGAAGCGCTCGGGCATGCCGCCGGCGAAGTGGCCGAAGAGCCAGCTCACCAGTTCTTCGCTGCCACCCACCAACTCGACGAGCGCGACCATCAGCGCGAGCAGCGGGATCAATGCGAAGAGCGTCAGGTAGGCAAGGGCGTGGGCGCGCAGCAGCAACTGGTCGCGGATGAACCCCGCCGCGATGGCAGCGATGAGCTGCAACAGCGCACGCAGCCAGCCGAGCGGCGCCGGACTGAGCGGCCGCGTGCTCCAGAGCTGCTCGCCGATACGGCGGCGAATGCGTTCGATGCCTGCGAGCGAGACGGCCTCCAGCGCGCGGGTCAACACTTGCCACCGGCGCGTCGCGT
>JAHRAN010000105.1 GCA_020027245.1 Myxococcota bacterium
GCGCCTTGCGCGCCGCCCGCTGGTTGCCGCTGCAAAATGTCTCCGCTAGCGTTTTCCCGTGCCCGAAGCGCGCCCCCCGCAGCCTCGTCCTGCGAACTCGAGCCACTCGAGCTTCGCGGCTGCGCCCGCGCAACCCGCTGTCGCCACCGTCACCGACACCGCGCCGGGCGACGCCCGGCTGCGGAGTTCAAGGGAGAAGGAAACGCAATGCCCATTATCAAGCTGAAGGACAACGAGCCTTTCGAGATCGCGCTGAAGCGTTTCAAGAAACAGGTGGAGAAGGCCGGCATCCTGACCGAGTTGCGTCGTCGCGAGTACTTCGACAAGCCCAGCGTGCGCCGCAAGAAGAAGATCGCCACCGCGCGCAAACGCGCACTGAAGAAATTGAAACGGAGCATGCGCTGACGCACAGCATGGCGACGGCGAAGCCGCCACCTTAAAGCCGTTATCGGAACGGTCTCATCATGGGTCAGATCCCCGAAGACACGATTCAGACCATTCGGGAGCGGGTGGACATCGTCGACCTGGTGGGCCGCCAGGTGAACCTCAAGAAGGCGGGACGGTTGTGGAAGGGCCTCTGTCCCTTCCACAACGAGAAGACACCTTCTTTCGTCGTGACCCCGGAGCGCGACAGCTACCACTGCTTCGGCTGCGGCGAGGGCGGCAGCGCCTTCAGCTTCCTGATGCGTCACGAGGGTTTGACTTTCCCCGAGGCGGTGCGCTCGCTGGCGGCCGAGGTGGGCGTCGTGGTGCCCGAGCGTGGCGACGGGCAGCAGCGCGGCGTCATCGAGGCCCTGCTGCGCGCCTGCGAGGAGGCGCAGCACTTCTATCGCAAGTCGCTGCGCAGTGACGCGGGCCGTGGGGCGCGCGAATATCTGGCGGCGCGTGGTCTTTCACTCGACGACGCCGAGCACCACGGCCTGGGGTTTGCGCCAGACAGTTGGGACGGCCTGGTCTCCGCATTGCGGCGCGAAGAAATCCCGGCCGAGGTGGGCGAGCGCGCTGGTCTGCTGCGCGCCCGCGACCGTGGCGGCCACTACGACATGCTGCGCGGGCGTCTGACCTTCCCGATTCAAGATGCGCGTGGCCGCGTCGTGGCCTTCGGCGGGCGCGCGCTCGGCGAGGGGCAGGAGCCCAAGTACCTGAACACCACCGAGAGCCCGAACTTCCACAAGCGCGGAACTTTTTATGGCATGCCGCAGGCGCTCGCGGCCATTCGCAAACGCGGGCGCGCCATTCTGGTGGAGGGGTACTTCGACCGCATTGCGCTCGAGCGCGCGGGCCGGGCCGAAGCGCTCGCCACCTGCGGCACCGCGCTGAGCGATGCGCACGCGAAGAGCCTGCGCCGTCGCACGCAGGAGGTGGTGCTGCTTTTCGACGGCGACGAAGCCGGAGCGAAGGCGACGCTGCGCGCTCTCGAGTTGCTGTTGCCCGAGGGCTTGCGCGTGCGCGCCGCGGCGCTGCCTGCGGGCGTTGACCCGGATGACTTCCTGCGCATCGAAGGCCCCGACGCCCTGGCCGCTTTGATTGATCGCGCACCGCCTGCGCTCGAGCTGGCGATAGAGCGCGCGACAAAGGGCGGGGCTTTGACGCCCTTCGCGCGCGCCGACGCCGTGAAAGCCGTGGCGCCCCTGCTCGCGCGGGTGCGCGACGCTGTCGAGCGGGGCGAGTTCACGCGCCAACTGGCCTTCCGCGTTGGCTGCGACGAGACGGAAGCCAAAGCGGCGGTGCAGGCGGCGCTGCGCAAGGCGAGCCGGATGGGCGACGGCGCCGCCGCCGACGAACCGGAGCCGGCGCTCGAACTCGCGCGCGAAAGCGCCGAGGATCGTCACTACGCCACCGCGCTGCGCCTGATCTTCGTCCACGGCGCGACCTGCGAAGCGCTCGAGCAGGGCGCGCTGCTCGAGCATGCGCCCGATGCGGACTGGCGCGCGCTCACAGAAAAGTTGTTCGCTGCACGGGGCGCGCGTCCGCTCGTCGCACTGCTCGACGAACTCGAACCGGGTCTGCCCCGCACCCGGCTCTCGGCCATTCTGAATGCGCCCCGCCCCGACCTCGACGATCAAGACGCCCAAAGCGCTTCCCGCATTCTGGCGGACGAGTTGGCGTGGCTCGCGCGGCGCTTTGATCAGCGCGAAGCGCGGGCCACGACGCAGACGTTCCGACAGGACGGCAAAGATTCGAGCGCCTTCCTGCGCCGCAAGCAGCAGCAGATCGAAGCGCGGCGCAGCGATGCGCATATTGAAGCGCGGCGCGGCGACTCGCATCGCGCTGGCTCCCGCGCTACGGGTTCCTGACCCGTCTCTGACAGGAGGTTTAAGCTTGACATCAACCGCGCCCGGTCATCGCCGCCGCCGAACTCGAAGAGGCGCAAGCGAAACGCCCTCGCCGCGCACCCTGAAGGCGCTGCGGGCCTTGCAGCGAAAGGGCTTCCGCGAGAGTTACCTGACGCTCCGCGAGTTGCACGACCGGCTTCCCGAAGCCGCGCTGAAACAGCGGGACGAACTGCTGGCCTTCCTGAGCGAGAACGAAATCGCGCTGGTCGAGGAAGGCGCCAGCGCGCTGCCGGCTGCTGGTCGCGCCCGGGTTATGCAGCCCACCGGCGGCGGGGCGAGCAACGACTCGGTCCGCGTCTACATGAGCGAGATGGGACAGGTGTCGCTTTTGACCCGCGAGGGCGAGGTGGCGCTCGCGCGGCGCATCGAGCAGGGCGAGTACCGGATGCTCTACGCCACCGTCGGCACCCCGCTCGGGATTCGCGCGCTGCTGGAACTTGGCGAAGCGCTGCAGCGCGGTCGCATCGAAGCGCGGGAGCTTCTGACCGAGCCCGATGACGAGGACACCGCGCCCACTCCTTTGCACCGGCGGCGCGCGCTGACCAGAGCCTTCAACGAGATTCGACGCTTGAAGAACAGTGTGGCGCGCAAGCGCGGTGCGATTTCCAACCCGCGCACGGGAGCCGACGCCCGCGCGCGTCTCGAAGCGGAAACCGCGGCGAGTTATCGCAAGATGGTTGACCTGCTTCTCGCGCAGCGCTTTCTGCGCTCGCGTCTGGTGGAAATTTCCGAGCAGGTTCGCGCCATAGCGCAGCGCGCCGCCGATTGTCAGCGGCGCGGCAACCGGCTGCTGCGTCCCTTTGAGGTGCGCGCTTCCGAGTTCCGGGAGCTTTCGCCGCTCGTCGGTCAGCGCTGTCGCCGGGGACGGGATGCGCTCGCCCGGCTCGGCGGCGACGCGCAGCGCGTGGCGCGGACAAAGCAGAAACTCGACGCCATCGAGACGCAACTTCAGGCCATCGAAGCCGAGGCGCAGATGAGCCGCGCGCAGTTTCGAACCCTTCGCGCCGAGTGGGCGGCGGCGTCGGAGCAGACGCGGCAAGCGAAGGCGGAGCTGACGGAGGCGAACCTGCGGCTGGTCGTCTCGATCGCCAAGAAACATATAAGCCGCGGCCTTCAGTTTCTCGATCTGATTCAGGAGGGGAACATCGGGCTGATGAAGGCGGTCGAAAAGTTCGACTGGCGGCGCGGGTACAAGTTCTCCACCTACGCAACCTGGTGGATCCGGCAGGCGATCACGCGCGCCATTGCCGATCAGGCCAGCACCATTCGCATTCCGGTACACATGATCGAGATCGTCAACAAAGTGCGCCACGCTTCCCGGCGTCTGGTGCAGCAACTGGGACGCGAGCCGCACCCCGAGGAACTTGCGACCCTGCTCGACATGCCCATCGAGAAAGTGTGCGTGGCGCTGCGCATCGAGAAAGACCCGGTCAGCCTCGAAATGTCCGTCGGTGAGAGCGAGGATTCGAGCCTGGGCGATTTCATCGAAGACGAGAACGCGATCAACCCGCAGGATGTGGCGGTTGATCTGAGCCTCTCCGATCAGATGTATCGCATGCTTGGAACCCTGGCGCCGCGCGAGGAGCGCGTGCTGAAGATGCGCTTTGGCATCGGCGA